>NZ_CP025422.1:1456726-1802209 GCF_002848265.1 Zhihengliuella sp. ISTPL4
CCTCCAATGCCAGGCGATATGGCGCGCCAAACACGAGGAGGGAGGGAACCACGAGGAGCATGAGCATCCGTCCCGCCGCGTCGACGCTGTGGAGGTAGTCGGAGTAGACAGCGACCGCCCCACCGTTCACCCAAGCCAGCAGCACCATCCCGCTGATCCAGGCGAACGTGCGCAGGCCGCTCCACCCCTCGCCGCGTTGCCGCAGGCGACGGACACCCATCAGATAGAAGAAGACTCCGAAACCTGCGACCACCGCCCACAAGAGATTCACGTCGTTCCCGCTCAGCCAACCGACGAGTGTGAGTTCGGGTGGAAGCGGTGCTTCGGTGAGGATCTCAGCCGGTGTCGTCAGCGCCGGAGCTGAGGTGTCTGCCGGCGCTGGCGTGCGGGCGAGCGCCGCTGCGGCACCACTCGCGATGCCCATGACCGCGAACTCGACGGTGACGAACGTCCAGAACGGTGCCCGCTCTCCGACCCCACGGCGGATGTACCACCGACGGTGCGCGACACCCACGACGCCGAGGAGCGTGAGCGCCACCACCTTCACCAAGAGCACAGCTCCGTACGCGCTGAGAAGTTCTCGCCAGCCGCTGACAGACGTCATCGCGCGGGCGACTCCGGACACGGAGACGACCACGAAAGCGACGAGTGCGATGGTCGAGTATCGCTCGACGATTGCCCGCAGACGGTGCTCGCGCGCAGACGGCCTGAGGAACACCAGCGCGAGAAGACCGCCGAGCCATACCGCCGCGCTGGTGATGTGCAGCACGAGCGACATGACCGCAGCATCATGATTGGCGAGGCTTCCGGAATGACCTTGCGTGGCCATCGGGACCAGCGACGCCAGCGAAAGGAACGTCAGCAACAGCGCGGCCGCCCATCCCCGGAACGCATACGAGATCACCGTGAGTATCGCGGCCATCACTGTTGTGATGAGCCAGACGCGACCCAGCTCCGTCTCGAGGAGGAATCTGCCGAACTGCTGACCGAATCCCGGGCCGAGTGACACCTCAGGATTGAACGATGACAGGAAGGTGAGATAACCAGTGACTCCTGCGCCGATGGTGAGCACTGCGGCACCGATGGAGGCGACATCCAGGGCGGTATCGAACTCCTTCTCGCCCTGTGTGAGAGCGTACGCAGCAAGGACGGCCGATCCCACCATGACCGCCGCCCCGAGGTTGACGATGAGCTTCGCGACCGGCAGTCCCCACCGGACGACCGCGCCGGGGTCGCTGGTGACCCGTGGATCAGCCCCGCCACCTATCACCAATCCCAGAAGGAGCGCGACCAGCGCCGAGGTGAGCAGGAGTGCGGGTCCGACCAGTCGGAGCCCCCTGGCGTTCACGGGAGGTCTCCGGAGCCGCCCGTGGTCGGCGCGTCCTCGTCGTCGGATGACGCGGTGTCCGGCGCGGAGCAGGCGGACGTTTTCGGCAGCATCTGGACCGCGGGTGCGAGGGCTTGCAACGCGGCATCCGCGGAGAGCTTCGTCGTATCGACGTAGGCCTGGGCTGCGGGCGTTCGGCCGTAGGTCGTCAAGCGCAGGTAGGGGGAATCTTGTTCGTCGACGATCCAATCGACGGAGTTGATGGTCACGCATTGCAGCGTCGTCGGTGCTGGCGGCTCGAGCCCGCAGGTAAAGACGACGATGGTCGGGTCTCCCCATGCGGCGGTCGCTTGGGCATCGGTCGTGCGACCGGTGAACTCTCCGACGGCTGCGGGAAGCCGAACCGTCACGTCAGCGCATTCGGGGGCGTTCGCATTCGTCGCAGGTTTCAATGCGACAGTGGACGCGCATCCCGAAAATGTCGCGAGCAGGCCGATGAGTGCGCCGGCTCCGAGGATTAGGTTCCGCGAAACGGCGCGCCGATTGACTGAGACCTCGGCGGGGGTCGGGGTGAGGGGCGTGTTCTCCAAGTCATCTCTCCAAGCTGTCGACGACGTGCGTCGATCCGCATCCGCGCGATGGCACGGATGAAGGCGGCACTGAGCCGGAGAGTCAGGTTCGGGAGATCTGCAGCCGCGCGAGGTCAGGGCGCAGCAGATGTGGTCCCTGAATGCGCGGAATCGATGCGCGGTGCGCGGAGTCTCGTGAAGGGGCTTGCATCGGGATGCGGAGTCGCGCGCGGGAGAGTCGGGCGAATACCAGCACGCCGAGAAGCGCGCCGACTATGCACACAGCGGCGGCGACATCAGATGATCCAGCAGAGGACACCGCGGACTGGTCTCGTTCGTCGTGCTCACTCGACAACGAGAAGCTTTCCGGTGACGCTGTGGCTGACGTCGCAGTCTCAGCGTGGACAGTGCTCGCGATACCGAGCGTGAGAAGCAGAGCAATAATGATCCCGAAGAGCACCCTCATCGCAAGCGGCCCGCGGGGGACGTGCGCTGAGCGTCCGGTGTTCGTGCGCCGCATCATCCTCTCCAGTCTACGTTGCGGTCGCCCGGCGAAACTCCACACCCGCATCCAGAGCTCGAGCGCACCGCTCTGTTGAAGGATAAGTCAGCAAGCACTGTATAGTCATTGCATGCTGACCATTGCTTCTCGTCTCGACGTGATGAACCGATTGGGGCGCGCCATGGCTGACCCCACTCGTTCTCGGATTCTGCTGGAACTGCTTTCCGGGCCGGGATACCCGGCGCGCTTGTCCGAGGCACTGGATCTGTCTCGCACCAACGTGTCGAACCATCTCGCGTGTCTTCGAGGGTGCGGCATCGTGGTCGCGACACCGGAGGGACGTCAGACGCGGTACGAGATCGCGGATCCGCATGTGACTCGAGCCATCACTCTGCTGGTGAACACGGTCCTCGCGGTCGACGACGGAGAGGCGTGCACGGACGAGAACTGTGACGTGCCTCTATGCTGCTCGCCTACCGACAGGTCGATGGAGGAGATCCGATGAGCGAGGAATGCTGCGGCCCGGTCGAGCCACGCCAGACGAGAACTGTCCGTCGGCTCGAGCTACGCCAGCCCTCTGCCGCCGCAGACGCCTGCTGCGGACCCGACCCCATCACGTCCGATTCATCATCGAGGCGAACGCCGCTCCTGGAGGACGACGCCTGCTGCGGACCGGCTTCCCCCCGCGACGCGGATCATTCGCGCGGGGACGCTGAGCACGAAGAACGGCCACCGCTCTGGCGCGACACCGCGCTCCTGCCGTCCGCGGTTGCCGGCGTGATGCTGCTGGCAGGTTATGTCTTCGAGTGGTCCGGACTGCCGGTTCCGGCGCTTGTCCTCCAGACGGTCGCACTCCTCGCGGGTGCGTACACGTTCGTCCCCGGGGCGATCCGCCGCCTGGTGCGGGGCCGACTCGGCGTCGGCCTTCTGATGACCATCGCCGCCATCGGCGCCGTAGCTCTCGGCCACGTGGGCGAAGCTGCAGCGCTGGCGTTCCTGTTCTCGCTTGCCGAAGCTCTCGAGGATCGGGCTATGGATCGGGCGAAGGAGGGACTACGCGCGCTGCTGTCGCTGATCCCGGAGACCGTGCGTGTCTCGCGCCTGAACGGTGACGTGACGATCCCCGCCGCGGAGGTCCGCGAGCTCGACATCCTCGTCGTCGGTGCGGGAGAACGGATCGCGACGGATGGCGTGGTGGTCGAGGGCCGCTCCGGCATCGACACGTCTGCCGTGACGGGCGAGTCGATCCCGGTGGAGGTCGGACCGGGACACGCCGTCCCCGCGGGATCGGTGAACGGGGCTGCGACGTTGCGGATCGAAGCAACCGCCGACGGCCGCGACAATTCCCTCACCCAGATCGTCGAGCTGGTCGAGCAGGCGCACGCCCGCAAGGGCGAGCGGGCCCGCCTGGCGGACCGGATCGCCCGCCCACTCGTGCCGGCCGTGCTCATCATCGCAGCCCTCGTGGCCGTGTTCGGGTTCATCGTCGGGGATCCCGGCCTGTGGATCGAGAGGGCGCTCGTCGTGCTCGTCGCCGCGTCCCCGTGCGCTTTGGCCATCGCCGTTCCGGTGACGGTCATCAGCGCCATCGGTTCGGCCTCGAAGTTCGGTGTGGTCATCAAGTCCGGCGAGGCCTTCGAACAGTTCGGCACCATCCGCACCGTCGCGCTCGACAAGACCGGCACCCTCACGCGCAACGAGCCGGAGATCGTCGCCGTCGTGCCTGCTCACGGTCGCTCCCGCGAGGAGATCATCTCCCTCGCCGCCGCCCTCGAGACCACGAACACTCACCCGCTTGCCGCCGCCATCATTCGCGCCGCGTCCGACATCCCCGCAGCGACAGATGTCGTCGAAGATGCCGGCCACGGCCTCACCGGCCTCGTCGGCTCCACCCGCGTGCGGGTCGGGAACGCACGCTGGCTCTCGGAACTGGGTGAGCTCACCAAGTCCGCCGACGAGATGGCCGGAGACGGTATGACCGTCGTCGTCGTCGAGACCGACGGTCAGGTCTCGGGCCTCATCGGCGTGCGGGACGAACTGCGCCCCGAATCCGCCGAGACCATCTCCATGCTGAACGCGCAGGGCATACGCACCGTCATGCTCACCGGCGACAACCAGCGAACCGCCTATGCCCTCGCCGCCCGCGCCGGCATCAGCGACGTACGCGCCGAGCAACTCCCCGCCGACAAGGCCGCCGCCATCACGGCCCTCGTCACGGAGAGTCCGACGGCCATGGTCAACGACGCCCCCGCCCTTGCCACCGCGACCGTCGGGATCGCGATGGGTGTGAAAGGCTCAGCTGCGGCCATCGAATCCGCCGACATCGCCTTCACCGGTAACGACCTTCGCCTCATCCCCGCAGCCCTCGCCCACGCCCGCCGCGGACGGCGCATCATGACCATCAACATCGCACTCGCCCTGGCCATCATCGTCGTTCTGTTCCCCCTCGCCTTGTTCGGCGTTCTCGGCCTCGCTGGTGTCGTCCTTGTCCACGAGGTCGCCGAAGTGGTCGTCATCCTCAATGGCGTCCGTGCCGCCCGACGCCGCGGGATCGGATTCTCGCGGTGACGACTTCGGTTTCCGCGTCGACGGACTTCGTTACGGAAGTTCGGGGTTTGGACGCATCACCACTGAAGTTGTGCTTCAGCGAGTGTCAGAGCGAGCGTTCGGCGCGTATCGGAGCAGCATCACCTTGAGGCAGCGCGGTAAGCCGCGTCCACCTATGCATGCCGGACAGACGTTGACTCGTGGTCGGCGACCGTCTCGGTCTCGAGTTGAAAGGTCGAGTGCGCGACCGAAACTTCGAAGTGTTCAGCCACACATTCCCGAATGTCACCCAACACCGTCATGGCGTGTCCGTCCTGGAAGCACTCGTCGCGAACTATGACGTGCGCGCTCAGCGTGGGCAACCCAGTGGCCACGGTGGATGCGTGAACGTCATGCACATCGACTACATGCTCGAGCTTGAGAATGTGTGCCCGCACGTCCTCGAGGTCCAGGCCTTTGGGAGTGAACTCCATGAGAACACTGCCGGTCTCACGCATCAATATGAACGCGCGGGGGACGATGAGAGCGGCGATGAGTATTCCTGCGAGAGCATCTGCCTGCTGAAACCCTGTCGTCGCGATGACGATGGCCGCGACGATGACACCGAGTGAACCAAGAGCATCGTTGAGAACTTCGAGGAAAGCGGCCCTCATGTTGAAGTTCGCGCCACGACTCGATGCGAGCACCGCGATTGCAACGATGTTGGCGGTGAGCCCGATGATGCCGAAGACGAGCAACTCCCCCGCTGGTACTTCTGGCGGCTCGAACAGGCGACGGATACCTTCGATTGCCGCGTAGGTTCCGACCGCCAGGAGCAGCGCCGCTTGGGCGAGTGCTGCTATCACTTCAATCCGTCGAAAGCCCCAGGTGCGCTTCGAGCTCGGCGGGCGCAGCATCAACGTTGCCGCGATGAGCGCGACGAGAAGTCCTGACGCGTCGGTGATGACGTGCGCGGTGTCCGTGAGCAGAGCGAGGCTGCCGGTGATGACGGAGCCAACCGCCTGCGCCGCCACGATGGCGACGGTGATGGCGAAAGCGATCCAGAGACGGCGGCGGAAGTCTCCTGGCATGCCTTCTTCGGTCATGGTTGGCCCGTGGTCATGTCCCGCACCCATTACACTGCCCTTTCTCTGTCGCTTCGTAAGTGCTCACACAGCACCAAGTCCTTTCCGGTGGCGCCTAGCAGCGCTTCCGCGGCAACCATCACGACCCGCAGAGCCTCAGGATGCGCGAGGCCGTACCACGTCGCGGGGCCGTCTGGTCGAGCGACAGCAAGGCGACATTCAATGAGGAATCCAAGGTGCTTGCTCACGGTCGACTGCGCGAACCCCATGTGCTCAACGAGGTCGCGCACTCGATGCTCTCCGGACGAGAGATGCTGAACGATAGCCAGTCGCGTGGGGTCAGCGAACGCCTGGAAAAGGTGTGCGTACGCGTAAGTCGCCTCCGCGTCCAACTTAAGCAAGTCGCGTTCTATCATCGCCATACGACGATGATAGAACGCAGTCGCTACACCGTCACGGTTCGACGGCAACTGATAAGGACATTCACTTGCACTGGGCATGAAGCATGAAGGTACGTTCGCTCATTGACACTGCGAAGATCAACGCACGCGCCACGCAAGTCGGTACGCGTGAGAAGATGACTTCATGGATCCACTTGAAGTTGGTCGCATCGCGCTCTCTGATGCCGTGCGTGCCTATCTGAATGGACCGCCTCACGAGAAGACCGGCCCGATGAAAGCGGCGGGTGCGGCAGTGTTCCAAGCGCGTCAGCATTTCGAACTCGCCGACGGAACGAAGGACATCCTCGGCCGCAGCCCCGGCTACCGGGCTTGGTTGGCAAGTGCGCTCGCTGCAACTGGCCTTCCCCGTCAACGCCAGTCGGGATTCCTTTCCGCTCTCCGCCATCATGTCTCCACCGAGATGCGCGCTCGCCTCTCACCGGAAGTGCTTCAGATTCACGGGGTCGCACCTGTCGATGCCGCGACTCGGACCCGACTACGCCGTCGAAGTGAGCGGCTGCAAGCTGACCTTCGCTCTTCACGGAGGTTGCCGCCACTCGATGATCCGAAGGAGATCGTCAAGCTCCTCGAGACCGTCACCGTTGCCTTAGGTCGTATCCACTACGACACACGCGACGCCGATGTCGAGTCGGCGCTAAGCCGGCTGGGAGATGCGCTGAGCCGGATCTCCGCGTCAGGTCCGGAGAACACCGAAGAGATCTACTTCTAGACATTCCCAAAAGCCCCCGTGCTCGTCAGCACGGGGGCTTTCTCGTGCCCGCAGAAGTTTTCTGAGCAGTGCTGAAGCAACCCGGCGAGGTACCTGGCGTCCGCATCTCAGCACGTCAGGAATCTTCATGGTCAACCCCTCCCCCCGCACTCCCGTCGTAGGTCGCCTCCGATTCGCCCACCAGCTGCAGGGAGTCCCCGAGTCACTGGACTCCTGGCGTGTCACCACCGACGACTCGACGGTCGCCAACTCGCTGCACCGGGTTCTCGGCGGAACGGCTCCACGCCCTTGGCCGGGGCCGTCGCAGGACACACTCGAGGTCCTGACCGCCGCGTCCGAGCTGAACGTCATCATCACCTCCTCCATGTCGTTCCAGACCCGGTTCTTCCGCAAGAACACGGACCCCGACTACACGAGCACCGGAGACGAGCTCATCCTCCCGGACAGCTCCCGAGTTCCCGACCCGGACCGCGAACTCAGCCTGCTGCAGCGACGGCGGCGGGCGCGCGACACCGGAGAACGGCCTGTCACCAGCCTGTACTGCCAGCTCGCCGCAGCACCGGACCTGGGGACGCTCCTGTTCCGGTCCACTTCATGGGACCTCGCTGAACGCCTCCGCCGAGCGGACATCCCTCAACGGCTCGAAGCCGCTGGTCGCGATGTTCCGGCGACGCTTCGCATCTCAAAGACCCCGACCGGACGCGCCACCCTCTCGCACGCGACCGCACACCTTCTTCTCAACGACTGACCCAGACAAGAACCGACCCTCATGCTCTACTCCGAACTCATCTCCCGCCTGAACGTGACTGGCCGCACGAGCGACGGCATCCTTGCTGTCTGTCCAGCGCACGAGGACCGTCCCGAGAACCCGCATCTGCGGATCACCATCACCGAGCACGGCAAGGTCCTCATTCACTGCCGGGTCGGATGCTCCAACAAGACCGTGCTCAAGGCACTCGATATGACGCTCCGCGACATCGCGACCATCGACATCTCTGACGCGCCGCCGCTCCGCTCCTCAACGTCGAAGACCCCCGCGGGGGTCGCGGAGATCGCTGCCCTCGCGACGCAGTTGGACACGTGGTCGGCCAACCTCGACGACGACGGCCGCAACTATGCCCAGCGTCGGTTCGGGATCACGAGCGCAGATGCCGAACGACTGCAGCTTGGCTCGGTGACCCAGGGCGGCGTCCGTCGACTCGTCGTCCCGTTCCTGACGCCGCAGGGCGTCCCCCGCGGCTACCAAGGACGAGATATAGACGGAACGCACGCCGTGAAGTGGCTCGGACCGAAGAACCCGAGGGGATCGGCATGGAGCCGGATGGCGTGGCTCCCGGGCTCCACGGACTGGAACGAGGTCCTCATCGTCGAGGGCCCCGGCGACGGGCTGACTGCCGCCGCCATCGGGTACGACGCCATTGCCATCGCCGGTGCCGCGGGAGTGAACGCTAGCAACGCCGACGAGATCGCCTCGTGGGTAGACGGTCGGCCTGTGGTGATCTGCGGAGATGGCGACACCGCCGGCAGCAACTTCAACTCCAACCTCGCCAAGCTCCTCGTCGAGCGCGAAGTCTCCGTGCGAGTTCTTGACGTGCCCGAGGGCCTCGACCTCTCCGACTGGCGCGCGCAGGAGGGCGAAGCCTTCCGACCACTCCTCATGCATGCCATCGCCGAGAAGAAGCCGCTCGCTTTGGTCGAAGTCTCCCGTCGCTCCTGGAACGAGAAGCTCTACTCGCTCACCGACCTCGGGGCGGCTCGCTACCTGCTCGCCTACATCAAAGGGCTCGGCGCTGATCTCCGGTACACACCGGAGACAGGCTTCATGACCGTCGACAAGGGCGTCTGGCGTCCTGATGGAGTTCAGCAGGTCCGTACCTGGGCTCAACAGGTCGCCGACATCGTCCGCGCTCATGCTGCGGTAGAGGTCCAGAACGCGGAGGGGAAGGCCCGTGACAGCGACGAACAGGAGCGAGCGACGCGCTGGTCTCGATTCGCCGCGGCGGTGCAGTCCTCGAGAGGCCTCTCCGCGATGGTCCGCGAGCTCCAAGCTCTCCCCGGCGTCGGCGTCAGCTTCACCGCGTTCGACCAGCACAACCACCTGGCCGCGTTTACCAACGGGGTGGTGGATCTGCGCACCGGTGACCTCGGCCCGCACGATCCCTCGTTACTGCTCACCAAGTCATTCCGATTCGACTACGACCCTGAAGCCACGGCGCCCCGATGGGTGCGCTTCATCGAAGAGGCCCACCCGGAGAAAGAGGGCGTCGTCGAGTACTTCCAGGTGCTGCTCGGCTACGGGATCACCGGCCACACGTCCGAGGCGTGCTTCATCGTCAACTACGGCGTCAAGGGCGGCAACGGCAAGAGCACGATGCACGAAGCGATTGCAGACGTCTGCGACGACTTCACCGTCACGACCGCATTCTCGGTGTTCGAGGAGAAGCCCGCCGGAGGGATCTCGAACGACACCGCGGCTCTCAAGGGCGCCCGGTTCGCTCTCGCATCCGAGGGCAACGCGGGCAAGGCGATGGACGAGGCCAAGCTCAAGAGCGTGACTGGCGGTGACCGCGTTACCGCGCGGTTCCTCCACAAGGAAAACTTCACGTTCAAGCCGAACTTCCTGCTGCTGCTGGCCTCGAACAACAAGCCAGCCTTCAAGGGACAGGACGGTGGTCTCTGGCGGCGCGTCAAGATGATCCACTGGAACCACTCCTTCACCGAGGCCGGGACCGCCGATCCGAACCTCGGGGCCACGCTGCGTAGCGAGGCACAGGGAATCGCCACCTGGTTGGTTCAGGGTGCCGTGCGCTGGCATCGCGAAGGACTTCGTGACCCACAGTGGATCAAAGACGCGACGAAGACCTACAAGGCCACGAGCGACGCTCTCGCAGGGTTCTTCCCCGGCAATTTCGTCGCCGACGCGAGCTCGCGCTGCGATGGGGCAACGCTCTACGAGTCGTACACCGCGTGGACCAAGGCCGAAGGACTTCCCCTCAAGGAGGTGTGGACGCGGCGCGCGTTCTATGGAGCGCTCACAGAACGCGGCCTCGTTCAGCGCAAGACCAACAAGGGTCAAGCCTTCGACGGGATCCGTCCCGCCAACGACGCGGATCGTGCGAAGGCAGCAGAGGAGGACAAGGCGAACTCCGTCGCGTTGCCCTCGCCAGAGACCGCGGTGACCGCGGTGACCGCGTCGGTCCGCGACGTCCCTTCTCTCGACGACTGGCTCGCCGAGGCGCCCACGCCCGACCCCATCCCCGTCTGAGGCACGTCCATCATGCAGATCATCATCGATTCCCCAGAGTTCTCGGCTGACCTCGCAGCGATGCGCGAGGCATTCGCCTCAACGAACATCATCGCCGTCACGATCCCGCCTGTGGACATCTACCAGCCGAACGCGAGACTGACCCACGTGGCGTTGGCCGCCGACACAGGCGCCTGGGTCCTGCGGGTTGACCTGTGGCGCCAAGTCATCAGGGACTCTCTGGGCGGTGGCCACCGGCTCGTGATGCACGACGCGGCCCACACCATGGAGGCGCTCGACCGACACCTCGGAGTCACCATCGAGCAACTCGCCGGAGCGACCTTCGACACGCGGGTGCTCACGCACCTCTTGGACCCGCGACCCCGCAAGGACGGCGGTTCCGGGCACTCTCTCACAGAAGCAGTACGACAGTACCTCGCGCCGGAAGCGCCGAGCACCGAGAACGTGGCCGATCCCGAACTACTGGGCGTACGCGCACACCTGATCCTCAGCCTGTTCAGAAGGATCGCCCCGATGATCCATGAGCTCGACCTGACAGCCTTGGCCACAAAGGAGCATCGGCTCCAGGCACTCACGTCGACGATGGCGCGGCGAGGTGTCCGCGTCGACCGCGAGTACACAAAGTCGCTGAACGACGTTCTCGGTAACGACGCAACTCGCTGGACCCTTCAAGCAGCTCGATACGGCGTGACCAGCGTCCAGAACCCTTCGCAGGTCGCTTCGGCACTTCTCGCCATGGGTGAGCACTTGACTGAGCGCACCAAGAGCGGAGTGTTCAAGGTCGACAAGACCGTCCTTCTGCCTCTCGCCGACCTCACCGAAGACGGTGAGCGGAGAGGAAGAAGGAATCCGAACTCGCTCGCAGAGGCGGTCATTCACGCGCGACGAGCGCAGGGGTGGAAGGAGTCGTACACTCGCCCCTTCCTCTTCCAGACCGATGTCGAGGGTCGTATCCATCCGTCCATCACGACGCTTGCCGCGCGCACGGGACGCATGTCGCTCTCCCGCCCAGCACTCCAGCAGCTGCCCTCCAAGGGCTGGTCAGTGCGGAGGTGCATCATCGCGGATCCTGGCCAGGTCATCATCTCGCTCGACTTCAAGCAGATCGAGATGCGAGTGCTTGCCGCACTGTGCGGAGACCAAAGGATGCTCGACGCGATCCTAGGCGGACAAGACCTCCACAACTTCACGGCGAGCCTCGTCTTCGGGCGGAACTTCACGTCGCGACAACGGGATCTGAGCAAGCAGATCGGTCTCGGGAAAGTGTACGGCGCGAGCGCTTCTACAGTGTCCCTCCAAACCGGTATCCCCGAGGCGCAGGTGGAGCCGGCGATGCGCAAGTACGACGAGCTGTTCCCCGGCATCAAGCAATACGGGAAGCGACTCATCGCCGATGCGCGTCGGCGCGAGCGTTTCGAGGTCGTGAACGTTCACGGTCGACTTCTGCCCCTAGATGGATCACGCGCGTTCACCGCGACCAACTACGCCGTTCAGTCCGTTGCGCGTGACATTCTCGCGGACTCCTTGATCCGCCTCTACGACTCCGGCTACGGCAACAACCTGTTGCTGCCGGTACACGATGAGGTCGTGGGACAGGCTCCGGTCGCCGAGGCCGAGAAGACGGTACTCCGGATGAAGGAAGTGATGGAGACGGACTTCATGGGTGTGCCCATCCTCGCTGATGCAGAGGTCTACGGCCCGTCCTGGGGCCACGGTTACGGCGCAACCGCGTAGACGCTCGTCGCGCGCAGCGGTGAACCCCGAGCGGCATGAAGAGCTCGCCGACCGCCTCGATCCCGAGCCTCAGATAGCGAAGCCGTCATGCAGATCAACGATCCGCATGACGGCTTCGTCGTTTCCGCTGTCGAGTTCGGGCGGGCCTTTGACGCGGCACAGCAGCTGCCTCCCAGCGTCATGTAGCCCTCAAGCGATATTGCGTCGACCACCCCTTCGTTCCGACCCGACCCGAACACTCTCGCCAGTTGGCGCGATTTTCGGCTTGACCAGCGTGTTCGCCTGCTCGCGAACCCGACCTGCAACCAGCAACCGACAGGCAGTGCGCTCATTTCGAGGCGGACCGCATAGGGGGACTACGGAAGCAACCGATTCGGGTCACCTGAGCGGGCGTGCTGAGGCACGTTCCCGCAGGCGCGCCGGGCCGCTTCGGAGCTTGCCGCAGGGTAACCGCGGCAAGCGCTAACCCCACAACTGAACACCTTGACCGAACCACATCCGAACCACGCAAATCATTTCGCGTGACTTCCGAAAGACCCTCATGAACTTCAACGGCATCTTCATCACGCCCGACAACGAGACGCGGGAGCAGCTGACCGCCGAGCAGGAAGCCCACCTCATCGCAGAGGCGCGTCGGGAGGTCAATCAGCGCCGCCGCCCGCACTTCGAGCAGCTGCTGTGGCAGTACATCCCCGCTCTGCGCGGACGGGCTGCCTCTGAGTACCGCCGCATGGGCGGCTCGGTCGACATCGACGAAGTCCGCTCCAACGTCCTCGCCGGCTTCACGGAGGCGGTGTTCACGAACAAGGCGGGGGTGCGACTCATCCAGACGCTCGAGCGTTCCATCCTCCGTGCCGCAGACGAAACGAACATGCAGGGCGCCATGACCATCCCGGCCCAGCGACGCCGCGAGTATCGCACCGCGATGACTGAGGCGGGCGGCAACCTCGATTCCGCCATCGCGCAGGCACGCGGCGTCCTCGCGGAAGCGTCGATGCGCGCCCTGCACAGCGCGCTGGGCGGACACTCCAGCATCGACGAAGACACCGCGCACTCGAGCATCGCGCTCGACCCCTATGACGACATCGACTGCGTCCTCGACGTGGCGCGCGCACTCGCCGCGTTGACCGCCGGCAGCGACGGGAAGACCGGCCCCCTTCTCATCATCAATCGAGCATTCGGTCTCAACGGCGACGACAGCGCCGCCGACGCGGTCATCGCTAAGGAACTGAAGCGGGCCGCACTCGACAACCCCGACGCGAACGGCGCACGGTGGACGCCCTCGCGGGCAACCATCCAGCGGGTTCGGGAGACCGCGCTCGCTCTGATGCACGACGCGCTGTGCGCCGGCCACGACCCTCGTTGCAACCGCGTGCACTGATTGCCGATGGGCGCGTGTCCGACGGTGAATGCACCCCGGGCGCGCGCCCACATCCCGAGCATGGATCATGATCCGGGCTTGCCGGTTAGGTGACTCGGAACCGTAGGTCGAACGACAACGAAGTCATTACCTAGGAGATCCGCACCCTCCTGTAACGCGCGGAACGAGTTCATGAGGATCCGGCCGCGCTGCCAGAATCCTCGTTCGACCAACTCGCGTCGAACGCGATGCCACGGTTGCATGCGCCCGCGTGAGTATGTCGATCCCTCGCGCCCCTTCAGGCAAGCAACGTCGAGAAGCCTTCGGACGCGGCAAATCGCTGTGACCAAACGGTGGTGTCGAGTTGGCGATTGAGTCTCCGCCCACCTTCGTCTTACGCATCGGCGAGCGCTCCGAGACGGCCTGAACAATCGCGCTCAGCGCTTGCGGGCACGGATCGCGGCCTGACCATTCGAACGGTCCTCCCGGAGCGATAATCGCCCATACGAGGTCTGAAGGTTGCGCGCACGTTCCTCCCGTACATTGCTAGTTGCGGATCGATCTGCCGCGCCTGGGAAATCCACCCCGAGCGGCGCGGGGCGTATCGCCCGCTCCGCTAGCGAAATCCGCAGACATCGGTAAGATTTCTAGTAACGCGCGTGCCTTCATGCTGACGATGGCGGTGGTCATCCCGACCACCGGCTTCATCCTGCAGCGCTTCACGACGCGGCAGGTCTTCATCGCCGCGATGACGGCGTTCTCGCTCGGCACGCTCGTGGCGCTGGTCGCCCCCGGCTTCTCCGTGCTGCTCGTGGGTCGCGTGATCCAGGCCGCGGGTACCGGCATCATGATGCCGCTGCTCATGACCACGATCATGAACGTCGTGCCCGCGCAGTCGCGCGGTCGCATGATGGGCCGCGTCGGCCTCGTCATCTCGCTCGCCCCCGCCATCGGCCCGACGCTCGCCGGGGCTGTGCTCGACGCGTTCAACTGGCGCGCGCTGTTCGCGATCGTGCTGCCCATCGCCCTGATCTCGCTCGGCATGGGGGCGAAGTGGATGACCAACCTCGGCGAGACCCGCAAGGCTCCGCTCGACGTGCTGTCCATCCCGCTCGCGGCGCTCGGTTTCGGCGGCATCGTCTTCGGCCTGAGCCAGTTCGGCGGCGAAGGCGGCTCGGGCGGTACGACCGGCGTCATCGCTCTGGTCGTCGGCGCCGTCTCCCTCGCCCTCTTCGTCTGGCGTCAGCTCGTGCTGCAGCGCGTGGACGACGCGCTGCTCGACCTGCGCGTGTTCCGCTCGGCGAACTTCTCGCTGGCCGTCATCATCATGTCGATCCTGGCGCTGTCGATGTTCGGCACCCTGACGCTGCTGCCGCAGTACCTGCAGAACGTGGCCGGGCTCAGCGCACTGGAGTCCGGGCTCATCCTGCTCCCCGGTTCGGTGCTGATGGGTCTCCTCGGACCGGTGATGGGTCGCGTGTACGACGCCAAGGGGACCCGTCCGCTGCTCATCCCCGGCACGATCCTCGTCTCGGCGTCGCTGTTCTTCTACTCGACGGTCGGTGAGCACACCGTGTGGTGGCTGCTGATCATCGTGCAGGCCGCCATGTCGGTCGGCCTCGCGATGTCGTTCACGCCGCTCTTCTCCTCGTCGCTGGGGTCGCTGCACCGCTCGCTGTACTCCCACGGCTCCGCGGTGCTCAACACCCTGCAGCAGGTCGGTGGCGCGGCCGGTGTCGCGCTGCTCACGGTCACGTACTCGGCGATCCTGCACGCCGGCGAGGATGAGGGCCTGTCGCGGGCGGTGGCCGGTGCCCCCGGCGCGCGGACGGCCTTCCTCATCGCGGCGATCATCTCGCTCGCAGCGGTCGCGCTCAGCCCGCTGGTGCGCAAGCCCGCCGACGACATCGGCGACGCGGCGCACGGCGGTCACTGACCGCGCAGCCACTCCGACGGCGTCTGCTGCTCACCGCTCCTTGGGGGCGGGGATGTGGCAGACGCCGTTGCTGCAGTAGCCGGCGGCAGCGCCGTCGAGCAGCTCGATCGCACCCGGCAGCGGCTGCAGCCCGAGCGGCGCGTCCTGCCCGGTGTTCTCCTGCTTCGATTCGGTCATCCCTCGATCGTACGCCCGCCGGGAGCACCGGGCGCCGCATGCTCTTCTCTGCGAGCCGACAGCGGCGTATCGTTCCCGGCGAGGGGGTGCACGCCCTCGCCGCGCGCCCCCGGCAGCCGAGGAGGCGCCATGATCATCCACCCTCCCGAACGGGCCACCGCGACCGGACATGTCGCCGCGATGTACGAGAGCGACCTCGCCGACGACGGCATCGTGTTCGCACACACCCGCGCCATGGCGGTGAACCCCGAGGCCCACGCCGCCTTCGAAGCGCTCGTCCGCGCGATCGTCCCGTCGATCGGCGTCCGGGTCTATGAGGCCGCGACCCTCGGCGCGGCGCGGGCCGTCGGTTCCGCGCACTGTCTGCTGGCCCACGGCCGCCGTTCCCTGCGCGCCGGCGTCGTCGATGAGGCCGGACTCGCCGCGTTCGCCGCGGGGGACGACCGCGGTTTCACGGAGCAGGAGCAGGCCGTGATCCGCTTCGCGACGCGCCTGTCGACCGCTCCCGCGGCGATGACCGACGCGGACACTCAAGAGTTGCGCGAGCTGGGGTTCACCGACCGGCAGATCGTGGACATCACTCTGGCCGCAGCGGCGCGCAACTACTTCAGCAGGGCTCTGCTCGCGCTGGCCGTTCCCGTCGAGGACGTCCCCGGGCTGGACCCTGCGCTCACCGCGGCGCTCACGCGGATCCCCGCGGCCCCGTCGCCAGGCGATCGATAGGCCGTTCCCCTTAATCTGGACGGATGCTCCGACGATTCCTCGCCCGCGTGTACTGGGCCGTCAGCCGGTGGACCCTCATCGCCGACGCCGCGCCCACGCGACCGACCGTCCTGATCGGCGCCCCGCACACCTCGAACTGGGACTTCGTGCTCATGCTCGCCATCGCGTGGCGCCTCGGCATCGACGTGCACTGGCTGGGCAAGAAGAGTCTCTTCCGCGGCTGGCGAGGGCCGATCATGCGGGGCCTCGGGGGCATCGCCGTGGATCGCGCGGATCCCGCGCGCATCGTCGGCGAGGTCGTGGACCAGGTGCACGCGGGAACGGTCTTCGGCCTCGTCGTCACCCCGGACGGGACGCGCGGCGGGAACGAGTACTGGAAGAGCGGTTTCTACCGGATCGCCCGCGCGACCGGCATGCCGGTCACCCTCGGCTTCGTCGATCGCCACACCATGACCACGGGCCTCGGGCCGACGATCGACCTCACAGGCGACGTGGCCGCCGACATGGACCGGATCCGCGCGTTCTACGCGGACAAGCACGGCGTACGCCCCGAGCGCCGTACGGAGCCGCGGCTGCGCGAGGAGACGGCTGAGCAGCCCGAAGACTGAGCGCCCTCACGCCTCTTCGGGCGCGTGCGCGCGGGCGTATGCCAGGTCGTCGTCCGACAGAGACTCGATCATCCCCACCACGGCTCCGGTGATCTCCCGGATCTCCTCTCGGACATCCTCGTCGAGATGCCGTGACCCGCTGCCGACCACCGCGCGACGCGCATCGTCGGACAGCTCGGGCCACCATTCGTCGATCGGAGGCAGGGTCATCTCTCATCCTTTCCCAGCGGCGCGTCCGGACGCCATCGCGGCGATCTGGACAGCGGTGGAGCGTGCCCACGAGACTATCGCCATGACAGCAGAACCACGCGGCGGCGCCGACGAGCGCGACGACCGCGACGATGGCCGCGACGAGACCCCGAACGAGCGCGCGGACCGCAACTGGGAGGAGCTGCTGCAGGAGTTGCGGGTCATGCAGACCGGCACGCAGATCCTCACCGGCTTCCTTCTGGCGGTGGCCTTCCAGCCGCGATTCACCGACATGGACGAGTTCCAGCGCGACCTCTACGTGGTGCTCGTGGCGCTGGCGGCGATCGCCACGATCCTCGCCCTCGCCCCTGTGGGCATCCACCGCGCCCTGTTCGGCAGCCGGCTGAAGCCCGAGCTCGTCCGGACGGCGGCCCGCCTCGTGAAGATCGACCTGGTCGTGATCGGTGCCCTGACGATCGGCGTCACGACGCTCATCGTCGACTTCACGGTGAGCCGGGCGGCCGGGGTCGTCGCGCTCGTCGCCTCTCTCCTGCTCGTCGTCGGACTGTGGATGGCGCTGCCCGGCCTGCTGCGGCGGGCGCGGTCGCGCGTCGGGGCAGACGACGAACCGCCGCCCCCGTCGGCCTGAGGGCGACGGGGGCGGCGGCCGGACAGCGGGCCGGTCAGCGGCCGGCGGGGCTGCGGTTCTCCGCGCTCACCATCCACGCGAACTGCTCGAGTCGCTCGATGACGGCGTGCAGCAGATCGGCGGAGGTAGGGTCCTCTTCGTCGACGGCGTCGTGCACGTCGCGCATCGTCCCCACCGCGGCCTCGAGGCGCGCGGTGACGAGGTCGATGGTCTCCGTCGTGGACACCTCGCCGGTCGGGAACTCCGGCAGCGTGGTCGTCTTCGCGATCGTGGCGCTGCGGCCGTCGGGGACCGCGTGCAGGGCGCGCATGCGCTCCGCGATGGTGTCGCTGAACGTCCGCGCGTCCTCGATGATCTCGTCGAGCTGACGGTGCGTGTCGCGGAAGTTCCGTCCGACGACGTTCCAGTGCGCCTGCTTGCCCTGCAGCGAGAGCTCGAGCAGATCGACGAGCACGGCCTGCAGGTTCGCCGCGAGGGTCGGGGATGCGGTGAACCCCTTCTCCGCGTTCTGCTGGCGCGTGGTCTTGACGCCGGCCTTCGCCGTCCCGTCCTTGCTGCTGGAGCTGCTGGTCTTCTTGGACTTCGTGTCTGCCATGGTGTGACCTCCTGCCGTCACGCTAACCCCGCCTGGCGGCCGATTCGAGGGGGTTGACACCCACCGGGCTCACCCCCGAACGTGAGGGAGGCGACAGGGCCATCGAGAGAGGCGGAGCAGTGGGAACAGCAGCGCAGGAGGATCGTCCCGAGGTGGTCATCGCACCTCTCACCGCGGCGGATGCCGGTGAGGTGCTGACGATCCAGCGGGCGGCCTTCGTGTCGGAGGCGGCGATCTACGGCAGTGTCGACATGCCGCCGCTGACCCAGACCGTCGCTGAGATGGAAGCCGAGCTCACCTCCGAGCGTGGTCTCGGCGCCCGGGTCAACGGTCGCCTGGTCGGGGCCATCCGGTTCGTCGAGTCCGATGACCTCCTCCTGATCGGACGGATCGCGATCGCGCCGGACATGCAGGGTGAGGGCATCGGGCGCAAACTCCTCGACGCCGCGGAGAAGTCCAGCGATGCTCGCGAGGCCGAGCTCTTCACGGGCAGCCTGAGCGAAGCGAACATCCGGCTGTACCAGTCCTGCGGGTATGAGGAGCGCGAGCGGGTGCCGCAGGGCGACGGGACCGCGCAGGTGTTCCTCCGGAAGCGGCTGCGAGGCTAAGGGCACCACCCCCGAACATGCAAGGGGGTCGAGGCAATCCGGATCATGGGGAATCGTAGCCCGGACATGTCGCGACCGCGTCATGCCCCAACCGGAAAGGAGAGCTCATGCTCACCCTCACCGACAACGCCACCGCCATCGTGTCGACCCTCGTGAGTCGGCAGAACGACGCGCCGGCCGCCGGGCTGCGCATCCACACCGCCGAGGCGCAGGACGACACGGGCGCAGCCCGTCTCGCCGTCGCCGTGACCGCCGATCCGGAGCCCGCCGATCAGGTCGTCGAGCTGTCCGGTACCCGCCTCTTCCTCGATGAGGCCGCCGCCTCCGCCCTGGACGACAAGGTGCTGGATGCGGGCGTGGACGACGAAGGCTCCGTCTCCTTCGCCGTGCTCCCTCAGGTCGCCTGAGATCTCACGCTTCGAACGCCGCGGCCGATCCGGCCGCGGCGTTCGCGCTTGTGTACGGTCGGGCTCAGTCCCAGTCGAGGTACTCCTCGAGCACCACAGCCGTCTCGATGGGGTGCGTCATCGGGAAGAGATGGTCCCCGCCCTCGACGACCTTGATGCTGGCGCGCTCCGGAGCCGTGCCGCGTAGGCTCTCGGCGTTCGCGGGCGGGGTGACCTCGTCGGCCGTCCCCTGGATCAGCAGTACGGGGATGACCGGGGCCAGGGGGGTGTCCACATCCTCCACGCCGAGGAGGGCCAGACCGTTCACACGGTCGGGGTGCGCCAGCGCGAAGGAGCGCGCGACCGTGCCGCCGAAGCCATGGCCGCCGATCCACGTGTCGCCGAGGCCGATGTGGTCGATGACGGCGAGCGCGTCCGCGACACGGTCGTCGATCGAGGTGTCGGCGTCATCTGCGCGATGGCCGATCCGCACCACGTGGAATCCGGCCTCCTCGGCCAGGTAGTGACCGACGACTCCGAGCACGTCGGCGGCGAGGCCGCGCTCCTGGATGAGCACGAGCTTGACCGGCCCATCGCCTTCGTCGACGAAGGGGATGGCGCGGCCCTCGGGCTCGAAGATCTGGGTGTCGGTCATCGGCGTCGTTCTCCTCAAGCCGTCGGTGTCAGGTTCGCAGGCGTCGTCCGCACCGGGCTCCTGCGACCGGGCACCGGGGCGGTGGCGCCTGCGTCCAGCGTAGCCCGCCGGGGGACGAGCCTCCTCCTCGCATCCCCCGGCGGAGTCTTCAGGCGGCGGCGAGCTCGCGCCACAGATGCGCGAGAGTCGCAGCGCCGCGGACGAGCATCCGCAGATCGATGCTCTCGTCGCTCGCATGCCAGTGGTCCTCCGGCAGCCCCGTACCGAGGAAGATCACCGGGGCGGCGAGTTCCCGGGACAGCAGCTCCGCCGGCCCTCCCCCGGCGTTCCCCATCCGCCCCTGCACCGCGTGGCCGTAGCCGCGGGCGAGGGCGCGCTCCAGGGCGTCGCGCATCGGCCCTGGCGGGGAGGCGTACGGTTCCTGCGCGATGTCCTCGTCGACCTCCAAGCGATACGTCGCCTCCGACGGCATGACATCGGCGATGAAGGCGCGGAGCAGATCGGCGACGTCGTGATTGCGCTGGCCGGTCACGGTCCGGATGCTCAGCGACGCCATGGCCTCCCGGGGGATGACGGAACGCTCGATGCCCTCGGGGTCTCCGGCGAGCAGCGAGATCACCTCGATGGCCGGACGCACCCAGAGGCGCTCCTTCGGCGTGAAGCCCTCCTCCCCGACGATGACCCTGGTCTCGGTGCGCCGCGCCCAGTCGTCCGCGTCGAACGGCACCGCCTCCAGCTCCGCCGCACGCTCGTCGCTGACCGTCGGCACGTCGTCGTAGAAGCCGGGAATCGCGATGCTCCCGTCCTCGGCGTGCAACTGCGCGAGCACGCGGGACAGGACGAGCGCGGGATTCACCGTCACACCCGACGCCGCACCGCTGTGCACGTCTCGGTCGGGGCCCTGCACCGTGAGAGTCGCGGTGAGCGTCCCCCGCATGGAGGTGACCGGGGCCGGGGAATCGACCTCCCACTGCAGGGTGTCCGAGAACACCACGAGGTCGCACGCGAACCGTGCGGGGTCTCCCCCCAGCAGCTCCTCGAGGTGGGGCGAGCCGATCTCCTCCTCGCCGTCGATGAGCAGCTTGAGGTGCACACCTGCGTCTGGGCCGTCCACGGCGGCGAGCGCGCGTTGCGCCCAGACGTGCGCGAGCGCCTGGCCCTTCGCGTCCGATGCACCGCGGCCGTAGAGCCGTCCGTCGCGGAGCACCGGAGTGAAGGGCGCCGTCTCGCTCCACTCCTCCGGCTTGGCGTGGCGGACGTCGTGGTGCGTGTAGACGAGGACCGTCGGCGCTCCCGGCGCGGCCGGCCGCTCGGCGAACACGGTGATCGCGTCGCCTGCCGGCAGCAGCGCCGTCGTGAAGCCCCCATCGCGCAGCTCGCCGGCGATCCAGTGCGCAGACCGCACACCGTCCACGCGACGCTCGGGGTCCGCCGACACGGAGGGGATGCCGACCCAGGCCGACAGACGCTCGACCATCTCGTCGACGTGGGACCCGAGGAAGGCGCCGATCGCATCCTGCGCTGCCGCCGTCTCCTCCGTCATGGAGGACAGCCTGCCCGGAGGACCGGCTCTCCGGACGGGGCTTGACGCCGTCGCTGCGTACCGGCTAACGGTCGTCGCGGCACTGCGCGGGCCGAGAGGGATTGTCCCAGGCGCTTCCGGGTTTGGAAAGGCCCTGAGTGGATCGGCCGACCAGGCGTTGCATGGCCAGCCCATCCCCAGAAGAGAAAGGCTCGATATGTTCTTCCATCGACAGGAGCTCCAATTCTCCGCGACGCCCGAGGCCCCGGACGCCGTCTACGCCCGCAAGCTGCAAGAGGTCCTCGGCGGGCAGTACGGCGAGATCACCGTCGCGCTGCAGTACCAGTTCCAGGCCTGGAACATGCACATCCCCGGCAAGTACCGCGACCTGGTCTTCGGCATCGGAGCCGAGGAGATGGGGCACGTCGAGATGCTCGCCGTCATGATCGCGCAGCTCCTCGAGAAGTCCCCGCTCGGTATCACCGAAGACGCCGTGCAGGACGACCCGACGGTCGCCGCGATCGTGGGCGGCACCGACGTGCAGCAGGGCATCGTCGCCGGCGCGGGCGCACGCCCGGTCGACAGCAACGGCAACCCGTGGCAGGGCTCGTACATCACCGCGAGCGGCAACCTCCTCGCCGACTTCATGGCCAACGCCAACGCCGAGATGCAGGGCAGGGTGCAGGTCGCCCGCCTCTACCACATGACCGACGATCACGGCGTGCGGGACCTGCTGAGCTTCCTCCTGGCCCGTGACACCATGCATCAGAACCAGTGGCTCGCCGCCGCGGAGGAGCTCAAGGCCGAGGGCGCCGAGAAGCTGCCCGTGCCCAGCAACTTCCCGCTGTCCAAGGAGCACCGAGACGTCTCGTACCAGTACCTCAACTTCAGCGATGGCCCTGCCGCCGCCGAGGGCACCTGGGCATCGGGTCCGACCCCGGACGGACACGGCGAGTTCAGCTACCACGAGGGTCCGACGACCACGGCCGAGATGCCCCCGCCCACCCACCCCGACGCGCGCTTCTACGGCACCACCGAGCTGCCGAACGTCGTGGAGAAGGTCGCCGGCGCGGCGCAGGACGCGCTCCACAAGGAGTGAGATGCGGACACCGGTCATCCGGAAGGGGCGGTCGCCGCGCACACGCGCACGGCGGCCGCCCCTCGATGCGCAGGTGGTGGTGGTCACCGGCGGCTCCCGCGGGATCGGCCGGGAGGCGGCCCTCGGCTTCGCGAGAGCGGGAGCATCCGTCGTCCTGCTCGCCCGCGGTGAGCAGGCGCTGACCGAGACGGTCGCGGAGATCGCCGCGGAAGGCGGGGACGTCCGCGGGATCGTGTGCGACGTCTCCGACCGCCGGGCGGTGCAGGACGCGGTCGACCAGATCACGCACGCGTTCGGCCGGATCGACACCTGGGTCGGCAACGCCGGCGTACTCCTCTATGCCCCGCTCGCCGACACGACCCCCGAGGAGTTCCGTCGGATCCTCGAGATCAACGTCGTCGGACAGCTCAACGGCATCCAGGCGGCGCTGCCCGCGCTGCGCCGCTCGGGCGGGACAATCATCGTCGTGAGCTCTGCCGAGGCGGTCGTCGCCATGCCGCTGCACGGCGCCTATGCCGCCTCGAAGCACGCGGTGGAAGGGGCGGTGGACGCCCTCCGCCGCGAGTTGCGTGCCGAGCGCGCGCCCGTCACGATCACCGTCGTCCGTCCCGCCGTCATCGACACACCCATCTATCGCCATGCCCGCAGTCGGATGACGTACCGTCCGAGCGGACCGCACCCGCACTACCGAGCCCGGTCGGTCGCGCGGGCGATCGTCTACGCCGCCGTCCATCCCACCCGCACCATGCATGTCGGCGGTGGCGCCCTCCTGCTCACCGGCGTTCAGCGGGGGGCACCCGCTGTGCTCGACGCCGCGCTGGGGCGCTTCGGCCCGCGGATGATGCGCACGGCCGAAGAGGCGCAGGCGCGGTTCGGGAACCTCCTCGGCCCGCTCCGCGACACCGAGCAGCGCGGCGGGCTGCCGCACCGCGGACGCGGGAGCGTCACCACCTGGCTGCGCGTGCACCCGGGCTGGCGCACCGCGGCGATCGTGGCGGTCCTGGGGGCGGTGCTGCTGCCCCGCCGAGGCGTGCGCCGCTGAGCGCCTACCCGACCGGATCGACACGGCGCAACTCCCTCGTGCCGATGCGACGACGCGGATACCGTCGACGCATACGGTCCGGAAGAAGGGAACCCCATGCGCCTCGGCCTCCTCGTCTCCTCCCCCGACGTTCGCCGCGAGGCGACGAAGCGATGACGGCGCGCTTCACCGTCGAGCCCTGGGCCGTCGGCATCGAGAACGTCGACCCCGCTCACCTTGCACAGGAGGAGTCCGTCTTCGGGCTCTCCAACGGTCACGTCGGCTGGCGCGGGAACCTCGATGAAGGGGATCCGCGCGGTGTCGCGGGGAGCTATCTCAACGGCGTGTTCGAGGATCATCCGATGCCGTACGCGGAGGACGGCTACGGCTACCCCGAGACGGGGCAGGCGGTGATCAACGTCCCGAACGGGCAGCTCATCCGCCTGCTGGTCGGCGATGAGCCGTTCGACGTCGAGCACGGGACGGTGCATACGCACACCCGTCGTCTCGATCTTCGCGCGGGCACACTGCACCGGGAGGTGGACTGGGAGTCCGCGGAGGGACGGCGCGTGCACATCGCCTCGACCCGCTTGGTCTCCCTCGAACACCGTTCGCTGGCCGCCGTGCGCTACCGCGTGACGGCGGTCGACGGCCCGCTCGCGGTCACCGTGCTGTCGGAAGTGCTCGCGAACGAGCCGCTGCCCACCACCCACGACGACCCGCGCGTCCAGGAACTCCTCGCCCGTCCGCTGGTGGCGGTGGACGCGACCATCCTGGGTTCGCGGACCACGCTGCAGCACCGGACCCGACGGAGCGGCCTGAACCTCGCCGTGAGCGCCGACCACATCGTGCGGGCGACCGCGGCCGATGCGCCCCGGGTGTCCGTCGAGGCGGGCGGCGACCTCTCGCGCACCCGCATCCGCGTGGACCTCGCCGCCGGGGAAGAGCTGGAGATCGTCAAGCTCGTCGGTCACGAGTGGTCGGGATCCCTGTCCCCGCAGAGCCTGCGGGACCGGGCCGAGGAGGCGGTGGAGGAGGCCGCCCGCCTGGGCTGGGATGCCCTGCTCGAAGGGCAGCGCGCGGTCCTCGATCGCTACTGGGAGTGCGGCGACGTCCGCATCGACGGCGATGCGCGCCTGCAGCAGGCGGTGCGCTTCGCCCTGTTCCAGGTGTTCCAGGCCTCGGCGCGCGCCGAGGCGCGATCCGTTCCGGGCAAGGGCCTCACCGGCTCCGGCTACGAGGGCCACACGTTCTGGGATTTCGAGGCGTTCGTGCTCCCCGTGCTCACCTCGACGGCTCCCGATGCCGCACTCCAGGCGCTGCGCTGGCGGCACACGACGCTCGACCACGCCAGGGAGCGGGCCCGCACGCTCGGTCTCCGGGGCGCGTCCTTCGCCTGGCGCACCATCGACGGGCGCGAGAGCTCCGGGTACTGGCCGGCCAGCACGGCAGCCTTCCACATCAACGCCGCCGTGGCGGGAGCCGTGATGCATTACGTACGGGCCACCGGCGACCAGGGCTTCGAGCGGGACGCGGGCACCGAGATCCTCGTCGAGACGGCCCGGCTCTGGCTGTCCCTCGGTCGTTGGGGTGACGACGGCGGCTTCCATATCGACGGCGTCACCGGCCCCGATGAGTACACCGCGGTCGTCGACGACAACGTGTACACGAACCTCTCCGCGCGCCGGAATCTCCGCGGAGCGGTGGCAGCCGTCCGACGGCACCCGGACGTCGCCGCCGACCTCGGAGTGGACGACGACGAGATCACCGCGTGGGAGTCCGCCGCCGCTGCCATGACCGTGCTCTACGACGAGGAGCGACAGGTGCACCCGCAGTCGGCGGGCTTCACCGCGCACGCCCGGTGGGACTTCGACGCCACGGCGCCCGACGAGTATCCGCTTCACAGCCACTTCCCGTATTTCGACATCTACCGCAAGCAGGTGCTGAAGCAGGCCGACCTCGTGCTGGCGCTCTACACCTCCCACGAGGAGTTCACCTGGGAGGAGAAGGCCAGGGCGTTCGCCTACTACGACGCCCTCACCGTGCGAGACTCCTCGCTCTCCGCGGCCGCCCAGGCCGTGATCGCTGCCGAGGTCGGGCATCTCGAACGGGCTTCGGCCTACCTGACCGAGCTCGCAGCTCTCGACCTCGACGACCTCCACGGCAACACTGACGAGGGACTGCACATCGCGGCACTCGCCGGCATCTGGACGGGCGTGACGGCCGGCTACGGGGGTATGCGGGAAGGAGACCACGGCCTGTCCTTCCGGCCGCAGCTTCCGGACGGCGTCACCCGTCTCGCGTTCGGAGTCCGGCTGCACGGCTGCATCCTGCACGTCGACATCACGCCGACGGAGACGACCTACCGACTGAGCGCCGGAGAGCCGGTGACGATCCGGCACGCCGACGAGGAGCTCGTCCTGCACGCCGGCGTTCCCGTGAGCCTGCCGACGCCGGATCGGGTCGAGCCGCTCACCCCGGCACCTGTGCCGCCGCGCTGGCGGGAACCGGGACGCCCGCGCGCCGGCGACTGAGGCGGGGTGCGGGCCGTGTGCCATATCAAGGCGGGTGCGCGCAAGGCCCGCGGCGATGTCGGTCGTCCGCCGTAGGGTGGAGCCGTGCCTGATTCCCCCCGCCCCGCATCGGATGTCCTCTGGGCGTGCGTCGAGGACGGCTTCCACGTCGGAAGCCGCGGCGGAGACTTCCTCGGCTACGTCGACCGTCAGCCCGACGGCCGCTTCGCCGCGTTCTCCGCGTCCGCGCAGCCGCTCGGTCTGCACGCCACGTTGAGCGACGCGACCACGGAGGTCGTCGCCCACGCCGGCCCCTCGGAGGGCGATGCCGCCCTCGGTACTCCGGAGCTGGTGCAGGGGTGACGGCGGCCACGGCCGACGGCCTGCTCCGCCTCGTCTACACCAGCACGGCGGCGCAGCCGTTCCGGGAGACCGCCCTGGAGCAGCTCCTCGAACAGTGCCGGCGGTCCAACGCGGCCCGCGACATCACCGGACTGCTCCTGTTCCGTCAGGGCCGCTTCCTGCAGGTCCTCGAAGGGCCGGTCAAGGCGGTGCGTCAGCTCGTCGACACGATCGCGGACGACCCGCGTCACCACGCGATGCGCATCCTGTGGGAGACGCCGATCACCGCCCGGCTCTTCTCGGACTGGTCGATGGGCTACCGGTCGTTCCGCACGGGGAGCACAGCAGCCCCCACGGGCTTCCGCGACTCCTTCGACGACCTCGTCGACGGCGCGGACGCGTCCACCATGGAGCGCGCTCTGTTCGAGCTCACACTGTGGTTCCGCACCCGCTCCGGCGCGGCGGACCCGGTTCCGGCCACGAGCGGCGAGGGCACCTCGCTCCGGATATGAGCGAGCCCGCGGGCGGACCGGAGCCGTCGCTCATCCAGCAGCGCATGGCGCTGGAGCGGCGACGGAACGGGGGCGTCTACGCGATCGTGTTCTCGTCGGTCATGACGATCGGCTGGACGGTCGCGTTCCTCCTGGACGCCCCCGCGGGACTGTGGCGCGTCCTCAGCATCATCGTGTTCGCCGCGGGGATCATCGTCGGTATCGTCGAGACCCGCCGCGCGACGCGCGCGCTCCGTGAGTTCGAGGACCGCCACGGCCCCGACGCAGGCGTGCGGCGCTGAGCCGTCGCACGTCAGCGACCGAAACCGATGCTGAAGCCGCCCGAGAAGAGCACCGCACCGAGGCCCACGACGGCCATGCCGACCAGGAGCACCCACGCCCCGCCGCGGACCCCGCTCCGCCCGTGGCGCGATCCGGACGTGAGAAGCAGGACGGCCGTTGGCGCGAGCAGCAGCCCGCCGAAGAGGAGGGCTGGGGCGACACGGACCTCCGGCGTGGGGCAGGGGAACGCGAGTGCGCACACCGTCGGCACTCCCTGAGCCAGCCAGAGGAGCAGCCACGTCACGAGCACGACGACGACCGCCGGCAACGCTCTCCTCAGGAGGCGCGGTGGACTCGTCTCTGCCTGCTGCACCCCACCACTCTCCCAGGCGAACCGAGTGAGATCCAGACCTCGCTTCGGCGGCCCGGCTCGTCGAGCTTCACGAGCCTCGTCCGCTGGGCGATAGCATGGCGCCCGGCACCCCAGGCCGCAAGGAGCACCCATGCCCGAAAGCACTCAGATGAACACACAGGTACGCCGCCAAGTCGCGGACGAACTGGGCCTCTACGTCTACATGCTCGTCGATCCGGAGTCCGGCGTTCCGTTCTACGTCGGGAAAGGGCGTGGGGAGCGCTACAGCACTCATGGGACGGACGCGATGCTCGCCGCGGCCCTGGATCCTGACGCGACAAGCGAGAAGATCAGGAGAATCCGAGCGATACGTGAGGCCGGCCACGAACCCGAGATCTGGATCGTCCGTCACGGGATGAGCTCCCAGAAGGAGTACACAGCGGTCGAGGCTGCATGCATCGACCTCCTGCGCTCGATGCCTGTTCTGCCGAAGCACTCCGGCGCTTCGAGGCTTCCCGAAGGGCACGCGCAACAGCTCTCGAACGCCCGGCGCGAGGCGTCGAGCGGGCACGGCATCATCCGCCTGGAGGATCTCTACGAGGAGAAGGCTGCGCCACTACTCACCACGGACGAACCACTCCTGATCGTCTCCCTCGGCGGCTGGGTCGACAGCCCGGAAGTCGCCGTCGATGGTTCCGAACTGACGGGTTACGGATACAAGAACGCATGGCTGACACGAGCCGAACGCCTCAAGCATCTTCCAGAGATCGGCCACTCCGCGTCGAAGTGGTTCAAGTTCACCGAGCGCGAGGTGGAAAAGCGCGGAATCGAGTTCGCAGTCGCCGCGCATCGCGGCGTGACCCGCGCCCTCTTGAGAATCGAACCGGGTTCATGGAAGCACATCGGCGCGGGCCCAGAGCGCCGGAGCGGTTTCCGGTTCGAGATCGTCACCGAAGGTCCACTGTTCGATGAAGTGGTCGGCGAGTACGGCCACCGGCTGCCCCCGAAGAAGCGGGGCGAGCAGTCGACGTTCCGCTACTGGCCCTACGGCCGGTGAACCGCGACGCGATCAGTTGTTGAAGCGGAACTCCACCGGGTTCCGCCACGGATACACCTCTGGCGAGTCACGGGTTTCGTCGAGCGACCCTTCCAACTCACTCGTCAAGTTGAGCGGAATCTCCGCTACCGAACAAGAGTTCGCCGTTGCCTTTGCTAGGACTCCTAGCCCTCGTTGACCGATCCGTGTACATTTACAGTTGGGCGGGGCGCATTTGGAATGCGGCTCGGTTCGCCGAGTGAGTACCGGGTTCGACTCCCGGACGCCAGAAGGCATGTCTCGAACATGCCGTCCGGCGTCCGTGAGTAGATCAATGACCAGTTACCCCAGCAGCCCAGCGTTCAGCAAGCACACCGACAATTTACGCGCTATCACCTCAGCGCTCACGCAAGTGGAACGAACCCACAAACGCGCAATCCGCGAAAGCGACGAGCCAAGTGAAAAGGCAATGCGCATCGTCCACACACTCCTTTTGGGCGTCTACGCTGAGGCCCGGCTCCGCAAGATCTTGGAGGACCCAACCGGCTTTAACGCCCGTGAGCGTCAGCTAATCTGGCTTGAAAAGAGCCAGGACAAGCGCTGGCTCGCCTCTGTCGACTTTGCAGCACGCCGCCACTACAAGGTGATGTCACATCAGGATCTCAGCGAGGTCGCTCCACCTCAGGCGTTCGACCGCATTGAAACGATTTCAGCTCTCCTACGGCATGACCTAGCTCCAGTGATCACCGATCGAAACAGGTTGGCGCACGGACAGTGGGTCCATCAGCTAAGAAGCCGTAGCGAGGACACGTTCACCGATACTTCCGTCAGCTTTGACTACAACTATGTTGCGCTTGACGCACGGAAGCAGTTGCTCGATTTCATCGCGCGAATCGTGAACGTTCTTGCTGTGTCCGAGCCTACGTTTGACCGGGATTTCAGTGACCTCATGGAAAAGATCGGGCGGGTGAAGGCGAGTCTTAGCGGCGACCGCTACCCACAGTTCGCCTCGCAACTGCGTGGTACGAGGCTCAACGCTGGGTGACTAGCCGGTCCATCCGGCGCGACCATGCAAGAGTGTGCACATTAGCCAATCGCCCGACGAAACATGACTGGAGCTTCTGCTCGTAGCAAGAGACACGCGCGCGTCTCGATCTGGCACGCGTTCCCATCCAACCTGGTGATCGAACGGGAAGTGATCTCGCCTCAGCCACCGACGCTGCGATCAGGCTGCCGACACCGCCGATCCAGGCAGACACAACCGCACCCCAGATGTCGGGCCCCCTCAAGCTCGGACCAAAGCGAGTGCGAGACACACGTCCGCTCCAGCGGCGACTGAAGCCCCGTCCAACCTGCACGCTGACGCACGATGTGCGCCGACACGTTGGACCGAAGCTCCACCAAGTTCCGGCACATACCAACCTGTGGTTGCGTGACCGACGCCCGTACTGATGTCGACGCGACTACGGCACGAGCTCGAGGTCTGGCTTCGGCTCGGCGGCCAGACCTGACCGTTTGGGCTCGGGCCATTTTGGCAGATCTGCGGCGCGCCCACCGTACGCGACCACACTTTGCGATGCGAGGTCACAGCATGCCTGGATGAATCCCTCGGCACCCATGAGGCGCATCGAGTTTCTGCCATCCGCGAGCGGCCAGAGCGCGCCCGATTGGTTTGAAACCGAACGAGGATCCTGACCATGGTTCAGAAGATCTCGCAGAGATTTCATGTCAGCAAGGTACGCGTTGAGCTGTTGCGTTCCGGAGTAGACAACCCAGCGAGAGCGCCGCCCGGGTCGATCCTGAAGAAGTGCTCGGGTTCGCACAGCCCATACGTTCGTGAAGAGGCGAACGTCGTGCTTTGCGCCTGCGTCACGGAGTCTGCCCGGGTTCAAAGGGATGACCCGTGTGTCGTCATTGCCTCTCAATATGTCGTTGAAGAATGCTTCAATCGCCCCATAGGCCATCGTGAACACCGCCCAGCGCAAGGCGTGCTGCTTCTTGGACTGCCCAAGCCTATTGCCGTCGTCATCGTGCAGCTTGTCGATATCACGATGAAGCGTGACGAGGCGACAGGGGTTCTCAAGACCATCGGCAAGTTGCTGGGCAGCATCAATCACGTGAGGCAACCGTACGTGCGCCTCCACAGGCATGCTCCTTCCTTTCGAAACCAGGTGGGCACCCGACCTAGCTCGGATCGTCCTCCGAGAACAGCCCCTCGGGCAGCACGTCTGCATGGTGCTCGTGAAGGTACCGCTTGACGTCGAGGAGGGAGGCATCGTGCTGCAATCCGCGTTTGTAGTAGAGCAAGCGCTGGTCCGCGGACTCGAGGATCTCCGACCATCGACGCACCCAGACCCGGTAGCGCAGCGGGGAGTTCGGGTCGAGCTCTGACTCGTCGAGCAGCCCCGACTCGCGGCCACGCTGGTTGATGTCGCGCCGCACGTCGTTGTTGTAGTCGTTCACAACGAGCACGAAATCCCATACGGTGTGGGTGCCAGCAAACTGCGGATCCTCGACGATGGCGCGGGCATAGCCCTTGATCTGGTTGGCCTCCTTGTACGACGCAACCACAGAGGGCGCCTTCAACTCAACGACCAGATGCCGCTTCGTCTCGTGCTCAGGCGCGCCCAGGGAGAACATCAGGTCCAGGCGGCCTTGGCTGCCGTCGGTCTTGGTAACCTTCGTAGTGGGCTCCCCTTCGCGGCCAAGCACGCTGAGGTGCTGCTCGAGCGCTCGAGTGAGACCGATCTCCGAGCTCATCATGTTGAACTGCTCCCCGAACACCCAGCTCTCGCGCTCGAGGATCTTGTGCAGGTGGTCGCGTTCCTTGACCAGTCCCTTAGCTTCGGGGTTGAAGACGATCTCGCGAAGAGCGCTCAGGAAGTCCAGGCGGTCGGTCACATCGGTAGTCGCCCGAATGAGCCTTGAGAGCGGGGTGCGCTCAAGCAGCCGATCGAGTTCTTCGCTCTCACCGTCAGTGAGCCCCACGTACTGGTCCAAGAGCGTCTTCACACCGTCGGGATTCCGCTGGAGCGTGTCCTTGAGGAGACCCAGCGTCAGCTTCTCCTGGTCGCGCTTCTTGGGGATGTGCCGACGCACAGCGGTCGCGATGACGTCGAAGGTAGCTCGTTCGACCACCTCTTCTTCCGAGGCAGGATCGCCTTCGTAGGGGTAGGTCTTGGTCTCTTTCCAGCGTCCGACGAGCTCGCGACGCTGCTCGGCACGGCGAGCCTCGAAGTGGTCCTCGAGCGTGGAGTCCACGACCTGCATCAGGGATCCGAGCAGGGAGGTCTCCTGCTCCATATCGACGAGCAGCACCTCATTGGCATGCTCGGCCATGTCCTCCCAAAGGACGTACGCAGCGAAGTTGAAATCGGCATAGCGCCTGATCGGCGTCTCATCGACAGGAACCCCCTTCTCGTCGCAGAGATAGAGCGTCCGGCCTTTCACGTCCCGCCATTCGACGACCTTCAACTCCGCTCGGCGATCGACGCCGTCGTAGGACCACTTCAGCTCGTGTGTCCTTTGTCGCTCGATGCTTGCGGCAGGGTCGATCTTGACTCCGTCGTACCGGACGTCGATCGTCGGGAAAGTCAGCAGATGCAAAGCAAGGGCAGCACCAATGCGCGGCCGCGCAGCGTCGCTTTCGAGGCGGCCAAGCGAGTCGCGACCTTCCGCTCGGAACTCGGTATAGGTCGGCCCCTGGGCATCGACAGGGTCGGGGCCGGAGAAGTCGTTGCGATGATGAATGGTCGACGAAACTCGAGTTTTCTTGAACGCGCCCGTGGCATCCTGGCCAACGGTCTCCCATGTGATGCGGGTTCCCAGCGCGAAAGCGCGCAGCCGCCCCTGGCCAAGCCTGCCGTGCAGGGGCCGCTTCTCACGCTCGGTAACGCGCGCCCCGAGCTTCCAGGAGTTCCCCACCCACTTGAAGTCCTGCTCGACGCGTTCCGGGCTCATGCCGAGGCCGTCGTCGCGAACGGTGACGCCAACAATGCCGTCCGCGAGGTTGCGGTCCAGAGTGACTGACACCTTGTTGGCGTCCGCATCGAGGCTGTTCCAGATGAGCTCGATGACCGCTCGGATAGGATCAGCCTCACCGGCGAGGCGCTGGACCAAGTCGTTTCCAGCGATGAGCGCAATTCGAGGCATGACCTCAGTGTGCCAGTTGGCGGCGACACACGTCGCGACCGCGGCGCGGCGCGCAGGCGGTCCACGGACCACGGGTTGCTCTCGCTTCGCTGCCAGGCGAAGGGGCCTACTCCAACGGCTGGATCCGTGGGTTGGATCGCGGAGGAAGATCCCAGCCGTGACGTGCATGGATGTCCTGCACCAGCTCTTCCGCGTTGGCCTGGAGCTTGGCAAGGGCTTCCGCGTCGTGGCCGGCTGACCGGAGATGGCGCAGGTTGCTGCTCAGCGCGTGCGACCAGCTCATCAGAGGGTCCAGGTTCCGCACCCGCCGTTCAACGGTGTCGCCGGGCTTGGCTGCCTCCATGACCTGTCGGCCGATGGCCGCGCCCAGCGTGCGCTCGGCCTCCAACCACGGGTCGATGCCGTCCCAGCCGTCGAGCTGGTCGACGAGCGCGATCGACGTGATGCGCAGGTTGGCCAGCCGCTCCCCCACCGGCTCTGCGATGGGATCGAATCCGATGAGACGCTGCACGGCTTCCTGCACCGCGAACCAGCGTGCATCCTCGGCCGCCTTGCGCGACTCGGCGAGAGCCTCCTTCGCGCGCTTGTTTGCTTGGTAGGTGCCGACGCAGGCGACCACTAGCGAAACGGCCGAGATCACCAGTGGGAGGACATCCATGACTTGATCCTGCCATGTCGCTCAGACGCAGCGAAGCGCTCTTGGCCACTGCCGGCGGCCCCAGGTACCGGGCAGAATCTCCGAGTCGCTCAGCGACCTCCTGCGACAGGTGACGCTGAATGCGGAGACCACGCACCTGCGATCCCACCACCTTCTTCAGCGGTTCTGCCACCTTTCCAGCCTCAAGGTTGGCAGTCATGACTTCCAGGAAGTTATCGCCTCACACTTCAAGCAACGTCGGCTCGAGCAACCTCGCGCCTCTCAGTCACCGCATCGGCGAAGGAGGAGACTCGTGCAGGCACCAGACGCCCCCCTCACGGTTCATTCATCGCACCACGAGAGCCCGGGCGCTCGCTCACGAAACCCCGGCGGCCATGTTCGAGGACGCACAAGAAGAATGCTCCGCGAAGACTGAACGCCGATCACCGGCTCCGAGTTTTTGAGACGCGTCGAATATTGAGGCAGCAGGTTCAGGCCTCGACGTACCAAGAACATCCCCCGAGCGCCACGTGAAGGGCGCCAGAGCTCGCGCTCGTGGGATGACACGGGACATGCGGCCAGCTTCGCAGTATCCGACGGCGCGACGCCTATTGAGACAGCCACATTGTTGTCTACCTGCGCCGCCTCACGGCTCGACTCACGATCAAATGTTGGATCAAAACTCACGACTGCGTGGAAGTCTTCACATTGCAGAATGCAAAAGTCCTGATCAAAGGCAAAATCAGTTGTTGAAGCGGAACTCCACGACGTCGCCATCCTGCATGACGTAGTCCTTGCCCTCCAGGCGCGCCTTGCCCTTGGCGCGGGCCTCCTGCACGGACCCGGTCTCGACGAGGTCGTCGAACGACACGATCTCGGCCTTGATGAAGCCCTTCTCGAAGTCGGTGTGGATGACGCCGGCAGCCTGCGGGGCCTTCGATCCCTTGGGGATGGTCCAGGCGCGGGCCTCCTTCGGCCCGGCGGTGAGGTAGGTCTGCAGCCCGAGCGTGTCGAAGCCGATGCGGGCGAGCTGGTCGAGGCCCGACTCGTCCTGCCCCGTCGAAGCGAGGAGCTCGGCGGCGTCCTCCGGGTCGAGGTCCTTGAGCTCGGACTCGATCTTCGCGTCGAGGAAGATCGCCTGCGCCGGCGCGACGAGGGCCGCGAGTTCGGCCTTGCGGGCGTCGTCGGTCAGCACGGACTCGTCGACGTTGAAGACGAAGATCACGGGCTTGACCGTCAGGAGCCCGAGTTCGCGGATCGGGTCGAGGTCGAGGCCGCTGGTGGAGAGCAGAATGCCGCGCTCCAGGGCGTCCTTGGCAGCCTTCGCGGCTTCGAGGACCGACGGGTCGATCTTCTTGCCGCGGACCTCCTTCTCGTACCGCGTGATCGCCTTCTCGACCGTCTGCAGGTCGGCGAGCATGAGCTCCGCGTTGATGGTCTCCATGTCGGACGCCGGGTTCACGGCGCCGTCCACGTGCACCACGTCGTCGTCGGAGAACCCGCGCACGACCTGGGCGATCGCGTCGGCCTCGCGGATGTTCGCGAGGAACTGATTGCCCAGACCCTCCCCCTCGCTCGCCCCTCGGACGATGCCGGCGATGTCGACGAACGACACCGCGGCGGGCAGGATGCGCTCGCTCCCGAAGATCTCCGCGAGCTTCTCAAGCCGCGGGTCGGGCAGGTTCACCACGCCGACGTTCGGCTCGATCGTCGCGAACGGGTAGTTCGCCGCGAGCACGTCGTTCTTGGTGAGAGCGTTGAAGAGGGTGGACTTGCCGACGTTGGGCAGGCCGACGATTCCGATAGTGAGAGCCACGGAGTATGAGTCTACCTGCGCGGCTCTCCCCCTCCTCACCCCTCGCGGGGCGCAGGCACCCACGCGAGATCAGGCACTTACCCACGAGAGGTGCCTGATACGGCGCGGGCGCCTGTTCAGCGACGGACCGCGCGGAACGCCCTCGTCACGTACGGCACCTCGACCGCGTCGTCCCCGTGCAGGCCGAGCTCGTCGAACAGGGCGTCCATCTCGCGACGTATCCGCGCCTTCTCGGCGTCGTCGGCGGTGATCACGGCGCTGCGGGAGGCCGCCATGCGATGAAGGAGCTCCCGTGTCATGGGGCGCGACCACTCCCAGCGCTCCTGCGTCAGCGGGCCGAACGGCTCCCCGACGACGGGGTCGCCCGCCGCGAGCATGATCTCGGCGTTGCTCCCGTGCATGATGTCGGTGAGCCGTCGCACCCACTCGACCCGCTCGTCGCGGAGGTTCCAGACGAGTCCCAACACGCCGCCCGGCCGCACGGCACGACCGATCTCCGCGGAGGCGGCGGCGGGCTCGACCCAGTGCCACGCCTGACCGAGCACGACGGCATCCACGCTCGCGTCCGGCAGCGGCAGCTCTTCGGCGGTCCCGACGAACGTGGGTACCCCTGGCACGGCCTCGCGCAGCGCGGCGAGCATCGCCGGGTCGGGGTCGATCGCCACGACCTCGGCGTCCGCGGCGGCGACGAGCGCCCGCGTGAGCTTGCCGGTGCCGGCGCCGACGTCCGCCACCCGCCGCGCACCGTCCGCCATCGGCTCGAGCATCCAGGCGACGGCTTCGAAGGGGTACTCGGGCCGTCCGGCCTCGTAGCTTCCGGCCGCCGCGCCGAAGGACCTCGCGAGTTCGTCCGCCATGTGGCCAGCATACGGCGAGCCTGCGCGGCGACGTCGGAGGCCCGGGAGAGAGTGAACACGTGCCACTGGACTTCACTGCGATCGACTTCGAGACCGCGAACTCCAGCCCGGCCTCCGCGTGCTCCGTCGGACTCGTGCGGGTGCGGGACGGGGAGGTCGTCGCCACCGCGAACTGGCTGATCCAGCCGCCGCCCGGCCACGACGAGTTCCAGGAATGGAACGTCCGCATCCACGGCATCCGGCCCGAGCACGTGCTGTCGGCGGCCACCTGGGTCGATCAGTTCGACCGCCTCTGCGCTTTCGCGGGCGCCGACGTGCTCGTGGCCCACAACGCCGGCTTCGACCTGAACGTGCTGCGCCGGGCGACGGAGGTCACGGGTCAGATCTGCCCGCCGTACCGGTCGCTGTGCAGCCTCCAGGTGGCGCGGAAGACGTATCAGCTCGACTCGTATCGCCTGCCTCTCGCCGCCGCGGCGGCCGGGTATGCGGAGTTCTCGCATCACGACGCCCTGGCGGATGCCCTGGCGTGCGCGCAGATCATCGTCGACGCTGCTGCCCGTGCCGGTGCCTTCGACGTGTTCGGGCTCGCGGACGCCCTCGGCCTGCGGGTCACCGAGCCCTCGATGCCGACGCTGGAGCGCGCCGTCGCCTGACTCCGGCCGCGCCGTCGGAGCGATGTCGGATGCCCTCGACATCATGGACACATGGATGCCCTGTCGATCGTTCTCCTGCTCGTGGCCCTCGCGGCGGGCGTCGCTCTCGGCTGGTTCCTTCGGGCCGGGCGGAGCGCCGCCGATATGGCGCGCACGCAGGCCGAGCTCGCGGCGGCACGGGACGACCGCGACCGCCAGTACGACCTCTACCGGGACGCGGTCGAGCACGCCCGCTCGGAGCAGCGGGCGGAGGCGCAGCGCGTCCAGCAGCAGAACGCCGTGCTGCAGGCCCTGGCCCCGGTCCGCGAGAGTCTGCACCAGATGCAGTCCAAGGTCGCCGCGATCGAGAGCGAGCGGCAGGCGCAGTTCGGCACGCTCGCCGAGCAGCTCCGGCGCGCCCAGGAGTCCGATGAAGCGCTCCGTGCGACCACCGAGTCGCTCGCGGGCGCCCTGCGCTCCACATCCACGCGCGGGGTCTGGGGCGAGACCCAGCTGCGCCGTGTCGTCGAGGCCGCGGGGCTGACCCGGCACGTCGACTTCGACCTGCAGGCGACGATCACGTCCGACCGCGGCCAGGGGCGCCCCGATATGGTCGTCCGCCTGCCGGGCGGCACGTCGATCGCGGTCGACGCGAAGGTTCCCCTCGACGCCTATCTCGAGGCCTCGGCCCTTCCCCTCGGCGACGCCCACGAAACGCAGCGTCGTGCCCATATGCAGAAACACGTCCGCGCGGTCCGGGCGCACGTCGATGCCCTGGCCAAGAAGGCCTATTGGTCAGGCCTCGATGCGAGTCCGGAGTTCGTCATCTGCTTCCTGCCGAGCGAGTCGCTGCTGGCCGCCGCCATCGACGAGGACCCGACGCTGCTCGACTACGCCTTCAGCCGACGAGTGGCCCTCGCCTCCCCCGTCAACCTCTGGGCGGTCCTCAAGACGGTCGCCTACACCTGGACCCAGCAGGAGGTGTCCACCGAGGCCCGCAGCCTGCTGGCGCTCGGCACGCAGCTGTACGAGCGCCTCGGCACGCTCGCGGGTCACGCGGACGACCTGCGACGCGCCATCGAGCGCACGGTCGACAGCTACAACCGTTTCGCCGGATCTCTGGAGTCGCGGGTGCTCGTCACGGCCCGCCAGTTCCCTGGCGTCGACGCGGACGCCTTGGCTCCGGTGGCGGCGATCACCGCGGACGGGCGGCGTTTCACCGCGCCGGAACTCCTGGTCCCGACCGAGACTGACGACGCTGTCGCCACCGTCGACACGATGCAGGCGGATGTCGGCGAGGTCCGCTCGCGTCTGGATCACGCCGCTGCGCTCCCCGACCGGGAGGGCTGACAGCGGGAGCGACCGGATCGACCGGTCGCAAGGGGCTCAGGCGACGCCGGGGACGCCGCTGAGCAGCAGGATGACGAGCCCGCTCGTGGCGAGGAACGCCCCGATCATCCACCAGGCGCTGACCTCGTGCCCCTCCGCACGGCGGACGCGGAACAGCACGTCGGCGCGGCGAGCCGGATCGACGGCCGGCTGAGCGACCGGTGCCGGCGGGGCCACGGCGGCCGCTTCGGCATCGGCACTCACCCGGAGGATGCGTCCGGTGTTCGTGGTGATGATCTTCGTCGGCGCGGCGCTCTTCGAGCCGGTCGTGTGCTGCGTTGTCATGCGTTCGCCCTCCTGTGCCTGCGGTGCCTGGCGGCTCCGTCGACGGCGACAAACCCAGTGACAATTGTGACACGGCGGCTGACCGAACCGGGGCCGACCCGTGCAGGAAGGGATACCGGGTCGGTAACGATGGCCGCGTTCTTCCTCAGGATCACGCCTGCGGGAGAGCCCTCACAGCCACTTCGAGACGAGGTGCTCCGACGCGATCCGGCGGAGGGTCCCGGAGGCGCCGCGGAGGACCACGCTCTCGGTGTAGACGTAGCCGCGCTCGCGGCGTACACCGGCGACGAGCTGGCCGTCGGTGACGCCGGTGGCGACGAAGATCGTGTTGTTGCCCTGCACGAGGTCGTCCGCCTCGTAGACCTTGTCCATGTCGAGCCCTGCGTCGATGCCACGCTGGCGCTCGTCGTCGTCCCGCGGCCAGAGCCGGCCCTGGATGTGGCCGCCGAGGGCCTTGATCGCGCACGCGGTGACGATGCCCTCCGGGCTGCCGCCGACGCCGACGCACATATCGGTGCGGGCGTCGTGGCGGGCGGCGTTGATCCCGCCGGCGACATCGCCGTCGCTCATGAGGCGGGTTCCGGCCCCGGCGTCCCGGATCTCCTGGATGAGCTGCTCGTGCCGCGGACGGTTGAGCACCGACACGACGATCTCGTCGACGGGCTTGTCCAGCGCGCCGGCGAGCTTGCGGATGTTCTCACCGATGGGCAGGCGGATGTCGACGACGCCGACACCCGCGGGCCCGGTGACGAGCTTGTCCATGTAGAAGACGCTGGAGGCGTCGAGCATCGTGTCGCGGTCGGACACGGCGATCACCGAGAGCGCGTTCTGCCGACCGGCCGCGGTCAGCGACGTGCCGTCGATGGGGTCGACCGCGATGTCGCACAGCGGGCCGCGTCCTGTGCCGACGACCTCGCCGTTGAACAGCATCGGGGCGTTGTCCTTCTCGCCCTCGCCGATCACCACGCGGCCCTGGAAGTCGACCGTCCCGAGGAACGCCCGCATGGCGTCGACGGCGGCGCCGTCGGCAGCCTCCTTCGCACCGCGACCGATGAACGGAACGGCACGGATCGCCGCCGCCTCGGTCGCGCGCACCAACTCCATCGCGAGGTTGCGGTCGGGACGCAGCGGACTCAGGTCGGCAGTCAGACTCACCATGGCTCCAGCCTAACGAGGGTGAGGGCGCCGACCGGCTCGTTTTCCGCGCGGCGAGGTCGAAGAAATCGCGATTCTTAACGCATCCGAAGGAGGTGTCGGCCGCCGCGCTGTCCTCCCTGCCGTGCCCGCGCACCCGCCCCGATAGAGTGGCAGCTGTCCCGGCTTCACCTACCGCAGGAGTTCTCATGCCCGTCGCCACCCCGGATCAGTACGCCGACATGCTCGACCGCGCGAAGGCAGGCGGCTTCGCGTACCCCGCGTTCAACGTCTCGAGCTCGCAGACGATCAACGCCGTCCTCCAGGGCCTGACCGAGGCCGGCTCCGACGGCATCATCCAGGTCACCACCGGCGGCGCTGACTACTTCGCCGGCCACACGGTCAAGGCCCGCGCGACCGGCGCCCTCGCTTTCGCCCGCTACGCCACCGAGGTCGCCAAGAACTACCCGGTCACCGTCGCCCTGCACACCGACCACTGCCCGAAGGACGCGCTCGCGGGCTTCGTCGAGCCGCTCATCGCCGCCTCGGAGGAAGAGGTCAAGGCCGGCCGCAACCCGATCTTCCAGTCCCACATGTGGGACGGCTCGGCGGTACCGCTCGCCGAGAACATCGAGATCGCCAAGGAGCTCCTCCCCCGCATGAAGGCGATCAACGCCATCCTCGAAGTCGAGATCGGCGTCGTCGGCGGCGAGGAGGACGGCGTGCAGCACGAGGGCTCGAACGAGGCCCTCTACACGACGTTCGCCGATGTCGACCAGGCCGTCCAGGCGCTCGGCCTCGGTGAGCAGGGCCGCTACATCGCCGCCCTCACCTTCGGCAACGTGCACGGCGTCTACAAGCCGGGGGGCGTGAAGCTGCGCCCGGAGCTCCTCGGCGAGATCCAGGCTGAGGTCGCCGCGAAGTACAACACCGGCGAGAAGCCGCTCGACCTCGTCTTCCACGGCGGCTCCGGCTCGACCGACGAGGAGATCGCCCTCGCGGTCGCCAACGGCGTCATCAAGATGAACATCGACACGGACACGCAGTACGCGTACACCCGCGCGATCGCCGACTACATGTTCAAGAACTACGACGGCGTGCTGAAGGTCGACGGCGAGGTCGGCAACAAGAAGCAGTACGACCCGCGCGCCTGGGGCAAGATCGCCGAGTCGGCCATGGCCGCCCGCGTGGTCGAGTCCACCCGCCAGCTCGGCTCGTACGGCCAGTCGAAGAGCTGACATCCGCAGTCACAGAAAGGGCCCGGCATCATGCCGGGCCCTTTCGCGTGTGCGCGCGGAGTCAGCGCGCCGCCTGGTCGAGGTAGGCGATGAAGGCCGGGTCGCCCATCATCGGCACGACGAGGCAGAAGGCGGCGATGGCGATCGTGACGACCGCTCCCACGATCGGGAGCCACCACGTGAGACGACCGCGTCGGAGGCGACGGATCGACAGGGCCGCCGTGACGCACCAACCGACCGCCAGCACGATCGCCGCGATCGTGCCCCACAGCCGGCCGGCGGCGTAGTTCGTGAACTCCCCGTCGATGCCGAGCATCGTCATGGTCTGGTTCATGACCGGAACGATGTCCAGATAGGACAGGCCGGTGACGACGACGTTGACCAGACCGTAGGCGAGTAGCGCGATCGTCGCGAACCGGTCGACCGAGGAGGGTCGCGCCGGAGCAGGCACCGCCGGCGCGGGGTCCGAAACGGGAGCCGACGGGCTGACGACCTCCACCACGGGCGGCAGACCCGCCGCCTCCCGCTGCTCCTCTGGCGTGGCGAATTCCCCGTAACGGGGGCGCTGGTCGGTCATCCCGCCATGGTATCCGCAGCGGCTCAGCGGCCCGCTCAGGAACCGGCCCAACCAATAGCGGCCCCGGAGAAGTGGGGACTTCTCGGGGCCGCGGACGGGAGCGCTGGGGACGCTCCTCATCCCGTTGGTCGCCGGCGCTGGGGACGCCGTAGGCGATCAGTAGGGCGTTGTCAGCCGCTACGTCTTCGATCATAGGGAACCCGAGTAGCCCGCACCAGGGCACGTAATTCAGATGGTGAACTCTGCATCCGGGCCGCCTGCATCGAGCGATTCCGCGCCGAGCTGGAGCGACAGGCGCCGCGCGGCGCGCTGCAGGTTCGACACCAGCCTCCGGTTGACGACGGCCTGGTCGGCGGGCAGGGAGACCGCGAGCGACGCGATCACTCCCGGGGCGATGACGGGCACCGCGACGCACGTGGCACCGATCGCGTACTCCTCCCGGTCGACCGCCCATCCCGGGGTCTGCTCGAGCTGGGTCAGGAGCGTCCGCCGATCGCTGATCGTCCGTGGCGTGAGCTCCTCGAGCCGGTGCCGGGAGAGGTAGTCCAGGCGGTCCTCCTCGGAGAGCGCGGCGAGGATCTGCTTGCCGAGCGCGGTCGCGTGGGCACTGGCGTGCAGTCCGACCCAGAGCTCGATGCGCGGGTTCCGCACGGCATCCACGATGTCGACGAGGTGCATCTCCCCGTCTGCGTACCGGGACAGGTAGGCCGTGGCGCCGACGTCCTCCGTCACCGAGCGCAGCGCGGCGCGGACGCGGGCGAGGAACACCCCGCGGGAGTCGATCTGCTGCTGAAAGGAGGGAAAGCGGCTCCCCAGCACGAGACCGTCCGGCTCCGCACTCAGATACCCCTCGTGCACGAGCGTGCGCACCAGGTTGTAGGTCGTCCCCGGCGTGAGCCCCGTGATGGACGAGAGCATCTTCGCCGGAAGGGGGCGCGGGGAGTTCGCGACGATGTCGACGAGGCGGAGCGCGCGTTGCACGGACCCGATGAGGGTCGGCTCCGCCTCCGCGGCGTTCACCGCTACGCGCCTCCTCCTGCGGAGGCGCGGCCGCCCAGGGCGCGCGCGTCGCGCTGTCCCGAGGCGTCCTGACGGAGCTCCTTCGGCAGAGAGAACATGAGATCCTCCTCCGCCGTCTTGACCTCTTCCACGTCGCGGTACCCCGCGTCACCGATCGCGTCGAGGACCTCACGCACGAGGACCTCGGGCACCGAGGCGCCGCTGGTGACGCCCACGGTCTCCACCCCGTCCAGCCACTCCTGGCGGATCTCCTCGGCGTAGTCCACGCGGTAGGCGGCCTTGGCCCCGTACTCGAGGGCGACCTCGACGAGACGGACGCTGTTGGACGAGTTGGCGGAGCCGACGACGATCACGAGATCGGCCCCCTGGGCGACCTTCTTGATGGCGACCTGTCGGTTCTGCGTGGCGTAGCAGATGTCGTCGGACGGCGGATTGTGCAGCTCCGGGAAGCGCGTGCGGAGCCGGTTCACCGTCTCCATGGTCTCGTCCACGGAGAGCGTCGTCTGCGACAGCCACACGACCTTCGACGGGTCCTTCACCTGCACGGTGTCGGCCTCTTCCGGGGAGTTGACGACCGTGACGTGGTCCGGGGCCTCCCCTGCGGTGCCCTCGACCTCTTCGTGACCGTCGTGGCCGATGAGCAGGATCTCGAAATCGTCCCTCGCGAAGCGCACGGCCTCGCGGTGGACCTTGGTCACGAGCGGGCAGGTGGCGTCGATCGCGTGCAGGCCGCGGTCGGATGCGGCGTTGACGACGGCCGGAGAGACACCGTGCGCGCTGAAGACGACATGGGCACCCTCGGGCACCTCGTCGACCTCCTCGACGAAGATCGCGCCCTTGGCCTCGAGCTCCGTCACGACGTGGATGTTGTGCACGATCTGCTTGCGGACGTACACGGGGGCCCCGTAGCGCTCGAGCGCCTTCTCCACAGCGACCACCGCGCGGTCCACCCCTGCACAGTATCCGCGGGGGGCGGCGAGCAGGACGCGCTTGTGTCCGGGCACCGGGTTATCCTGAAGCCGCCCGGCCGCGGCGCGCACTCGTGGGATGCGAGGAGCGGGAAGATGAACGGCAGTCGAAGTCACCCCTCGATTCTACCGTCGCGCGGCTGGACGGGGCCGGTGAGTGCGCAGGCAGGAACGGAAGCAGATGACAGTCTTCGAAGCGACGACAGGACCGGGCGAGACGCCGCCGGCTGATGCCGTCGCCCCGCGCGACTCCACGGCGCAGGCGCCGACGTCGGTCGCCCGACTGAACGCCACCATCCGCGACTTCGTGGCGCGCTGGAACACCGTCTGGGTCGAGGGCGAGATCACTTCCTGGAACGTCCGCGCCGGCAACGTCTTCGCCCGCCTCAAGGACACCCGCTCCGACGCGCAGATCTCCATCCGCGTCTGGTCGAGCGTGCGCGGCCGCATCCCCACCGACCTCGGCGTGGGCGATCACGTCGTCGCCGCTGTCAAGGCCGACTACTTCGTCCGCTCCGGCGACTTCAGCTTCGCGGTCTCGGCGATGAAGCACGTGGGGCTCGGCGACCAGCTCGAGCGTCTGGAGCGGCTGCGGGTACAGCTCCGCCAGGAGGGCCTCTTCGACGCCGCGCGCAAGAAGCGCCTGCCGTTCCTCCCCCACGTCATCGGTCTCATCACCGGCGAGCGCTCCGACGCCGAGAAAGACGTGCACCGCAACGCCGAGCTGCGCTGGCCGCAGGTCCGCTTCAAGACCGCGTACGCCGCTGTGCAGGGCGATCGCTGCGTGCCGGACACCCTCGCCGCGCTCGCCCGTCTCGACGCCGACCCCGAAGTCGACGTGATCATCATCGCCCGCGGCGGTGGCGACCCGCAGACCCTCCTCGGCTTCAGCGACGAGCGCCTCGTCCGAGCCGTCGCCGCGGCATCGACGCCGGTGGTCAGCGCCATCGGCCATGAGAACGACCACCCGCTCCTCGACGACGTCGCGGATCTCCGCGCCTCGACGCCGACCGACGCCGCCAAGCGCGTCGTCCCGGACGTCGGGGAGCAGCGCGCGCTCATCGCGCAACTGCGGTCCCGCGCCACCACTCGCCTCACCCAGCGCCTCACGCACGACATCGCCCAGCTCGAGCAGCTGCGCTCCCGTCCGGTGCTGCGCTCCCCCGATCCGATCATCGACACGCGCGCCCAGGAGACCTTCCTACTCCTCGCCCGCGGCCGCGACGCCGTGAGCCGGCAGCTCGACGACGCCGGCCGGCGGACGAGCGAACTGCGCGCCTCGCTACGCGCCCTCTCCCCCGCCGCGACGCTGGCCCGCGGCTACGCCATCGCCCACCTCGAAGGCGGCGTGATCCTCCGCGACGCGGCGGACGCCCCCGTGGGCAGCGCGCTCACGCTCACGGTGGACCGAGGGTCGGTCGCGGTGCGCTCGGAGGGCGAGATCGCAGAAGGCGCCTGAGCAGGAGGCGTCCGGGGCACGACGTAGGATGGAGGAGTGAGCGCCGTGAACGACACCCCCGTGGATACGCTGTCGTTCGAGGCGGCCCGCGACGAGCTCGTGCGGGTCGTCGCCGAGCTCGAACAGGGGGCACCGACCCTCGAACACTCGCTGGCCCTCTGGGAGCGCGGCGAGGCCCTGGCCGCCCGTTGCGAGGAGTGGCTGCTCGGCGCGAAGCGCCGCCTCGAGGCCGCTCGCACCGCCACCACCGACGAGAGCGACGCGTCATGAGCAAGGGCCCCGCGATCAACGCCGACCTCGGTCGACCGGAGACCCCGGACGAGACGGCCGCGCGCAAGGCCGCGTCGAGCAAGGCGTATCGGTCGAGCCAGACCGTCCGCAACCTCGTCGCCGCCCTCGTGGTGACCCTCGCGGTCGTCGTCGTCATCATCGCGCTCGTTCCCCGCGGCGAGCCGGTCGCCGCGAAGCCGATCGACGTGGCCGCCATCGCCGCGGACGTCGAGTCGTCCCTGGGCAGCCCGGCGATCGTTCCCGAAGCCGACGAGTTCTGGCGGGTGAACGCCGCCGAGCTCCAGAGCGGAGCCCCCGTCGTCTGGGAGGTCACCCTCGCGCCCGCGGCACAGGACGAGCGCGGGTTCATCAAGCTCGCCCAGGCCTTCGACGCCGACGCCTCCTGGGCTCCGCAGCGCCTGAACGGCATCGCCCCGACCGACACCGTGCGCATCGGCGGCCGGGAGTGGGACGTCTATCAGCCCGGTTCCGCCGGCGCCGAGGCGAACGTCACGTACGCCCTCGGCACCCAGGCCGGCGACGACTACGTGCTCCTCTACGGCTCCCGCTCGGCGGATTCCACTGCCGAGCTCGCGGAGTCGCTCATCCCCCAGATCCGCACCGTCTCGGAGGCCCGATGACCCACCCGCTGACCCCCGCCGCCGCCTGGAAGCAGATGCAGGACGGCAACCGTCGCTTCGTCCGCGACGAGCCCCAGCACCCGAACCAGAACGTCGACCGCCGCAAGGACCTCACCGCAGCCCAGCACCCCGTCGCGACGCTGTTCGGCTGCTCGGACTCCCGTCTCGCCGCCGAGATCATCTTCGACCTCGGCCTCGGCGACCTCTTCGTCGTGCGGAACGCCGGACAGGTGATCGGCGAGTCGATCGTGGCCAGCCTGGAGTACGCGGTCGCCGTCCTCGAGGTACCGCTCATCGTGGTGCTCGCGCACGACTCCTGCGGTGCGGTGCGCGCCGCCATCGACGGCACGGCCATCGACGCCGATCCGCTGCCTCCGCACATCTGGAAGCTCATCGCGCCGATCGTCCCGGCCGCGCGCAAGGTCCTCGCGGAGAGCGGCGGCGGCACGGTGGCGGACATCGATGCGGAGCTCGTCGGACGTGAGCACCTGCGCAACACCGTCAACGACCTGCTGCAGTCGTCCGAGATCATCAGCAACGCCGTCGCCGAGGGCCGTCTCGGCATCGTCGGCGCCAACTATCGTCTGGCCGAGGGTGAGGCAGCGCCCGTCATCACGGTCGGCATCGAAGCCGAGGGGATCGACCCCGCAACCAAGGAGGGTTCGGAATGACCGACACCGAGTACCGCATCGAACACGACACCATGGGTGAGGTGCGAGTGCCCGTGAACGCGCTCTACGGGGCGCAGACGCAGCGCGCTGTGGAGAACTTCCCGATCTCCGGCAAGGGCCTGGAGTCCACGCAGATCGCCGCACTCGCGCGCATCAAGAAGGCCGCCGCGCTGGCGAACAAGGAGCTCGGCACGCTCGACGGCACCATCGCCGACGCCATCGCCCAGGCCGCCGACCAGGTCGCCGCGGGCAGCCACGACGGCGAGTTCCCGGTCGACACCTACCAGACCGGTTCCGGCACCTCGTCGAACATGAACATGAACGAGGTCCTGGCGACGCTCGCGAGCCGCATCCTCGGCTCGACCGTGCACCCCAACGACCACGTGAACGCCTCCCAGTCGTCGAACGACGTGTTCCCGACCTCGGTGCACATCGCGGTCACGCAGGCGCTCATCGACACCCTGATCCCGGCGCTCGACCACCTCGCGGTCGCACTCGAGGCCAAGGCGGAACTCTGGAAGGACGCGGTCAAGTCCGGCCGCACGCACCTCATGGACGCGACGCCCGTCACGCTCGGCCAGGAGTTCGGCGGCTACGCCCGCCAGATCCGCCTGGGCATCGAGCGCGTGCAGTCGGCGCTCCCCCGCGTGGCCGAGGTACCCCTGGGCGGCACCGCCGTCGGCACCGGCATCAACACGCCGCTCGGCTTCCCGCAGAAGGTCATCGAGCTGCTCGCAGCCGAGACCGAGCTGCCCATCACCGAGGCGAAGGACCACTTCGAGGCGCAAGCCAACCGTGACGGTCTCGTCGAGGCCTCCGGCGCGCTCCGCACCATCGCGGTCTCGCTGACGAAGATCAACAACGACCTGCGTTGGATGGGCTCCGGTCCCAACACCGGCCTCGGCGAGCTGCACATCCCCGACCTGCAGCCGGGGTCGTCGATCATGCCGGGCAAGGTGAACCCGGTCGTTCCCGAGGCCGTGCTGATGGTGTGCGCGCGCGTCATCGGCAACGACGCGACCGTCGCCTGGGCCGGGGCCTCCGGTTCGTTCGAGCTGAACGTCGCCATCCCGGTCATGGGCACCGCGCTGCTCGAGTCGATCCGTCTGCTGTCGAACGCCTCCCGGGTGCTCGCCGACAAGACCATCGACGGCCTGCAGGCGAACCTCGACCGCGCCGCCGCCTTCGCGGGCATGAGCCCGTCGATCGTGACCCCGCTGAACAAGCTGATCGGCTACGAGGCTGCGGCGAAGATCGCGAAGCACTCGGTGGCCAAGGGCATCACGGTGCGCGACGCCGTGATCGACCTCGGCTACGTCGAGCGCGGCGAGCTCACCCTCGAGCAGCTCGACGAGAAGCTCGACCTGCTGTCGATGACCCACCCGGGCTGATCCACGCCCGACACGGATGCCGCGAGGACCTCGGTCCCCGCGGCATCCGTCGTCTCCGGCTCCGTATCGTGCAGGTGACGGGTCAGCTCAGTTCGCCGCCCTCCAGGAGGTCGGTGACGAGGGCGGCGATCGCGGAGCGCTCCGAGCGGGTCAGGGTGACGTGGCCGAAGAGGCCGTGTCCCTTGAGGGTCTCGATGACGCTCGCGATGCCGTCGTGCCGGCCGACCCGCAGGTTGTCCCGCTGCCCGACGTCGTGGGTGAGGATGACGCGCGAGTTCTGTCCCATGCGACTGAGCACCGTGAGGAGCACGTTCCGCTCCAAAGACTGCGCCTCGTCCACGATCACGAAGGCGTCGTGCAGGGACCGTCCGCGGATGTGGGTGAGGGGCATCACCTCCAGGAGTCCGCGTTCGACCACCTCATCGATGACGTTCCCCGAGACCACGGAGCCGAGGGTGTCGTACACCGCCTGACCCCAGGGGTTCATCTTCTCGCCCTGGTCGCCCGGCAGATACCCGAGCTCCTGGCCGCCCACGGCGAACAGCGGACGGAAGACGATGATCTTCTTCTGCTGCTGGCGCTCCAGCACGGCCTCCAGCCCCGCGCACAGCGCGAGCGCCGACTTGCCGGTGCCTGCGCGACCGCCCAGCGACACGATGCCCACCTCCGGGTCGAGGAGCAGGTCGATCGCGATGCGCTGCTCGGCGGAGCGCCCGTGCATGCCGAAGATGTCGCGGTCGCCGCGGACGAGCCGGAACTCGCCGTCGCCGGTGACCCGACCGAGGGCCGATCCGCGCTCGGAATGGATGATGAGACCGGTGTTGACCGGAAGCCCGTGCACGTCCTCGCTGAGCCCGACCTCGCTCTCGTAGAGGTCGCTGATGTCGTCGCCGGAGAGGTCGAGGGTGGCGATCCCCGTCCAGCCCGAGTCCACGGCCTGCTCCGCGAGGTACTCCTCGGCGCGGAGCCCCAGGGACGCGGCCTTCACCCGCATCGGGAGGTCCTTCGACACGATGGTCACGTCCTGGCCATCCTGCGCGAGGTGCATCGCCACGGAGAGGATGCGGCTGTCGTTGTCGCTCAGGCGGATCCCGGCCGGGAGCACCGAGAGGTCGGCGTTGCCGAGTTCCACGCGAAGGGTGCCGCCCTCGCCGACCTCCACCGGGAAGTCGAGGCGGCCGTGCTCGACGCGGAGGTCGTCGAGATGGCGCAGCGCCTGGCGGGCGAAGTAGCCGATCTCCGGATCGTGCCGCTTGCCCTCGAGCTCGGTGATGACCACCACCGGAAGGACCACGGAGTGCTCCGCGAAGCGGAAGAGCGCCTGCGGATCGCTCAGCAGGACCGAGGTGTCGAGGACATAGGTGCGCAGATCCTGGTCGGGTTCTGCGGCCGCGGCCTGTCTCGTCGTCTGACGGGTGGACTGCTGCGCGGTGCTGGTGGACTGCTGCGCTGAACGTGTGGTCACGACCCACTCCCGACCCGGGGATTCCCGGCTATTCGAACGAGTCGACCAGGGGGTCACGAGTCGCGAACCTGAGGCCGACCCGACCGGGCGCCTTGCCCGATGCCTTGACCGTACGACCGCCCGGGGGTTTTCCACGGACAAGACACGCCAGCGATTCGTTACGGGACGATGAACGATTCCTTGCCGAACGCGCCGAGGGTCTCATCGAGCAGTGCGAGGGTCTCGGCGTCGGTGCCCGCGTGCGGCGCGACCCGGATCGACCCGCCGCGCGCCGTGACGACGAGTCCCGCGTTCGCGAGGGCCGCCGCGAGGCGGGCAGGGTCCTCCGGTGCGAGGGCGACGATCCCCGCGCGTTCGCTGCGCTCGCGTGGCGAGGCGACCGCGATCCCGTGGCGGTCGGCGGTCTCGATCACCGCGTCCACCTGCGCGGCGACCCGCTCCTCGATGGCCGCCACCCCCGCGTCCCTGACGTCGCGGACCCCGATCGCCAGCCGGCCCGCCGCGAGCGGGTCGGGCATGCTGACCGTGTACGCCCGCGCGTCTGCGGCCGGGGCCGGAAGCTCGTCGACGAACAGCCCGCTCGCCGTCGTCCCCGTGATGCCGGAGAGGACGGGCGCGATGCGCTCCCGCGCCTGCGGGGAGAACCAGGCGAAGCCGGTGCCGCGGCCCGCACGCAGCCATTTGTACCCGTGCCCGACGACGGCGTCCGCTACGGTGTAGTCGGTCTCGATCACGCCGAAGGACTGCACGGCGTCGACGATGAGGAGGCGGTCGGGCCCGAGGACGTCCCGCAGCGCGGCGAGGTCGGCCCGGTAGCCGGTGCGGAAGTCGACGTGGCTGACGGCCAGTGCCACGACGTCGTCGTCGAGAATCGCGGCGACCGCGTCGGGCGTGACACGCCCGTCGTCGGGCGTGATCCAGCGCGGCGTCACCGTCCGGTCGGAGGCCGTCGCCGCGCGCTCCAGGGTGAGGCTGACGCTCGGGAACTCCGCCGTGCTCGCGACCACCGCACCCGTGATGCCGTAGAGCGCGTGCATCAGGCCGTGCGTCGACGACGGCTGCAGCGTGACGTCAGCGGCCTGCACACCCAGCAGGTCGGCGACGACGTCCTGGGCCTGCGCGATCCGCTCGCCGACGAGCGCCAGCGACGAGGGCCGCCCGTTGCCGAGGAGGTCCGCATCGGCGAAGACCTCGGCGCGGACCGAGGGCGAGACGGGGCCGAACGCCGCCCAGTTCAGATACCCCGGATCGGCGTCGAAAGTACCGAGGTAGTCGTCGAAGGTGCTCACCGGGTCATTCTGACACGCACCCGCACAGCTCGGCTCACCGTCCGAATCGACGGTCCCGGTCGGCGAAATCGCGGATCGCGCGGAGGAAGTCGACCTGTCGGAGATCGGGACCCAACGCTTCGACGAAGTAGAACTCGCTGTGGGCGCTCTGCCACAGCAAGAAGTCGCTCAGGCGCTGCTCGCCGCTCGTGCGGATCACGAGGTCCGGGTCGGGCTGACCACCCGTGTAGAGGTGCTCGCCGATCATCTCCGGGGTGAGCTGGGCCGCGAGGTCCTCCATCGTGCCGCCCGACGCTTCGTGCTTCGTGATGATGCTGCGCACCGCGTCGACGATCTCGTTGCGGCCTCCGTAGCCCACCGCGAGGTTCACGTGCAGCCCGGTGTGATGCTTCGTCCGCTCCTCCGCGTCGGCGAGCACCCGTGCCAGCTCCGCGGGCAGGATGTCGGAGCGGCCGACGTGCTTCACCCGCCAGTTCCCCTTCAGCGACAGGGCTTCCGCGAGCTCCGCGATGATCTCGATGAGGTCGGCGAGCTCCGCCGAGTCGCGCTTGCGCAGGTTGTCGCTGGAGAGGAGGTAGAGCGAGACGACCCGCACCCCCAGCTCATCGCACCACCCGAGGAACTCCTGCATCTTGGCGGCCCCCGCACGGTGCCCTTCGGCGGCGGTGTCGAACCCGAGCTGCCGCGCCCACCGGCGGTTGCCGTCGATCATCATCGCGACGTGGTGCGGAACGGAGGCCGGATCGAGCTGACGACGCAGCCGGCTGGTGTACAGCCGGTACAGCGGCCCACGCCCCGGGCTCTCGCGTGACATCACCCACCTACGCTACCCTGCCCCGCCCTTCCGCGCCGGTGCAGAACCTGGGGACATGTACGGTTCGCGGCATGCGCGCCCGCTTAGAGTGAGCACGTGAGCACTTCCGACCAGACCGGCGCCGACGTCCCTCAGCTGCCGCTGCTCGAAGCGGCGGCCGCCGATGCGGCGACCGAGATCAAACCGACCTGGCGCGGCTGGATCCACGCGGGCACCTTCCCCGTCGCGATCGTCGCGGGCATCGTCCTCGTCGCCGTGTCGCAGGGCGCCGCGGCGAAGTGGGCCGCGGTGGTCTTCATGGCTACGTCGCTGCTGCTCTTCGGGAACTCGGCCGTGTATCACCGCTTCAACTGGCGTCCGCGGGTGAAGGGCATCCTGAAGCGCATCGATCACGCGAACATCCTGCTGCTCATCGCCGGCACCTACACGCCGCTCGCGACCCTGGCGCTACCTCCGGAGAAGGGCGTCCTGCTGCTGTCCCTGGTCTGGGGCGGCGCGATCCTCGGCATCCTCTTCCGCGTGTTCTGGATCCACGCGCCGCGCTGGCTCTACGTCGCACTGTACCTGCTGCTCGGCTGGGCCGCGGTGATGTACATCGTCGACCTGCTCGACGCCAACGTGGCCATGATGGTCCTCGTGATCGTCGGCGGTCTGCTCTACACGGGCGGCGCCATCGTCTATGCGCTGAAGAAGCCGAACCCGTGGCCCGGACACTTCGGCTTCCACGAGATCTTCCACGTGTGCACGGTCCTGGCGTTCCTGTGCCACTGGACCGCGTGCCTGCTGATCGCCCTGCACCCGCTGTCGCCGTCGCTCGGCGCGCCCTGAGCCGGGGTCAGCGCTCGCGCGGCTCCTCATCGCCGTCGGGCGTCGCGGATGCCCCCGGCGCGGTGCGACCGGCGTCCGCGGCGCTCTCGGCGGCACGCGCGGCCTCTTCCGCGTCGAGCTCCTCACGCACCTCTTCGCGGTACCGCACCCGGCGGATGCGACGGTTCATGTCCCAGATCAGCAGGATCACGGCGACGAGCACGATGACGATCACCGCGAAGCCGGCGAAGCCCGGCGTGACCGACTCCGGAGCCACCGTCATCGACGGCGTCGGCATCGGAGTCTCGGAGAGGAAGCGCATGAATCGGCCTTTCGTACGCAGGTCGCATAACCTGTTAACACCAGCCTAACGACCGGAAGACCCCACCTGTGACGACCGCCCTCCCGCTCGACGAACGCTACGGCCGCACCCGCCGAGGCCGGTGGCCGTGGTGGGTGGCCGGCGCCGTGGCCGTGGTCCTGGTCGCCGTCTTCGGATGGTTCACGGTGAGTCAGTCCATGAATTCCGTCGATGCCGACGACCTGGGCTTCGAGCTCGTGGACGAGCACGCCGTCGATGTGCGATTCCAGGTGACCGGCGTGCAGGGCAAGGACGTCGTGTGCGTGCTCGAAGCCCTCGACGAGGAGTTCGGCGTGGTGGGCTGGAAAGTCGTGGAACTCCCGGCCGGGGACGCCCACTCCCTCACCCGGGCGGAGCGCATTCCGACCGTCGCCGAGGCCACGACAGGTTTGGTGAACACCTGTTGGGTCGCCTAGACTGATCCCAGACAGACGACGCCCCGGCACCGTGCCGGGGCGTCTTGGCATATCCCCCGCGGCATCTCGGCGGGATCCCGATAGAAGGAGCTTCGTCATGTCCACCGATGCTCAGGTCCCCTTCCTCACGCAGGAAGCCTACGACCGGCTCGTCGCCGAGCTGGAACACCTCTCCACCGTCGGCCGCGACGAGATCGCCAAGCGCATCGAGGCGGCCCGCGAGGAGGGCGACCTCAAGGAGAACGGCGGCTACCACGCCGCCAAGGACGAGCAGGGCAAGCAGGAGGCGCGCATCCGCACCCTGGAGGCCCTGCTGAAGACCGCAAAGGTCGGCGAAGCCCCCGCCAGCCGTGGCATCGTCGAGCCGGGTACTGTCGTGACCGCGGTCGTCGCGGGCGGTGAGGAGGTCTTCCTCCTCGGCAGCCGTGAGATCGCCGCCGGCAGCGACCTCGACGTCTACAGCGAGGCGAGCCCGCTGGGGCAGGCGATCCTCGGCCTCAAGGTCGGCGACTCCTCGTCGTACGAGGCGCCGAACGGCCGCTCGATCAGCGTCGAGATCGTGAAGGTCGAGACCTACACGGGCTGATGCTCCCGGAACCGGAAACCGTACCCCCTCGACCGCAACGGTCGAGGGGGTACGTCGTATCGGGCGCCCTCAGTCCGGGACGACGATCGGCGCGAAGCCGGCGCGACGGAGGGTGTCGAGCGTGTGGTCCGAGTGCTCGGCCCCGCGGGTCTCCACGCTGAGCTCGAGGATGACCTCGCTGATCTGCAGCCCGTGTCCGTGACGGGTGTGCATCGCCTCGATGACGTTCGCCCCCGCCTCCGCGATGAGCTCGGACACACGCGCGAGCTGCCCGGGGCGGTCGGGCAGGGGGATGCGGATCGTGAGGTATCGACCGGAGGCGGCGAGGCCGTGCGAGACCACCCGTTGCAGCAGCAGCGGGTCGATGTTGCCGCCGGACAGCACCGCCATCGTCGTCCCGGTCGCCGACACGCGTCCGGAGAGGATGGCCGCCACTCCGGCGGCCCCGGCGGGCTCGACCACGACCTTCGCCTGCTCCAGGAGGACAAGCATCGCACGCGCGAGGTCGTCGTCGGACACCGTGACGACCTCGTCGACGAGGTCCTTGATGATCTCGAAGGGCACGGCCCCGGGCCGGGCGACGAGGATGCCGTCCGCGATGGTCGGCCGCGTCACGATGTCGACCGGTTCCCCGGCCTCCAGCGACGGCGGCACCGCGGCGGCGTTCTCCGCCTGCACCCCGATCACCCGGATCGTGCGGCCCAGCTCGGCGGCCTTCGCCTTGACCGCGGCGGCGACACCGGCGATCAGGCCGCCGCCGCCGATGCCGAGGACGACAGTGTCGATCTCCGGTGCGTCCTCCAGCAGTTCCAGCCCGAGGGTGCCCTGCCCGATGACGATGTCCCGGTGGTCGAACGGATGGATGAGCACAGCACCCGTGCGCTCCGCGAATTCGGCGGCCAGTCGCAGCGAGGTGGCGACTGTCTCCCCCTCGAGCACGACGTCGGCGCCGTACCCACGGGTGGCGAGCAGCTTCGGGACCGGGACCCCGAGCGGCATGAAGATCGTGGCCGGGATGCCCAAGGCCTGCGCGGCCAGCGCGACGCCCTGCGCGTGGTTGCCCGCCGAGGCCGCGACGACACCGCGGGCGCGCTCCTCCGCGCTGAGCCGGGAGAGCCGGTAGGCGGCACCGCGGATCTTGAAGGAGCCGGTGCGCTGCAGGTTCTCCATCTTCAGCAGCACGGGGGCGCCGAGCGCATCGGACAGCGCCCGCGAGGGCAGCGTCGGGGTGTGCGAGATCACCTCAGCCAGACTTCGAGCCGCGTCCTGGAACTCGGTCAGGCTGGGGACTACGCTCATCGATTCCTCCGTCTCCGCTCACGCGGAACTGTGCTCCAGATCAGGTCTCCGCTCGGCCCGACACCGGTGCGCCAGGACCCCGAGCTGATGGTCACCGCGGCGACGTTGACGAACGCGGCCAGCGGGACGGCGAAGAGGGCACCGGGGATGCCCGCGATCATCGCGCCGCCCGCGACCACGAGGACGACGGCGAGCGGATGCACCTTCACGGCAGAGCCCATGAGCAGCGGCTGGAGGATGTGCCCCTCGATCTGCTGGACGGCCAGCACGACGACGAGCATCCAGAGCGCGATCCAGGGTCCGTTGTAGACCAGGGCGAGGAAGACGGCGACAGCGCCGGTCACGACCGCACCGACGATCGGGATGAACGAGCCGAGGAACACGAGGACCGCGACGGGCAGTGCGAGCGGAACCTGCAGCAGGAAGGCGCCGAGGCCGATGCCGATCGCGTCGATCGTCGCCACGAAGAGCTGCGTCCGCGCGTAGTTGACGATAGTGGTCCAGCCGTTGCGCGCGGCGCCGTCCACGGCGGGACGAGCCTTACGCGGGAAGATGCGCAGCGTCCAGCGCCAGATGCCGGCGCCGTCGGCGAGCAGGCAGATGAGGATGAACAGCGCCAGCAGAGCGCCCGTGGCCACATGCCCGACCGTGGTGCCGATCGCGAGCGCCCCGGTCCACAGCAGCTGAGCCTGTTCGCTCACGAAGTCGAGGCCCTGCTGCAGGTAATCGGCGATCTGGGTGTCGGAGAGGTTGAGCGGTCCGTCGTGCAGCCACACCTGGAACTGATCGAAGGCCTCTGTCGTGCGCTGCTGCACATCCGGGAGCTGCGCACGCACCTGCCAGACGACGAGCCACATCAGTCCGGTGACGATGGCGATCGTGCCGAGAAGCGAGATCGCGATCGCGAGCCAGCGCGGGAATCCCCGACGCAGCATCCAGGAGAAGGCGGGCCACAGGAGGGCGGTGATGAGGATGCCGACCATGAGCGGGATGACCAGCAGCTTGAGCAGCATCACCAGCCAGATGAAGACGCCGACGGCCGCCGCGATGAGCAGCAGGCGCCAGGCATAGCTCGCGGTGATGCGCAGCGGCAGGGGCACCGCCTCGTCGGCTTCGGTCGTCACGGTCCGCTCGGTCACCACGGGGCGCGGACGGAACAGATCGCGCAGCCGGGGTCGCTGGTCCTCGCTCATCGCCTCAGTCTACGGTCATGCCGTATGCCCTTCGACGTATCTTGCGCACGGCGACGATGTCCGATACCGGGGATACGCTGGCGGCGTGACCGACACCCTCAGTCCCGCCCAGGCACGACGGATCGCCCTCGCCGCGCAGGGATTCACCCGCGCCCGTCCCGCGACCGTGTCCGGACGCCACTTGCATCGCGTGATGGAACGGCTCGGCGTCCTGCAGATCGACTCGGTCAACGTGTTCGCCCGCTCGCACTACCTCCCGCTCTTCTCCCGGCTCGGGGCCTACGATCCGGCGCTCCTGGACCGCCTCTTCCTCTCCCGCACGACGCACTACGTCGAGTACCTCGCCCACGAGGCCACCTTCATCCCCGTCGAGGACTGGCCGCTCTGGCGCTTCCGCATGGAGGACTTCCAGCGTCGCTGGGCCGGAGAGGACTCCTGGCTCCGCACGAACGCGCGAACGGTGCAGTGGGTGCAGGACGAGCTCCGTGCGCGCGGACCGCTGCGCCCCGTCGACCTCCGCGCCGACGCCCCGCGGGAGCGCGGCACGTGGTGGGACTGGGACGAGGTCAAGCTCGCCCTCGAACATCTGTGGCGCACGGGCGACGTCGCCGTGAGCGGGCGCCGCGGGTTCGAGCGCACGTACGCGCTCGCCGAGCAGGTCATCCCCGACGGCATCCGCTCCCGGGAGGTCTCGCGCGAGGACGCCATCCGTGAGCTCGTCCGACGCGCGGCGCGGTCCAGCGGCGTCGCCACCGCGGCAGACCTGGCGGACTACTACCGCCTCCGCGACCGAGCCGCGGTGACGGCGTCGATCGCCGACCTCGTCGATGCCGGCGAGGTGCTACCCGTGTCGGTCCGCGGTTGGGAACGCGGCGGCCGTCCGCTGCCCGCCTGGCGGCACTGCGACGCCGTGCTCCCGCGACGGGTCGAGACCGCCGCTCTCCTCACCCCGTTCGATCCCGTGGTGTGGTTCCGGGAACGCGCGCTGCGGGCGTTCGCGCTGGACTACCGCATCGAGATCTACGTGCCCGCCGCGAAGCGCCGCTACGGCTACTACTCCCTTCCCGTGCTGGTCGGCGACCGGATCGTCGCGCGCGTCGATCTGAAAGCGGATCGCGCCACCTCGACCCTCCAGGTGCAGTCGGCGTGGTGGGAGCCGCAGGCCCGACCGGGGGATGCCGACGCGATCGCCGCGGAGCTCCTGCTCGCCGCGCGATGGCAGGGTCTCTCCCGCGTCTCCGTGTCCGGATGGGGCGACGCGACCGCTGCCCTGCACGCGGCCCTCTCCACGGCCGCTCCGAACGAGGTGCGCCGTCACGTCCATGTCCGAGAGGGCGCGACATGACCCGACGTCGGTGGTGGGTCGTCGGCGGACTCGTCGCGATCCTCGTGGTCGCCGGGGCGGTGTGGTGGGGTGTGTCCGCGCTGCGCTCCCCCAGTCCCGAGGAGGCGGCCCTGGCGTACCTCCGAGCGCTGGAGTCGGGCGACCCGGAAGCGGTCACGACCACCGGGACCGCGGTGTCGGACACCGCCCTCACCGCGTTCGCTGGCACGACGTCGACCATCGAGGATGCCGAGGTCACCAGCATCCGCGACCGTGACGGCGCGGTGTCCGCGACCGTGACCTTCCGGCTCGGCGGTGCCGACCAGGAGGCGCGCCTCACGCTCACGCAGGAGAGCGGCCGGTGGGCCGTCGACGGCTCCGGCCTCGGCGCGATCACCGCCACGACGACGATCGGCACGGCGGTCCAGGTCGGTGGAGCCGCCGTCCCGGTAGACGAGGAGACCGCCCTGCTCCCCGCGGTGTATCGCGTGTCCGCCGCGCCGGCGTCGCTGCTCACGGGCGCCGCCGAGGCCGTGGTGCTGCCGGGTAGCCCCACCGCCGCCGAGGTCGCGGCGGAGCTGCGTCCTGCGGCAACCGAAGCGGCACAGGAGAAGCTCGACGCCTACCTGCAGGACTGCACGGCCGGCGGCAGCATGATTCCCGAGAACTGCGGGATCCGGCTTCCCTGGGGCACAGAGTTCCGTGCGTTCTCCGACGTCGCGTTCCAGGTCGAGCGATTCCCCGGAGTGACCCTCACCTCAGCCGCGTTCACCGCCGACGACGGCATCCTCACGGCGACGGTCACCGGCGTGGGACACGACGGGACGACACGCACGGTCACCTATCGGAACACGGCATGGAGCGTCCGGGGAGACATCGCCGTCACCGCAGACGAACTCGCCCTCACCGTGTGGTGAGGGCGAGGATCAGAACTGCACGCGAGGTGGCTCCGAGATGGCGCCGCTGTCGGCGACCTCGAAGAACTCGCGCTCGGTGAAGCCGAGCCCCTTCGCGAAGAGGTTGTTGGGGAACACCTTGATCTTGGTGTTCAGCTCGCGCACGCCGCCGTTGTAGAAGCGCCGCGCCGCCTGGATCTTGTCCTCGGTGTCGACCAGCGCCTGCTGCAGCTGGAGGAAGTTCTGGCTGGCCTGCAGCTGCGGGTATGCCTCAGCGACGGCGAAGAGACTGCGCAGCGCTTGCTGGAGGTGGCCCTCGGCGATCCCCGCCTCACCGGGACTGCCGGCGGAGAGCGTCTCTGCGCGAGCGCGCGTGACGTTCTCGAAAACCGCCTTCTCATGCGAAGCGTAGCCCTTGACCGTCTCGATCAGATTGGGGATGAGGTCGGCACGGCGCTTGAGCTGGACGGTGATGCCGCTCCAGGCCTCGTCCACGCGGACGTTCAGCTGTACCAGCGAGTTGTACGTCGCCCAGAGATACACGCCGACGAGCAGGATCACCCCGACGACGATCAGTACCGGCACGAGCCATTCCATCAGTGCCCCACCCTTCCCGTGTTTCTCTCATCCTAGACGCGGTGCCTGCACGTGGACTGGGGACGCGGCGCCCCGAGCCCCGGGATCACCTCCCCAGCACCCGCTCCAGATAGCGGTTGCTGAAGCGGCGATCCGGATCCAGGCGGTCCCGCAGCGCCACGAAGTCGTCGAAGCGCGGATAGCGCTCGCGCAGCGTCTCGTGGGTCAGCGTATGCAGCTTGCCCCAGTGCGGCCGTCCCCCGTGGGCGAGCATGATCTCCTCGACCGCACCGAAGTAGGCGGTCGGGTCGGCACGCCAGTAGCGGTGGACGGCGATGTAGGCGCTGGGCCGGTCGTGCGCGGTGGAGAGCCAGCGGTCGTCGGCCGCCGCGAAACGGACCTCCACGGGGAATTCGATGCGCCAGTCGCGCTGCGCGATGAGCTCCTGCAGGGCACGGAAGGCCGGCACCACCTCGGCAGCCGGCAGTGCATACTCCATCTCGCGGAACCGCACCGTCCGGCTCTGCGTGAGCACGCGGTTCGACACATCGATGTACTCACGGTCCCCGGTGAGCCGCACCGCGAGTCGGTTGAACGGAGGCGTGATCGCGGGGACCGCCTGTCCCGCCGCGCAGACGACGCGATACACGCCGTTCGCGAGCAGCGTCTCGTCGACCCATCGGCCCACGAGCGGGAGCGGCTGACGTCGGGTGGACTCTGGCAGACGCGACTGCCGCTTGGTCAGCGCGACGTCCGTATGTGGGAACCAGTAGAACTCGAAGTGGTCGGCAGAAGCCACCCGCTCGTCGATCGTGGACAGCACCTCCTCCAGGGGCAGCGGCTCGTCGATCGCGTGCATGACGAACGTCGGCACGCACTGCAGCGTCACCTCGACGATGATGCCGAGTGCCCCCAGACCCACGGCGACCGCCGGCAGCAGCTCCGGGCTGTGTCGTTCGTCGATGCGGAGGAACTCCCCCTCCGCCGTGATGAGGGTCACTCCGACCACCTGCGTGGCGAGGCCGCCGAAGCCCGCGCCGGTCCCGTGGGTCCCCGTGGAGATCGCGCCGGCGATGGACTGCCGATCGATGTCGCCCAGATTCTCCATGGCGAGGCCGTAGCGCGCGAGCAGGCCCGGGATGCGGTGCAGCCGGGTGCCGGCGAGGAGGGTGACCGTGCCGCTCGCGACGTCGGCGGACACGAGTCCCTGCAGGTCGTCCAGCTCCAGGAGCACGCCGGGTGCGACGGCGATCCCCGTGAAGCTATGGCCGGCACCGACTGCTTTGATCGTCAGGCCCTGCCGTACCGCGGCCCGCACGGCCCGCTGCACGCCTTCCGGGCTGCGCGGGCGCTCGACGCGAACCGGGCGGACGGATGCGGATCGGCCCCAGTTCTGCCAGGTGCCGCCGATCCGCGTCACAGGAACGCCTTCCCCTCGCCGCGATACGTCGGCAGCTCGTCGATGACCTCGTCACCCGAGACGAGGTGGTACGCGGCGATGCGTTCAGCGGGTTCGCCGCTCTTCGCGTGCCGGAACCAGACACGATCGCCGACGCCGAGCGTCGCGGCGGTCGGCCCCTGCAGCGGGGTCTGCACCTCGCCGGCGGCCTCCCGCGGAAGTGTGCGGAGGTTCGCCGGCCACACAGGACGCGGCTGTCGTGAGGCGACGGCGGGCCCGGAGGCGATCCATCCGCCACCCAGGACCGTTGCGATGTCGTCGGCGGGACGACGGACCACGTCGAAGGCGAACGCCGAGGCCGGAGCGGGACGGAACGACCGGTATCCGTCGAAGAGGTGCCCGCCGAGAAGGCCGCTGCCCGCACTGGCCTCGGTGAGCGATTCGTCGCTGCCGCTGAACTCCAGGGAACCGGTGCCTCCCCCGTTGAGGAACTCGAGCGGGCACACGGCACCGACCGCAGCGACGATCGCTGCCCGCCGTTCCCGCAGTTCGTCACGCGAACGGGCCTGGACGCGACGGATGAGCGGCCCGTCGGGGCCGGCATCGCCCTGTCCCGCGATCTGCGCATCGTACATCTGCAACCCCACGAGGCGGAAGCCGGGGCGTGCCGCGACCTTCCGCGCGAAGGCGGCGACCTCGCCCGCGGAGAAGAGAGCCGAACGGCGGACTCCGATATGCCCCAGCAGCGCGGATCGCCAGGACGCGTCGACGTCGATGGCCACGCGGAGCTCAGGGCGCGCCGCGGGGGCCACCACGCTGTCGACGAGGTCCAGGTGCACGGGGTCGTCGATCATGAGCGTGATGCGCTGCGCCGCCTGCTCGTCGGCGCACAGGCGCTCGAGACCGGCACGATCCACGGTCGGATAGCCGAGCACGATGTCGTCGTGCGTCTCGGCGAGCCAGAGCGCCTCTTCCAGCGTGAACGCGAGGATGCCGCGGAAGCCCGGGAGGCGCAGCACGGCGTCCAGGACCGCGCGCACGCGGACCGACTTCGATGCCACCCGGATCGGCAGCCCACCCGCTCGGACGAGCAGGTCCATGGCGTTGTAGCGCAGCGCCTCGCGGTCGATGACAGCGACCGGCGCCGGGAGATGCCCGGTCGCGGCCGACAAGCGCGGCCAGTAGCGGCCCGGGTCCTCCCACTCGGGCGCGACCGCGGGGCCACCCGGGGCGGGGCTCAGTTCGTCGGTGAGGTCGAGCACTCCCCCACCCTACGGCCTGAGCCCCGCGGGGTCACGACCCGCACCGACGGTAGGCTGGCGGCGCGGCCCCCGTAGCCCAATGGCAGAGGCAGGCGACTTAAAATCGCTGCAGTCTGGGTTCGAGTCCCAGCGGGGGCACCCCTCAACGACCGAGGATGTCGCCGATGCCGGGGATGCCGAGATCACCGAGCCGCTCTCCCCACCCCGTGGCCGTCTCGCCGAAACCGGACACCGTCTCACCGGCCGACCCGAGCAGGTCACCGGCGCCGCCGGTCAGGGCATCGACGTCGACCCCGGAAGCGAGGGCCTCGAGGTCGACGTTCTCCGCCATCGCGCCGAAGTCGACACCGAGCCCGGCCGCCTGCTCCAGCAGCGGCGCCGCCACCGCGCTGACGACGGCTCCACCCGCGACCACGCCCAGCAGGCCGACCGCCGCGCCGCCGGCGGCGACCGCCGCCCCTCCGGCACCGATACCGCGGGCGCGGGACAGGAGACCACGCAGCCGACCCGGCTCCATCGCCTCGGCCCGTCCGGCAGCGCGAGCCAGGTCGTCCGCCGAGGACGAGCGCGGACGCTCCCCTGCCGGGAGCTCTCTCCGCATGCGAGCCTCCACGAGCTCGCGCTGCTGCGGTGTGAGCCGCGCGAACGCCTCGCGATGGATCTCCTCGATGCGATGCGGGTCAGCCGTCTGGAGGAGGTAGTCGTACCGGGCGATCGCCGCCCGGTCCGCCGCGGCTGCATCATGCCCGCCGCCGGCGCCGGGCGCAGGCGGCGGCGCATACGTCCCCGCCGCCCCGGGCCGTCCCCCGGCGGGACGGGTCGAGGGTGTCGAGGGCGGTGTCGCCGGCGCGGTCGGGCGTGTCGCCGGCGCGTCAGGGCCGCGCACGGCGTCCATCGCACCGCGGATCATCCCGCTCCAGTCCGTCGATGGGCGGGACTCGTCGCCGGAGCGGGCGGTGGGGCCGCCGCCCTTCGCATCGAGGGCGTCGGTGGCGAGGCGGATCAGACGGGAGAGCTTCGACATGGGGGTCCCTTCGTGGGACGGGCCGCCGTTCTCCGCGATGTCGGTCGACGACAAGGGTTCCGGGCAGCCCGCGATTCGGGTGCCAAGGTCTCCTCCACCCTCGCGGGCCAGCGGGCCGGGGCACGATGACATGCCCGTCATGACGACGTCGCTGCAGACGGGAGTACTCCCCTTGCCCTCGACACGCTAGCCCCAGGCCCTATGGATCGGCTCCATGCGCGGGCCCCGCAGGGGGCATGCCGAGGATCTCCGCCATATCGTCCCGGAGCGCGCGAAACGCGTTCCGCAGTTCCGCGGCCCCGTCCGCCCGGGTCGCCGCGGGGATGGACTGCCCCAGTGTGGCGACGGGAAGCGTCGCCGCCGACTCCCGGGCCAGCGCGACACCGAAGCCACCGGGCGGGCCCCCCACCTCCGAGGCGAGGAGAAGCTGGTCGCGCAAGACTCCGGCCGCCCCGAGAAGCACGGCTGCCGCGCGGAGATCGCTGCGGGCGACATCGGTGCCGAGGAGACGGTCGTGCATCACGCGCGTGAACCGGCGAGCGTGCGGCGTCGGAACGTCCCGCCGCGCGCGGAGCCGCCAGCCGTCCGTCGTCCCCGCGAGGGCCTCGTACGACACCGGCTCACCGTCGCGCGGGTGGACGACCGAGAAACGCTGGGGCGTGAGAAGGGTTTGCCGCCGCCACCAATCCGCTGGGGCGACAACGTCGGGGAGGAAGGCCGTGGCCTGCGCGTGGGCTTCCGCGCGCTGCACCTGAACGAGGTCCGGGCTGCTCGCGAGCACGGCGAGCCCGCGCTGCTCGGCGAAGCGGTGGAGCAGTGCACCCTCGTCTCCGGCGGGCGCGCACGCAACGTACCGCGCGAAATCCACCGCTTCGCTGACGGGGAGAACCGTGGCGACGGTGGACGACTCCGCCGGTGGTGACATGAGCCACGGGCGCCCGGCGAACGCCGCGACGCGAAGGGCATGCGAGGGATAGCTTCCACCGGGCGTGAAGAGGGTCAGGACCGCTCGCGGTCGCCCCGCCACGGCATCGTGCACCTGCGTCACGAAATCGGGGTGCGGATTCACCGCCGCGTCGAGCACCAGGTGGTGGGTGGCCCGGCGCGTCCATGGCAGCCACGCGACCGCGGCGGACCCGTTGTCCTGCCCTTCCCCGATCCGACAGATCCGAACGGGGACTCCCTCGAGCTGCGCCGCGACCTCTTCGGCGCGCCGCACCTCGCCTACGGCCGCTCGGATCGACACGCTGACGTTCGGCGGCTTTTCCGCGTGCGCGCTCACCGTACCTCCTCGCAGCGTCGGGGCGTCGTGCACGGCCATTCCGGGCACCCTGTGAGCGTACAATGTGTAATGTTAGCTTGCCACTCGGCGCGGCGCTGGCGGGAACGGAAGAAGGCCCCGGCGCTCACGCGCACAGGGCCTCCTTCTCACGACCGACTGGTCACTTCACCGCCGTGGCCTCCGCCGAGTCCTTCGCGGCCTTCTTGGCAGCGGGCTTCTTGGCCGCCGACTTCTTCACCTCGGCCGGCGTCTCCGCGGCGGGCGCCGCGGCGACCGGCTTCGCCGCCGGAGCCTGCGCCGCCGGGGCCTTCGCGGCCGGCGCGGCATCCGCCGGTGCGGCGGGACGCGGGCGGGCGGCGAACTCCTCGAAGACGTAACGGGGGTTCTGCACCGTCTGCAGGTTCACGAGGTCGCGGCCCAGCCACAGGTTGTTCCACCAGCCCCAGAGCACGCGCCACTTGCGCTCCCACGTCGGCATCGCGAGACCGTGATACCCACGGTGCGCGAGCCAGGCGATGAAGCCCTTGAGCGCGATCTTGCCGGACTGGAAGACGCCGTTGTACAGGCCGAGACCCGCGACCGCGCCGAGGTTCTTGTGGAAGTACTCCTTCGGGCTCTCGCCACGGAGGACAGCCACGACGTTCTTGGCCAGGAGCTTCGCCTGACGAACGGCGTGCTGCGCGTTCGGGACGCAGAAGCCGCCCACGCCCCCACCCGAAAGGTCGGGAACGGCCGAGACATCGCCCGCGGCCCAGGCGCCCTCGACGAACGCCTCGGGCGTACCGACGCGGAGGTCGGCACGGGTCTGAATGCGACCGCGCTCCTCCACGGGCAGGTCGCCACCGCGCACGACGGTCGGGTTGGCCATGACACCCGCGGTCCAGACGATCACGTCGGTGGGAATGACCTCGCCCGTCGAGAGCTCGACGTTGCCGTCGATGGCACCGGTCACCTGGGTGTCGAGGTGGACGTTCGCGCCGCGCTTGGCAAGGTCCTTGAGGACCCATTCGCTCGTCTTCAGCGAGACCTCGGGCATGATGCGCCCCATGGCCTCGATGAGGTGGAAGTGCGTGTCCTCGAAGCTCAGCTGCGGGTACTTGCTCACCAGCGAGGAGGCGAGGGAGCGGAGCTCGGCGAAGACCTCGATGCCCGCGAAGCCGCCGCCGACGACGACGACAGTCAGCAGCCGGTCGCGCTCGGGGCCGGCCGGAAGGGAGGCGGCCTTGTCGAAGTTGGACATGACCTTGTCGCGGATCGCGACGGCCTCTTCGATCGTCTTGAGCCCGATGGCGTTGTCGGCGATGCCCGGAATCGGGAACGTGCGCGAGACGGCGCCGGCGGTGACGACGATCTGGTCGTACGCGAACTCGTACGGCTCGCCGACGGGCGGCGTGATGGTCGCGACCTTCTGCGCGTGGTTGATGTTCGTCACCTTGGCGGTGAGGACGTGCGTGCGCTTCAGATGACGACGGTGCGCGACGACCGAGTGGCGGGCCTCGATCGATCCGGCGGCGACCTCGGGGAGGAACGGCTGGTACGTCATGTACGGCAGCGGGTCGACCATGGTCACGTCGGCCTCACCCTTGCGCAGGTGCTTCTCGAGCTTCCACGCGGTGTAGAAACCTGCGTAGCCTCCGCCGACGATCAGGATCTTGGGCACAGTGCTGTTCTGAGGCACAGAAGAACTACTCCTCGGAGTCGGGATTGTGGCGTACGGGAACGCGCGCCGATCGGATGCGCCGGGCAGCTGCGGTGACGCCAAGCGCTATCAGGATACCAGGGACCGTGAGCGCGACGAGCGGCAGGGTACCGTAGCGCAGGGAATCGGCGCTGGGAAGCAGCGGTGAACCGGGCTCGCTGGGAGCATCGGCGTCCGGCAGTGGCGGCACCTCGACCGGAGCCAGGGACGGCTCCGGGGTGGGCTCGCTGTCCGCGCGGCGGAACAGCCGCACCCATTCGGACAGGTCACCCATGGGATTCTCGCTCACGGAGGGCAGGTTCGCCGAGATCGCCGCCTTCGCGTCGATGAGACCGAAGCCGTAGAGGGGGTCCCGCGGCTTCTGGGCGTCGGCGACGGGCATCGCGGTCTTGATGATGCGGTTGATGACATCGTTCGCCGAGATGTCGGGGTGCGCGGAGCGGATCAGCGCCGCGACCCCGGCCACGATGGGAGCGGCCCCGCTGGTCCCGCTCCAGGAGACGACCTCGCCGTCCGCGGAGACTCCGAGCAGGCCCTCGCTCGGCGCCGAGATGCCGATCGTGATGCCCTGGGTCGAGGCCTCGACGCTCGCGGTCCCGGTCTGATCGACGCCGCCGACCGTGAGCACGCCGGGGATCGTGGCGGGAGCGCCGATGATGTTCGTCCCGCTCCCCCGGTTGCCGGCCGCGACGACGACCACCACGTCATGCTCGAACGCATAGAGGAAGGCATCGTCCCAGCTCTGGTCCCAGTCCAGCGTGTTCGTCGTGAAGGACAGGTTGATGATGTCGGCGCCGTTGTCCACGGCCCAGCGGATACCTTTGGCCACCTGCTCGGTGAACGGCACGGCGGCCGCGGCGCCGAAGCCCACGGAGATCGACAGCAGGTCGGCCTCCGGCGCCACGCCGATCATCCCGGTTCCGTCCGGCTTGCCACGTCCGGCCGCAAGCGACGCCACCCAGGACCCGTGGTTGCCGTCCACGGCTCCCAGCGGCGTCCGCCCGTCGGGTGTCCCGGCTCCGGACACGTCCGTCCCCCCGACGACGGCATCGTCGAAGACCTGCGGCACCTTGCCGATGCCCGTGTCGATCACGGCGATGGTGACGCCGTCCCCGCGGGTCGTCTGCCAGGCGTCGCGGATGCCGGCGCCGTCCAACCAGTACTCCGCGGCGCGGACGGGGTCGGCGGGGTCGTCGGCCACCGGCGGCGGTGTGGGCGTGGGGGTCGGCGTGGCCGTGGCGCCGAGAAGCAGGACGGATGCCGCCACCGCCACGAGGGCGACGGCGCCGCGCAGCACCCGCCGCCGCGTCATGCCGAGCGTGCCTGATCGTCGCGGAGGGCGGCGCCGGGCTCCTCGCAGCGGCACACCTCGGGCGACCACGCGCTGCGGGCCAGGGCAGCGTCGCCGATCGGGTTCACACCGGGACCAGCGGCGAGGGCGTGTCCGACGAGCGCGTGCAGGCACTTGACGCGCGTGGGCATGCCGCCGGCCGAGATCCCGTCGATCTCCGGCACCTCGCCGAACTGCGCGCGATCGGCCAGGTACGCCTCGTGCGCCGCCTGGTACGCCGTGGCCACCGTCTCGTCGTCCGTGAGCAGCGCCGCGAGTTCGGGCATGACCTGGTTCGCCTCGAGCGTCGACATGGCGGCCGTCGCCGCCGGGTGCGTGAGGTAGTAGAACGTGGGGAACGGCGTGCCGTCCGGCAGGCGCGGCGTGGTCGCGACCACGGTCGGGTTGCCGCAACGGCAGCGCGCCGCGATGCCGACGACACCGCGAGCGGGTCGTCCGAGCTGGGCCGAGACGACGGCGAGCTCGGCGGAAGTGGGCGCGGGAAACGGCGGGGTGGTCACCACTCCAGCGTACGGGAGCCGTCCGGGAGCCTGCTCGGAGCGTGCGTTCAGTCGGCGGTGGCGGCGGTGTCGCTCAGCCCCGCGGAGACGAGGGTGCGCAGGAGCTGCGGCATCCAGTCCGCCGGCTTCTCCTCGAGGGTGTCGCTCACCGGCTCCTGCTCGCGCGGGAGGGCGGAGGGGTCGAGGTCGTTGTCGATGAGGTACACGACCTCCCCCGGCTTGACGTAATACAGCCGCTCACGGGCCTGCGTCGTGATGTACGCGGGGTCGTCCCAGCGCTCGCGCTCCGCCGTCAGGGCCGCGATCTCGTCCTCGCTCACCTGCACGGACTGCTCCAGCGCCGCGATCTTCTGCCGCTGGTCGATGAAGGTCCCGAGTGTGGGCACGAGCACCCAGGCGCCGAGCACCACGAGGGACAGCATGATCACGGAGAAGGCGGACAGCCGCATGCCGGAGGCCCACTCGCGCACGTCCACGCGAGGAGCGGACGTCGCGGTGCCCCGCGGCGGTCGCCGCGTCCCCGACGGTGCCGGACGGGACGCACCCGTCCCGGACGACGACGAAGGAGGAGCCGGTCGTCGTGCCACGGCTCCTCCTTCGTCTCTGCCGCCGTCCGGGCGGTGCGGTCGTGCCGCGGATGCGGCGTCGCTGTCGGGGCGCTCAGCCCTGGTAGCGCGGGAAGGCCAACCGGCCGGCGAAGACCGCGGCGTCGCCCAGCTCTTCCTCGATGCGCAGCAGCTGGTTGTACTTCGCGACGCGCTCGCTGCGCGCCGGGGCGCCCGCCTTGATCTGACCGGCGTTCGTAGCGACCACGAGGTCGGCGATCGTCGTGTCCTCGGTCTCGCCGGAGCGGTGCGACAGCATGGCGGTGTAACCCGAGCGCTGCGCGAGGCTGACGGCGTCGAAGGTCTCGGTCAGCGTGCCGATCTGGTTCACCTTCACGAGGAGCGAGTTCGCGACGCCGCGCGTGATGCCATCGGCCAGACGCTGCGGGTTCGTGACGAAGAGGTCGTCGCCGACCAGCTGCACCTTGGAACCCAGGGCCTCGGTGAGGTGCTTCCAGTTGTCCCAGTCATCCTCGGCGAGCGCATCCTCGATCGTGACGATCGGGAAGTCGTTGACGAGTCCGACGTAGTACTCGGTGAGCGCCTCGGCGTCCCAGTCCTTGTTGTCGAGGCGGTACACGCCGTCCGAGAAGAACTCGGTGGCGGCGACGTCGAGGCCGAGCGCGATGTCGGTGCCGGGGGTGAAGCCCGCCTTCTCGATCGCCTTGACGAGGAAGTCGAGGCCTTCGCGGTTGCTGGGCAGGTCGGGCGCGAAGCCGCCCTCGTCGCCGAGGCCGGTCGCGTAGCCCGCGGCCTTCAGCTCGGCACGCAGGACGTGGTAGGTCTCGACGCCCCAGCGGAGAGACTCGGAGTAGGTCTCCGCACCGATCGGTGCGAGGAAGAACTCCTGCATGTCGATGCCGTTGTCCGCGTGCTCGCCGCCGTTGATGACGTTGAAGAGCGGAACCGGCAGCACGTGCGCGTTCGGGCCGCCGAGGTAGCGGAACAGCGGGAGGTCGGCGGAGTCGGCGGCGGCCTTGGCCACTGCGAGGCTCACGCCGAGGATGGCGTTGGCGCCGACACGCTTCTTGTTGTCGGTGCCGTCGACCTCGATGAGGATCTCGTCGACGATGCGCTGTTCACTCGCCTCCACGCCCTCGATGGCCGGGCCGAGCTCGTCGATGACGGCTTCGACGGCCTTGAGCACGCCCTTGCCCGAGTAACGGCTCTTGTCGCCGTCCCGCAGCTCATACGCCTCGAAGGCGCCGGTCGAGGCACCAGAGGGGACGGCCGCGCGCTGCACGATGCCGTCGTCGAGGAGCACCTCCACCTCGACGGTCGGGTTTCCGCGCGAGTCGAGAATCTCGCGTGCGCCTACAGCCTCGATCAGTGCCACTGATGTGCTCCTTGCTCAGGATGGAAGGGTGTGTGGAGCGTCGTCGATCCGCGCCCAGTCTATCCCCGCGCTCCGACGGCTCCCGGAGACGAGCCGGGACGAGCCGCCGGAGTCAGACGACGAGGGCGAGCGCGATGCCGTCCCATCCTTTGACGCCGACGGTCTGCAGCGCGGTGGCGTCGAACCGCGGGTCCTCTCCCAGCATCCGCAACCCCGCGCGGGTGCCGTTGACCTTGGAGTCCGTGGAGTCGTCGCGGACGATCTCCCCGTCGCGGCCGATGTTGTCGAGCACGACCACCGTGCCGGGGTGACCGAGCTTCGCAGCCCAGTCCAGGTACACGGTGTTGGACTCCTTGTCGGCGTCGATGAAGACGAGATCGAACCCTCCGCCGAGAGTGGGGAGCACGTCGGCTCCGCGGCCGATCCGGATGTCGACCCGGTCTCCCATCCCGGCCGCGTCGATGCTCGCGCGGGCGACGGCGGCGTTGTCGGCCTCCGCCTCGATGGTCACGACCTGTCCGTCCGGACCGACGGCGCGCGCCATCCAGATCGTCGAGTAGCCGCCGAGCGTGCCGATCTCCAGCACGCGGCGCGCGCCGCTCATCCGCACGAGGAGATTCAGCAGCTTCCCGGCGACCGGGGCGACCTCGATCTCGGGCAGGCCCGCCGCGCGCTGCGCCTCCAGCGCCGCCTCCAGCGCGGAGTCCGGACCGACGAGCGTGTCAGCGAGGAAGGTGTCGGCGCGGGCCCAGGCGGCGGGAGTGGAATCCATCCCCTCAGCCAACCCCCGGGCCCGGTCGGGCGTCAAGCGCCGGGGACGCCGGCGGGGTACGCGGTGGTGCGAGCTCAGGCTGCCGGCGGAACTGCCCGGTGAGCGCGAGGACGAGCGCCACGCCCCCCGCGACGATCCACCCGGCCACACCGAGCGGTCCGGCCAGGGCGAGGTCGGGCTGCGTGGCGGCGACGATCAGGACCATACCCGCGGCGGCGTTGAGCGCCCCATGCGCCACCACCGCCGGCCACAGCGAGCCGGACCGCAGCCGCAGCCAGCCGAACAACACTCCCCACGCGATGCAGCCGCCGATCATGTACAGCACGCCGGTGACGTCCGTGCGGCCGAAGTTGTAGCCGAGGAGGATGACGGGGCTGTGCCACAGTCCCCAGATCGCCCCGCTGAGCAGGAGCGCCGGCCAGGTGCCGAGCGGGCGCAGCGCCGGGAGCAGCCAGCCGCGCCAGCCGAGCTCCTCCCCGAACGCGAGCACGCTGTTGACGAGCGCGCCGACCGGGATCGCCGCGAACTGCGCGACGACCACCACGCCGACCAGAGGCAGCGGCGCCCCGGGCGGGAGGGCTTGCGCGAGCTGATCCGAGAACGCGGCGAAGGACAGGTCGAGCTGCACCCACCCGAACACGGCGGCGAGGAGCACGCCGAGCGCGACGAGCAGCGGGGGCACGAGCCAGGCGGCGACGAGGAGGCCGACGACGCGCTTCGCGGGGCGCAGGGGCCACATCCCGAGGAAGCGCGCGCGCTCACCCTTCTCCGGCACGCCCGTGGTGAGCATCACGACGAGCACCGCAGCCGCCGGAGTGAACATCATGACCGGCAGGAGCGCCCCGGCGAACGGCTCGGCGAGGCCGCCGCCCAGCCAGAGCGGCAGGCAGACGAGAGCCGCGAGTCCACAGGCCGTGAGCGTGAAGATGAGGATGGCACGCCGGGGCACGCGCGGCAGCGTCGTCGTGGTGACGGTCATCGCGCCGCCCTCCCGGTCCCTTCGGAGGGCGTCTGCCCGGCGGACCGATCCACATACGCCTGCAGGAGCGCCGCTGCCTCCTCCGCCCCATCGATCGTGATGACGAACGGGCCGTGGTCGCGGCGGTGCACCTCGATCGCCGGCCCCTGGCGCATCACGATCCCGCTGCGGCCGTCCGGGGCGAGACGCCACCCCCAGCCGCCGAATTCCCCGAAGGGCGAGATGTGCACCGCCCTGGCCGACACGATCTCCGCCACGGGGATTGTCTTTCGCGGCCAGCCGATCACCGCACGGGCATCGATCCCGTCCGGTGTGACGCGCACGCGGAACGAGGTGGTCGCCGCCACCGCGAGCCCGACGACGAGCGCCACCAGGCCCGAGACCCAGGCCAGCGGGATTCCCGCGACGGCCATTCCCGCGGCGAGCGCCACGAGGCCGAGCAGCACGAGGACGAGGAAGACGAGGGCGCCGGTCGGCATGGTCGTGGAGCCGACCCAGACGACGCGCTCTCGGTCGGCGACCGGCACGTCATGCCGCGGTTCGAGCGGAGCGCCGGCGATCGAGCGGACCCGCGGCTGCACGAACCAGGCCAGAGCGCCGACCGCGATCAGAGCGGCGAAGGCCAGTCCCATCACCCCCGCGATGCCAGGAACGTCGGCGGAGGGCGCGAGGTCTCGCTGGATCGCGAGCGAGCCCAGACAGATCACGCCGGCGAAGGCCGACATCCCCGCCGAGACCGCCCCGAGGAACCGGGCGGTGCTCCCCCAGTGCGCGCCGACCGCGACGAGGGTCGTGACCGTCAGGAGGATGGGGATGCCGAGGCCGATCCCGAGGAGCAGCCACAGGTACGTCGACGCGGGTCCGAAGCCGTCCGCCCCCTCGATCCCCCAGTGGATGGTCACGTCGGCGCGGAAGGAGGGGAGCCAACTCCCCAGCACGAGAGCGGAGACGGCGACGATGAGGACGGGAAGGACGAGAGCGACGAGGACGAAGGCGCGTCGCGCCCGGCGGAGAGGGGCTTGCGGGGTCCGGGTGGGGTCAGGCGTCGTCATGGGAAGCCTCCTCGAAGGTCGTGGCGGGGGTGGGCGGCCTGACTTCGGCGCGGTGCGTGCGGACGATGCCTGCCAGGGTTTCGGCGGACACCCCGAGGGCGGCCGCGCGACGGATCAGACCGTCGATCTCTTGCGCCAACTCGGCGAGGGGCGCGGCCGAGGCGGCGATCACGGCGCCCCTCCCTCGCCGGAGGTCGACGAGGCCCTCGTCTCGGAGGCGCTGGTAGGCGTGCAGCACCGTGTGCTGATTGATGTCGAGCGCCACCGCCACGTCGCGGGCAGCCGGCAGTCGGTCGCCCGGGGCGAGGGCGCCGGAGAGGATGTCAGCGCGCACGGAGGCAGCCACCTGGTCGTAGAGCGCGCGCGGGCTGTCGACATCGACGCGGATGAGCATGGCGCCTCCCTTCCCTACTTATTCTATGTGAACTAGAACAACTGTACCAACCCTCTAGAGCTCTTCGTCGGATCCGTCCCCATCCTCCACACTGGCCTCATGCGCATCACGCCCCGTCGTCTCGCCCTCGGCATGAGCCTCTGGATCCCGAACCTGTGCAGCGGGATCCGCGTCCGTCGGTTCAGTGCCGACTGGACCAAGGCGACCGTCGAGCTGCACGTAAACCTCCTCACCCGCAACTACGTGAAGACGGCGTTCGGCGGATCCATGTCGGCCATGACCGACCCCTACTTCTTCATGCTCGTGATGCACCAGCTCGGGCGGGACTACGTCGTGTGGGACACGCGCGGCGAGATCGAGTTCCTCAAGCCGGGCCGCGGCGTGCTGACGGCGGAGTTCGAGGTGACGCGGGAGAAGGCGGAGGAGCTGCGGCAGCGCGCTCACGGCGGGGGGAAAGTGCTCGAGTGGTTCGAGACGGTCATCACCGATCGCGACGGGGACGTCGTGGCCAAGGTGCGCCGCGAGGTCTACATCCGCGAGAAGAAGCGCGTCACCGCCGCACGGGGCTGACGCGTCACCCGCCGTTCACCCCGGCATGGGACGATGACCGGATGCCCCTCGCTCGCCGCCTGACGCTGCCGGACGCCGTCGCGATCGGCCTCGGATCCATGATCGGCGCGGGGGTGTTCGCGGTCTGGGGTCCGGCCATCGGCGCCGCGGGCGGCGGGATCCTCGTCGCGCTCGCGATCGCCGCCCTCGTCGCCTACGCCAACGCCACCGCATCGGCACAGCTCGCCGCGGTGCATCCGGTCGCCGGCGGCACCTACGCGTATGCGCGTGCGGAGATCGGACCGTGGTGGGGCTTCGTCGCCGGGTGGAGCTTCGTGATCGGCAAGATCGCGAGCTGCGCCGCCATGGCGATGACCTTCGCCGCCTACGCCGCTCCGGCGGGGTGGCAGACGCCGGTCGCGGTGCTCGCCGTCGCCGCCCTCGCGATCGTGAACTGCCTGGGGGTCACGCGGACGGCGCTGGCGACCCGCGTCCTCGTGGTCTGCTCGCTCCTCGGGCTCGCCCTCGTCGTGGCGGTCGGCATCGGCGCGGCTCCGACGGCGACGCCCTCGTCGCTCCCGGACGCGACCGTGTACGGCGTGCTGCAAGGTGCCGGACTGCTGTTCTTCGCCTTCGCCGGCTACGCCCGGATCGCCACCATGGGCGAAGAGGTCATCGATCCCGCGCGCACGATCCCGCGCGCCATCGTGCTCGCCCTCGGCGGCGCCGTGGTCGTCTACGCGCTCGTCGCCGGTGTGGTGCTCGTCGTCCTCGGCGGCGATGCGCGCGGGTCCGCCGCGCCCCTGGCCGACGTCCTCGCCGCCGCGGGCTGGTCCTCGTTCGCCCCCATCGTGCGGATCGCCGCGGCCGCTGCTTCCCTCGGCGCGCTGCTGGCCCTCCTCACCGGCATCGGCCGCACGACGCTCGCCATGGCCAGGGAAGGCGATCTGCCACGCTTCCTCGCCCGCGTCGACGACCGGCATCACGTGCCGCGACGTGCCGAGATCGCCATCGCCGCGATCGTGACCCTGATCGTGCTCATCGCGGACCTTCGCGAGGCGATCGGGTTCTCCTCTTTCGGCGTGCTGCTGTACTACCTCGTCGCGAACGCCGCCGCCTTCCGCCAGCGCGGCGCGGCGCGGCGCTATCCTCGCGCTCTGCAGGTGGTCGGGGCTCTCGGCTGCCTCGTCCTGGTGAGCACTCTCCCCGTCCTCGCGTCCCTCATCGGGGCAGGGGTGGTGCTGCTCGGGGTCGCGGGACGACTGCTGCGCCTGCGGGTACAGCGGCGCTGAGCAGAGTCAATCCGCGACCCGCGCGCGGTAGTCGCGCGGAGGGAGACCGAGGACGGTCGCGAAGTCGCGCGTCAGGTGCGCGTGGTCGGCATACCCCAGCATGGCGGCCAACGACGCCAGGTCGGTCGCCGGATCCTCGCGAAGACGCTGCGCCGCCTCCTGCAGACGGCGACGGCGGATGATCGCGCCCGGCGAGAGACCGACGGTGCGATGCGTGAGCCGCTGCAGCGTGCGCACCGAGAGCGCGAGCCGCGCCGCCGCTTCCTCGGTCGTCAGCGCCGCCCCCTCCCCCAGCAGCACGTCGAGCATCGCGTTGGCCTGCCGCCCTGCCGCGCCAACCGGGCCGACGCGCTGCGACAGCCACGCGGAGAAGACCGCGACGGCGCGCTCCCGGCGTTCGGGCGCGGTCCGCATCGCCGTCGTCACCGCCGCGTGCAGATCGGGGGCGTCGACCGACCGCTCCGCGTCGACGAGCCCCGCTGCGTCGTCGGTGAGCGGGGCCACTGCGGCGGGACGGAGCAGAGCGCCGACAGCCCACCCCGACCCCCGCAGCTCCCTGGTCGACGCGCGGGTCGTGGCGCCCGAGATCGACACGCCCTCGGGGGCGACGACGAGGTTGACGGCCGGATACGCGACGACCTCCTGCCGTGACACCTCGTCCTCGGGAAGGCTCCACTCCGGGATCCAGAACCAGGCGACGAGCGCGGCGGCCTCTGCGGGCGGGGGCACCCGATGGAACGAGGGCAGCCGCGCGGGATAGAGCACTCCGCGCGTCCGGTCCACCATGGGCCCATGGTAGAGCGCACCACCGACGCGGCGTCGGCGACGTGTCGCGCATCTTCAAGCGCCGGTCCCCGCGCTCGACCTACCGTGGCGACATGACCGACCAGACCCCTTCGACAGGCGTGACCGGAGCGCACACGACCGCCGGCCGCCCCCACAGCGCGACCTCGCTCACCCCCTTCCTCGCGCTTCCCGACGCCGCTCGAGCCATCGACTTCTACCGGGACGTCTTCGGCGCCCGCGTGGTCGACGTGACGGAGTTCGACGGCACCGTCGCGCACGCTGACCTCGACTTCGGACTCGGCCGGCTGCAACTCGGCGAGCCCCACCCCGAGTATCACCTCGTGCCCGCTCCCTCCGGCGACGACGACTGCTACTCGATGGGCCTCTACGTCCCCGACGTGGACGCCGTGGTCGACCGCGCCGTGTCGGCCGGGGCGACCGTCCGCGAGGCGCCGTCGCTGTTCGTCTCCGGCGACCGCTACGCGAGCATCCGCGACCCGTTCGGCGTGCGGTGGTCGATCATGACCCGCGTGGAGGACCTGTCCGACGAGGAGAGCGCCGAGCGGGTGGCTGCGTGGGCCGCGTCGTTCAGTGCGGCACCGAAGAGCGCCGAGAGCTGAGCGCGGCCAGAGCCGCGCTCTCGACGGCCGGCAGCAGCGCCTCTGCGGTGCGGCGGTACCCGAGGGCGCTCGGATGGAAGCGGTCGAGGCTGAACATCTCCTCCGGTTCGTCGAAGAACATCGGCCCGACGGCGCGCCGCAAGTCCACGGTCTCCGCACCTGCGCGCCCCGCCGTCTCCGCCTGCACCTCGGCGAGGCGACGGGACAGGGCGGAGGCGATGCGGCGCAGCGGCTGCGGCACGGCGCGCAGGGCGCCGAGGTCCGGGCACGTGCCGACGACGACCCGGGCACCCGTCGCGCGCAATCGAAGGACGGCGTCGCGGAGATGCCGCGCCGATTCCGCCGTTGGAAGGCGATGCGTGACGTCGTTGCCACCCACGACGATCACGGCGACGTCGGCCCGGTAGCCCTCGGGGAGACCATCGAGCTGCCCTGGCAGATCCGGCGACTCCGATCCCACGACGGCGGCGGTGCGCAGTCGCACCGGCCGCTGCAGTCGGCGAGCGGTAGCCTTCGCAAGCCGGGCCCCGAGAGTCTCCTTCCGTCGTACCGCGCCCAACCCGGCCGCGAGGGAGTCGCCCAACAGCAGAAGGTCGAGCGGCTCGCCGTCCAGGCGGCGCCGCCAGACCCGATCCGCATTCAGGGACTGCTCCCCGAGCGGCTTTCCGATCCGCCGCCGGGCGACCGCCGCCTGGCGGTCGAGGACGGCGCGGGCCCCGACGGCGGCGAGGACCGCCGTGAGCATGACGGCGGTCAGGAGGCGAAGGCGGCGCACGCCCCGATTCGAACCGAACCTCGTGAACGCCCGGTGAACGCCTCGTCCGAGGAGGCGACTCAGGCGAGCGTCTTGACCTCGAGCTCGTCATCCCCGGGGCGCACGCTCGCGAAGTGGGTGTAGCCGTCCGCCGCGGAGCGCTCCAGCAGCGCCTTGAGGTTCTTCGTCCGCTGTTCGAGCCGCACCCGGGCCCCCTTGGCGACGAGAGACGTCTTGTGCGCCACGAGCTCCGCCACCGGGACGGCGGCGTCGTGGACGAGCACGATGGCCTGCCCCGCGGTCGCCGGATCCGGCGAGACGAGGTCGACCAACCGCTCGAACCCGAGGGAGAACCCCACCGCGGGCACCTCCTGCTGCAGGAATCGGCCGATCATGCCGTCGTACCGGCCGCCGCCGCCGAGCGAGTACGTCACCGAGGGGTGCGCGAGCTCGAAGATGGTCCCCGTGTAGTAGCCCATGCCGCGGACGAGGAACGGATCGAAGACGAGGGGGATGTCGTCTTCCGCACGGCCGGCCGCGACCGCCCCGCCGATGCCCACGAGATGCGCGACGAGCTCGTCCGGGGCACCGTCCGGGAGCGCCTTGCGGATCTGGCGGTCGCCGAACGGATGGTACTCCAGCGTCTGCGGGCGACCGAGGAAGGCCTGGAAAGCGTCGACGGCGGTCGTCGTGGCCCCGCGCTCGCGGAGCTCGGCGGCCACACCCTCGGGCCCGATCTTGTCGAGCTTGTCGATCGTGATCAGCACCTGCGGGCGCTCGTCCTCGGTGAACCCGAAGTGCTCCAGCATCCACTCCAGGACGCGGCGGTCGTTGATCCGCACGCTCGCGCCCTCCAGGCCCAGCGCGTCGACGGCGTCGAGCGAGGCCGCCAGGAGCTCGGCCTCCGCGCGCGCCGACGCATCGCCGATGATGTCGATGTCGCACTGCACGAACTGGCGGTAGCGCCCCTTCTGCGGGCGCTCCGCCCGCCACACGGGCCCGATCTGGATGGACCGGAAGACACCGGGGAGCTGCCCGCGGTTGCTCGCGTAGAAGCGGGCGAGCGGCACCGTCAGGTCGTAGCGCAGGCCGAGATCGGAGAGCTCGGCGGGGTCGTCGGCGGCGGCGCGGATGGCCTCCGCATCCAGGCCGCGGCGCAGGATGTTGAACGACAGCTTCTCGTTGTCGCCGCCGATACCGGCATGCAGGCGGTCGTACTCCTCGACCACGGGGGTCTCGATCTCATCGAATCCGTGCGCGCGATAGCGGTCGCGGATGACGGAGAGTACCCGCTCACGGCGGGCCTTGTCGGCGGGGAGGAAGTCGCGCATGCCGCGCGGCGCGTTCACGGTAGCCACCCGTCCATCTTCCCAGGTCGGCGGCGGTGTCCGCGTCGCGTCAGCCGGCCTCGGCGGCGCGGACCTCGTCCTCCAGGCGCGTCAGCCGTTCCCGGAGCGCGCGCTCCGCGTCCCAGCCCTCGGCCCGCGCGGTCGTCACGAGCGCGAGGAGAGCGTCGCCGAGCTCCTCCTCCGAGGACGGACTCGTCACGGAGGGGTGCGCCGGGACCACGCCGACGTCGGCGGCACGGCCCGACATCTTCTGGGCGCGGGCGAGGGCCGGCATCGCGCGCGGGATCCCGTCGAGCACGCTGCGGCGGGTGCGCTTCTCCGCCGCTTTGGCGGCGTTCCAGTGCACGAGCACCTCCTCCGGCGTCTCCGCGACCTCGTCGCCGAACACGTGCGGGTGCCGCCGCACCATCTTCTCGGTGAGCGTGCGGGCCACATCGTCGATGTCGAACGGGTCGTCGGGATCCTGCGCCGCGATGGCGGCGTGGAACAGCACCTGCCACAGCAGATCGCCCAGCTCCTCGCGGAGATCGGCGCGCGAGCCGTCCTCGACCGCGTCGATCACCTCGTGCGACTCCTCGATGAGGTACGGCACGAGATCACGGTGCGTGATGCGCTGCGACCACACGCACCGCTCCCGCACCGTGCGCATGGTCTCCGCAGCCGCGCGCAGCGGATCCTCGACGTCCTCGGGGCCTCGCTGCTCGCTGGTCATGTTTCCTCCGGACTCCGGCTCAGGCGGGGATGGGCGCAGCGCGACGGTACCACCGGGCACGCAGGGTGACGACGATGCCGGAGAGGATCAGCGCGAGCAGCGAACCCACGAGGACGCCGAGGATCGCCTGGTCGCGGATGACCGCGTCGCCCTCGAACGCGAGATTCGCGAGCAGGAGCGAGACGGTGAACCCGATGCCGCCGAGGGCGCCGGCGGCGAGGATGTCCGCGAAGGGCAGCGCCGGGTCGGCCCCCTTCGGACGGATGCGCATGGCGAGCCAGCCGAACAGCGAGATGCCGATGATCTTCCCCACCGGCAGCGCCACGACGATCGCCCAGAAGGCCGGGGAGAGGGCCGTCGGCGAGACGGCGGGGATGACGACGAAGGCCGCCACGAAGGCGAAGAGCGGCAGGATCGCGCCGTTCACGGTCGGCTCCAGCGCATGCCGGGTGCGTCCGGCGGGTACCGGCGCCATGACGAGGCCGAGCATCACGCCGGCGATGGTCGCGTGGATGCCGGACGAGGCGACGAGGCCCCACGTGACGACGCCGACGACGGCCATCGCGACCGCGACGAGCGTGTGTCCGGTGGCGTGCAGCAGGCGGCTCAGCAGCCAGAACGCCGCCACCCCGACGATCGCGAGCCCGAACAGGAGCCACTGCACGTCATGCGCGAAGAGCACCGCGATGAAGATGATGCCGATGATGTCGTCGAGGATCGCGAGGGCCAGCAGGAACACCCGCACCCGGGACGGGAGTCCGCGGCCGAACATCGCCAGCACGCCGAGCGCGAAGGCGATGTCGGTGGCGGTCGGGATCGGCCAGCCGGACGCCGTCTCCGGCCCTCCCGCGATCAGCAGGTACACGAGGATCGGCACGAGCACGCCGCCGGTGGCCGCGATAGCCGGCTGCACGGCCTTCCGCGGGGAGTCGAGCTCGCCGTGGGTGAGCTCGTGCCGCAGCTCGATCGCCACGACGAGGAAGAAGATCGCGAGCAGTCCGTCCGACACCCAGTGCGCGATCGAGAGGTCCAGCGCCGTCCCCGGGACCGCGAGATGCGTCTCCAGCAGCCCGGCGATCGCGTCGTGTGTGGGCAGGTTCGCGAAGAGGAGTCCGAGGCCGGCGGCCACGAGCAGGAGGACGGCGGGGAACTGCTGCCCGCGGAGGGGGTTCGCTGTGATGCGCATCCCGTCCATCGTAGGCCGGGATGTCACACGGTCGTCATGCGTGCGGGACACCCCGATCCACCCGGCTACTCTCGGAGGGTGACCTCCGATTCCCCCGCTTTCTCCGAGCCGACGCCCACCGAGGCCATCCGCGTGATCGGTCGTTTCGAAGCCGGTCGCGGCATCCCCGATGCCATGCGCTCCGACGTGCGGATGCTGGGCCAGCTCCTCGGCCAGGTGCTCCGCGAGGCCGGTGGCGACGACCTGTTCGAGGACGTCGAACGGCTGCGCCTCGCGACGATCCAGGCCTACGAGGACCACAGCTCCGACGCGTTCGAGCGCGCCGCGGCGATCGCCGAGTCCTTCACGATCGCCCGCGCCGATGAGGTCGCCCGTGCGTTCACCTGCTACTTCCATCTCGTCAACCTCGCCGAGGAGCACCAGCGCGTCCGCGTGCTCCGGGAGCGGGCGGGACAGGCCCCTTCGACAGGCTCACGCGCCCAGGCGACGGACACGGTCGCCGGAGCGTACGCACGGCTGCGCGAGGAGGTCGGCGACGATGAGGCCCGCCGCCGGCTCGACGGCCTGCGCTTCCACCCTGTCTTCACCGCACACCCGACCGAGGCTCGTCGGCGTGCGGTCTCCTCGAGCATCCGCCGCCTGTCCGAGCTGCTCACCCAGCACGACGCGGCGAGCGCCGGCGGCTCCGAGGAGCACCGCGCCCGCCGCCGCATGCTCGAAGAGATCGACACCCTGTGGCGCACGGCGCCGCTGCGCGCGCAGAAGCCCTCCCCGACCGACGAGGTACGGACGGTCATGGGCGTCTTCGACGAGACGCTGTTCACCACGGTCCCCCACGTCTACCGCCGGATCGACGACGCCCTCCGCGGCGAGGAGTCCGGCGCCAGCACCCCGGTCGTCCCGGCGTTCGTGCGGATCGGCTCCTGGGTCGGCGGTGACCGCGACGGCAACCCGTTCGTCACCGCCGCTGTGACCCGCGAGGCGTCGCAGATCGCCTCCGACCATGTGCTCCGCGGCCTCGAGCGGGCGCTCGACCGGATCGGCCGCACCCTCACGCTCGCCGCCGACGACACCCCGCCCAGCACCGAGGTCACCGCGCTCTGGGAGCGTTTCGCCGCCGCAGAACCGGCGGTCGCCGACGAGCTGGCGGCCCGCTCGCCCGACGAGCCGCACCGCCGTGTCGTCCTCGTCATGGCCCGCCGCGTGGCGGCCACACGCCGCGGAGACGACGAGGGCTACGCGGGTCCGGAGGAACTGCTCGCAGAGCTCCGCGCGGTGCAGTCGTCCCTCGTCGCGGCCGGAGCCCGCCGCCACGCCTTCGGGGGCGTGCAGCACCTGATCTGGCAGGTCGAGACCTACGGCTTCCACCTCACGGAACTCGAAGTGCGCCAGCACTCCCAGGTGCACGCGAAGGCCCTGGCCGAGTTGGAGGCCGGCGGGGCGATCAGCACGCAGACGGAGGAGGTGCTGGAGGTGTTCCGCGCGATCGCGGACATCCAGCGCGACCGGGGTCTCCGCGCCGCGGGCCGCTACGTCGTCTCCTTCACGCAGGCGGCCTCCGACCTCGCGAACGTGCACCGCCTCGCCCGCCACGCGCTCGGCGACGACGCCCCGGTGCTCGACGTCGTGCCGCTGTTCGAGACCTTCGCCGACCTCCAGGCCGCCCCGGAGATCCTCGCCGAGGCCGTCACCTTCCCCGAGTTCCGCGAGCGGATGGCCGCGACCGGCAACCGGCTGGAGGTCATGCTCGGCTACTCCGACTCCTCCAAGGACGTCGGGCCCGTCGCCGCGAACCTCGCGCTGTACACGGCGCAGGAGAAGATCGCCCGCTGGGCGCAGGAGTCCGGCATCGAACTGACCCTCTTCCACGGCCGCGGCGGTGCGCTCGGTCGCGGTGGCGGCCCTGCGAACTCGGCGATCCTCGCGCAGCCCCCGCACTCCGTCGACGGCCGGTTCAAGCTCACCGAGCAGGGCGAGGTCATCTTCGCGCGCTACGGCGAGCCCGCGATCGCGATGCGGCACATCGACCAGGTCGCCGCAGCGACGCTGCTCGCCTCGTCCCCCACGGTCGAGGAACGCACGAGCCGCGCGGCCGCCCGCTACGCCGACGTCGCCGCGACCATGGACGCCGCCTCCCGCGAACGCTTCTTCGCGCTCGTCAAGGCCGACGGCTTCGCCCCCTGGTTCGCGACCGTGACCCCGATGGAGGAGATCGGTCTGCTCGCGCTCGGCTCGCGGCCGGCCCGCCGCGGCCTCTCGGTGGAGTCGCTGGAGGATCTCCGGGCGATCCCGTGGGTGTTCGCGTGGACGCAGGCCCGCATCAACCTCGCGGGCTGGTTCGGACTCGGCACCGCGCTCGAGGCCGTCGGCGACGAGGAGCTGCTCGCGGAGGCCTACCGGGAATGGCCGCTGCTGCGCACGATGGTCGACAACGTCGCGATGAGCCTCGCCAAGACCGACGAGCGCATCGCCCGGCAGTACCTCGCCCTCGGCGACCGCGACGATCTCGCCACCCTGGTGCTCGACGAGCTCGCGCTCACCCGCCGCTGGGTCATCCGGCTCACCGGTGGCGAGGACCTGCTGAAGAACAAGCCGGTGCTGCAGCGGGCCGTGCAGCTGCGCAGCCCCTACGTCGACGCCCTCTCGCTCCTGCAGCTGCGAGCGCTGCGCGCGCTCCGCTCGGCGCCGGAGCAGCCGGAGGGCTCGGGGGCCGACGCCGAACAGCAGCGGCTGCTCCTCCTGTCCGTCAGCGGGGTCGCCGCCGGCCTGCAGAACACCGGGTGACCCCGGCCGCTCCGCCGCGTGCGCGGAGGCCCTCGTCGCCGACGCTAGAGTGAAACCTCCGCCTCACCCGGCTCTGCTTTCGCGTGCGACACGATCGCCCGCACCCCATCCCCCATCAGAAAGCCCTCCCGCGTGACCGTCACCGCCCCCACCGACTTCCACCCGCTCGCCGACTCCGTACAGCCCGTCTTCGACACGGTCCTGGCGCGCAGTCCGCACGAGCCGGAGTTCCACCAGGCCGTCCACGAGGTGCTGCACTCCATCGCTCCGGTGCTGGAGCAGCGCCCGGAGTACGTGGACGGCGGCATCCTGGAGCGCCTGGTCGAGCCGGAGCGGCAGATCATGTTCCGCGTGCCGTGGGTCGACGACGCCGGGAAGCTGCAAGTCAACCGCGGCTACCGCATCCAGTTCTCCTCCGTGCTCGGTCCTTACAAGGGCGGCCTGCGGTTCCACCCGTCGGTCAACCTGTCGATCATCAAGTTCCTCGGCTTCGAGCAGATCTTCAAGAACGCACTCACCGGTCAGGGCATCGGCGGTGGCAAGGGCGGCTCCGACTTCGACCCGCACGGCAAGTCCGACGCCGAGGTCATGCGGTTCTGCCAGTCGTTCATGAACGAGCTCTACCGGCACCTCGGCGAGCACACCGACGTCCCCGCGGGCGACATCGGCGTCGGCGGCCGCGAGATCGGCTACCTCTTCGGCCAGTACCGCAAGGTCACCAACCGTCACGAGTCCGGCATGTTCACGGGCAAGGGCACCGGGTGGGGCGGCGCCGAGGTGCGGACGGAGGCCACCGGTTACGGCGCCGTGTTCTTCGCACAGGAGATGCTCGGCGTGCACGGCGACTCCCTCGAAGGCAAGCGCGTCGGTATCTCGGGCTCGGGCAACGTCGCGATCTACGCGATCCAGAAGGCTGCCCAGCTCGGCGCGACCGCGGTGACCGCGTCCGACTCCTCCGGCTACGTCGTCGACGACGCCGGCATCGACCTCGACCTGCTGCGTCAGCTCAAGGAGGTCGAGCGCGCCCGCATCGTCGAGTACGCGAACCGCCGCCCGAGCTCCCGCTTCGTGGAGAGCGGCAGCGTGTGGGAGGTGCCCGTCGACATCGCGGTGCCCTCCGCCACGCAGAACGAGGTCAGCCTCGCCGATGCGGAGGCCCTGATCGCGAACGGCGTGCGGGCCGTCTCCGAAGGCGCCAACATGCCGTGCGTCCCCGAGGCGGTCGAGGCGTTCCAGAAGGCCGGCGTGCTGTTCGCCCCGGGCAAGGCGGCGAACGCCGGCGGCGTCGCGACCTCGGCGCTGGAGATGAGCCAGAACGCCTCGCGGCAGCGCTGGAGCTTCGGCGACAGCGAGAACAAGCTCCGCGAGATCATGGGCGACATCCACCGCGCCGCCTTCGAGGCCGCCGAGCGCCACGGCGTCCCCGGCGACTACGTCGCGGGCGCCAACATCGCCGGCTTCGAGCGGGTCGCCGCGGCGATGCTCGCCCAGGGCGTCATCTGACCCGTTTCGAATCACCTGATTGGTCGTGAATCCGGCCGAGATGCGACCATTCGAGCGACTCGAACGGGTGTGGTCAGACCTGGCGGTCGTCGGCGTGCCGCGCGAGGGAGCTGCCGTAGCGCTCCGTGAGCTGGACCATGAGGTCGGGGGTGTCCCGATCCACGCCGAAGACGTGTCCGGGGAAGTCGAGCTCGGGCTGTGCCGCCGCGATCTCCGCGTCCCGGTCGGGTGAGAGCAGCTGCACCGGATCGCCGACCGCGACCCACCCGATCGGCACCACCGTCCCCGACGGCAGCACGGCCCGACGATGCACGATGGCGTTGACCCGCACCTCGCAGCGATCCCCGACGAGCGCCCCGTTGAAGACCCGGGCTCCGGACGCGAAGAACACCTCCTCGCCCACGGTCGCCCCGGCGATGCTCGCCAATGTTCCGACGAGGGTGTGCGCCCCGATGTGGACGGCGTTGGCCGCCGTCGCCCGGATCAGCGCGTTCTCCATCACGATGACGTGCGCCCCGAGGGTGATGGGGCCGCCCTCCGCGGTGATGACGGCACCGTGCAGCACCTGGCAGCCCGGTCCGAGCTCCACATCGCCGGAGATGACGGCGGTGGGAGCGACGACGGCGGTGTCGTGGATGCGGGGGCGAGCCCCGAGGTGCTCGTACAACATGCGGCCAGACTAGCCCTCGCCGTCCGTGCCCGGAGGCCTTCCGTGTGCACAGCTTCGGAGATGGCTGCCGACACGCAGCGCCCGGCCCTGGACCTCCGGCGTGTCGCCGTCTTGGTCCGAAGTCGTGCACGCGGACGCATTGACGGCGGCGGGCCCGCGTCCTACCCTCCGACCATGACGATCACCCGATTGTTCCCCGTCCTGCGGACGACGGATCTGGACCGCCTCGTCGGCTTTTACCAGACGGCCTTCGCCGCGTCGGTCGTCTACCGCTACACCCACGACGGCCGCGAGGTATACGTCGCCCTTCGCGTCGGTGGAGGAACGCTCGGGATCGGATTCGAACCGCACATCTCGCGGGGCGACACGGTGGCGATCTGGCTCTACGCCGATGACGCCGACGCCGCGTACCGAGACGCCATGGACGCGGGTGCGTCCTCCGTCGCCCCGCCGGACGATCTCCCCTGGGGCGAGCGCGTCGCACAGGTCCACGACCCCGACGGCAATCTGCTGTACCTCGCCACACCCGGCGACGAGGTGCCGGCCGCCTGACCGGCCAGGCTACTCGGGCTTGGCGGGCTCGGGGAAGATGGCGGTGAACAGCTGGTCGACCCAGGCGAGCAGTTCCGCGTCGGGCAGCGGCTCCACGCCCACGCCGACCGCCGCAGGCACCGTGGGCATCGGCACGACGAGGGCTTCCCCGCCGGAGACGAGCTTCGCCTTCGGATACAGCCGCTGCAGCCGGACCTTGATGGAGTCTTCGAGGCGGGCGGGCGCGAGGCGCAGATTGGAGCCCATGGCCACGACGTCGGTGAGCCCGGCCCTGGCCGCCCGGCGCCGCAGCCGTGCGATGGACACGAGTCCGGTGACCTCGTCCGGAGGCGTGCCGTACCGGTCGACGAGCTCCTCCACCACGAGGTCGATGGCGTCGTCCTTCGCGGTCGCGGCCGAGGCGGCGGAGAGCTTCTGGTACGCCTCGAGCCGCAGGCGCTCGCTGTCGATGTAGTCCTCGGGGATGCGGGCGTCGAGCGGCAGCTCGAGCCGGAGCTCCTGCCCGGTCTCGACCTCCTCGCCGCGGAAGGTCGCGACGGCCTCGCCGATCATGCGCAGGTAGAGGTCGAAGCCGACACCCGCGATGTGTCCGGCCTGCTCGGCGCCGAGGAGGTTGCCCGCCCCGCGCAGCTCGAGGTCCTTGAGGGCGACCTGCATACCGGAGCCGAGGTCGTTGTTGACCGCGATGGTCTGCAGCCGGTCGGCCGCGGTCTCGCTCAGCGGCTTCATGTCGTCGTAGAGGAAGTACGCGTAGGCGCGCTCCCGGCCTCGGCCCACGCGTCCGCGGAGCTGGTGGAGCTGACTCAGACCGTACTTGTCGGCGCGGTCGATGATGATCGTGTTCGCGTTGGAGATGTCGAGGCCGGTCTCGATGATCGTGGTCGAGACCAGGACGTCGAATTTGCGCTCCCAGAAGTCGTCGACGACCTGCTCCAGCGCGTGCTCCCCCATCTGGCCGTGTGCGACGGCGATCCGCGCCTCGGGGACCAGCTCGGCGAGCTCCGCCGCGACGCGCTGGATCGACTGCACGCGGTTGTGCACGAAGAAGACCTGGCCCTCGCGAAGGATCTCGCGGCGGATGGCGGCGGCGATCTGCTTGTCGCTGCGGGGGCCGACGAACGAGAGGATCGGGTGCCGATCCTCCGGCGGCGTGGCGAGCGTCGACATCTCGCGGATGCCGGTGACGGCCATCTCCAGCGTGCGCGGGATCGGGGTGGCGCTCATGGCGAGGATGTCGACGTTGGTCTTCATCTTCTTCAGCGCATCCTTGTGCTCGACGCCGAAGCGCTGCTCCTCGTCGATGATCATGAGGCCGAGATCCTTGAACAGCACCTGCTCCGTGAGGATGCGGTGCGTGCCGATCACCATGTCCACCGAGCCGTCGAGCAGGCCCTGCAGCGTGAGCCGCGCCTCCTTGTCGGTCTGGAACCGCGACAGCGGCCGCACCTTGACCGGGAACCCGGCGAAGCGCTCCGTGAACGTCTCGAGGTGCTGCTTCACGAGCAGGGTGGTCGGGACGAGCATCGCCACCTGCTTGCCGTCCTGGATGGCCTTGAACGCCGCGCGGACCGCGACCTCGGTCTTGCCGAAGCCGACGTCGCCCGAGAGCAGCCGGTCCATCGGGATCGGCCGCTCCATGTCGGCCTTGATCTCGTCGATGGTCTGCAGCTGGTCCTGGGTCTCCGCGAACGGGAACGCCTCCTCCAGCTCGCGCTGCCAGGGGGTGTCCGGGCCGAAGGCATAGCCCTTGGCGCTCATCCGGGCGGAGTAGAGCTTGACGAGCTCGACGGCGATGTCGCGCACCGCCTTGCGCGCTTTGCCCTTGGCCTGCGCCCAGTCGCTGCCGCCCATCTTGGACAGGGTCGGGGCCTCGCCGCCGACGTACTTCGACAGGAGGTCGAGCTGGTCGGTGGGCACGAACAGCTTGTCGCCGGGGTAGCCGCGCTTGGACGGCGCGTACTCCAGCACGAGGTAGTCGCGGACCGACTTCGCAGCGTTGCGGCCGCCGGTGGAGACCTCGCGCTGGGTCATCTCGACGAACCGGCCGATACCGTGCGTCGCATGCACGACGAAGTCGCCCTGCTTGAGCTGCAGCGGGTCGACGACGTTCTTCCGTCGAGACGCGAGCTTCTTGACGACGCGCTGGTCGCCGCCGATCGTGCGGCCGTAGAACTCGTTGTCGGTGAGGACGGCGAGCTTCGCCTCCGGCACCTGGAAGCCGGCCTCGACACCGCCCACCGTGAGGGTCGCGACCCCCGGGTCCGGCGCGTCTGCGATGGTCTCGACGACCCGGGCCGCGATGCCACGGTCCGAGAGCACGTCCCGGGCGCGGTCGACGAGGCCGTGTCCGGTCGCGAGAACGACCACCCGCCAGCCGTCGGCGACCTTCGCGTCGACGAAGGCGATGGCGCCGTCGACGTTGCCGTGGAAGGACGGGATGACGGTGGCCGCCTCGACGCTCTCCGCGGTCGCGTCGCCGATCCCGAACGGGCTCAGCCGCCACCACACGCCGCCGCGGTCGCGGACGACCTCGCGCAGGTCGGCGATGGTGAGGAAGTCCCCGGCGCCGAGGTCGATGGGGGCAGAGGCCCCGGAGGTCGCCGCGCTCCAGGCGGCGTCGAGGAACTCGCGGTTCGTCTCGCCGAGGGTGAGGGCGCGGGCGGTCGAGCGCTCTGGATCGATCACGGCGGTCGCGCTGCCCTCGGGCAGGTACTCGACGAGGGACTTGAGGGGGCCGGCGACTGCGGGCAGCAGCGACTCCATGCCCTCGACCGGGATGCCCTCGGCCATCTTCTCGAGCATGCCGCTGATGGCGGGGAAGCCGCCGATGAGCGCTCGGGCCCGCTCCCGTACCTCGGCCGTCAGCAGGAGCTCGCGGCTGGGCGGGAGGTCGACGCGCGGCACGTCGCCGGGGAGCGAGCGCTGGTCCGCCACCGAGAACGCCCGGATCTGGTCGATCTCGTCGCCGAAGAACTCCACGCGGTACGGGTGTTCGGACGTGGGGGGAAAGACGTCGAGGATGCCGCCGCGGACGGCGAACTCACCCCGCCGCGACACCATGTCGACGCGGGAGTAGGCCCGTTCCACGAGCTGCTCGGCGACGTGGTCGAGCTCGTTGCCGCGGCTGCCTACCGTCAGCTCCAGCGGCACGATGTCGCCCAGGTTCCCGGCGATGGGCTGCAGCGCGGCGCGCACGGAGGCCACGACCACGAGGGGGCGCTCCCCTGACCATTCGGCGATGCGGCGCAGGGTCTGCAGTCGCAGGCCGACCGTGTCGGGGCTGGGGCTGAGGCGCTCGTGCGGCAGCGTCTCCCAGGCGGGGAAGGTGAGAACCTCGGCATCGGGGACGTACGTCTCCAGGGCCTGCGCCACCGACTCCGCGCGGCGTCCCGTGGGCACCACGGCCAGCAGCGCCGCCGGGTGGCCGGCCGCCGCGCGCTTGGCGAGCAGACCGGCGAGCACGGGCGCGTCGAGCCCGTCGACCAGGCCGAGGTCGGCGTCGGTGTGCGCCCAGGCGAGAGCGTCACGATACAGAGACGCCTCTTCCAAGGCGCGCAGAATCCCCGGAACAGTCACCGGACAAGCCTAATCGCGCCCACGGACGCTGCGGTCGGCTTCCCTGCATCCCACCCCTTTCCGTGCCTCCCACCCCGTTACGGACGCGCGGAAGGGGCCGGGGCGAACCGAAGGGGCCGGGTCGAGCGTCCTAGGCTGGAGGGATGCTTCCGGTCGCCCTCACCACCGCACGACTCGTCCTCCGCGCCCCGACGGAGGACGACGTCGACGCGATCACCGAGGCGTGCCAGGACCCGGAGATCGCGCGGTGGACGACGGTGCCCTCCCCCTACTTCCGCCAGGACGCGGAGGACTTCGTCGCCCTCGTGGAGCAGTGGTGGGAGGACGGCTCGCAGACCGTCTGGGGTGTCTACGCCGACGACGTCCTCGTGGGCATGGTCGGACTGCACCACATCGTCGAGCACGCGGCCGGCGGTCACGCCGAGCTCGGCTACTGGGTCGTCGCGGACGCCCGCGGCCGTGGCTACCTCGTCGAGGCCGCGCGCGCCGCGCTCGCCTGGGGATTCACGGAGCTCGGCCTCGCCCGCATCCGCTGGCAGGCCGTCGTGGGCAACGTCCCGTCCGCCCGCGCCGCCCGTGCCCTCGGCTTCCGGTTCGAGGGCACCATGCGCCAGGGGCTCACCAGCCAGCGCGGACGCGAGGACGGCTGGGGCGCCGCCCTGCTGCGCGACGACGACCGGACCCCGGTGGAGTGGCCGGTGCTCTGACCGCACGTCCCACGCGTGACAGCGTCGGACCCCGGTGACAGGATGGCTGCATGCCTGAGATGCCGGAGGTCGAAGGACTCGTCGCGTTCCTCGGCGAGCGCACGACCGGACGCACGATCACCCGTGCCTCCGTGGCCGCGATCGCCGCGCTGAAGACGTACGACCCGCCGATCTCGGCACTGGAAGGCGCGGCGATCACCGGGGCGAAGCGCCGCGGCAAGTTCGTCGTGCTGTCCTGCGGGTCCGAGCTGCACCTCGTCTTCCACCTGGCGAAGGCCGGATGGCTGCGCTGGTACGACACCCTGCCGACCACGCTCCTCAAGCCGGGCAAGTCGCCGATCGCGCTGCGGATCGCCCTCGACGACGGCAGCGGTTTCGACCTGACGGAAACCGGGACGAAGAAGTCGCTGGCCGTGTACGTCGTCCGCGACCCCGCGGAGGTGCCGGGCATCGCCCGCCTCGGCCCGGACCCTCTCGACCCGTCCTTCACCCGCGATGCCTTCGCCGCGCTGCTGGACGACCGCCGGATGCAGATCAAGGGCCTGCTCCGCGACCAGGGCGTGATCGCGGGCATCGGCAACGCCTACTCGGACGAGATCCTGCATGCGGCCCGCATGTCGCCGTACGCGATCGCCGGCACGCTCGACGACGCCGAGGTCGATCGGCTGTTCGCGGCGATGCAGGAGACCCTCGCCGAGGCTGTCGCGGCCGCCGCGGGCAAGCCTCCGGCTGATCTCAAGGACGCCAAGCGCCGCGGCATGCGGGTGCACGCCCGCCGCGGTGAGGCGTGTCCGGTCTGCGGCGACGAGGTGCGCAGCGTCTTCTTCGCCGACCGCTCCCTGGAGTACTGCCCGACCTGTCAGACCGGCGGCAAGGTTCTCGCCGACCGGCGGCTGTCCCGCCTGCTCAAGTGAGGGGCCGGGCACGGGCCCTGCCACGGAATGAAACGCGTGCAGACGCGTTGAGTACACTCAGAGCAGCAACGTGCTCCGGGGTCGGTGGGAATCCGAACCGGCGGTGACAGTCCGCGAGCGTTCCGAGTGATCGGGATGCCGATCCGGTGGAACTCCGGAACCGACGGTGATGCGAGGAATACCTCGCTAGTCCGGAAGGGAGGCAGCACGAGGCGCACGCGCGTGCGTCCGTTCCGCCACCCTGCAGCGACCCCGAGGCCGCAGAGAGGACGACGGATGGCAGTGACCGCGACAGAGCGCCGCGCGATGGATCGCGCGCTCGCCCTCGCGACCCGTGGCCCCCGCGGGATCAACCCGCAGGTGGGCGCCGTGCTCCTCTCCCCCGACGGCGAGGTGCTGGCCGAGGGCTGGCATCGCGGCTCCGGCACGCCGCACGCAGAAGTCGACGCCCTGTCGAAGCTCGCGCCCGGCGCCGCACGAGGCGCGACCGCGGTCGTCACCCTCGAACCCTGCAACCACACCGGCCGTACGGGTCCGTGCGCGCTCGCGCTCATCGACGCCGGCGTGGCCCGGGTCGTCTACGCGCTCGACGACCCCGGTGAGGTCTCCGGTGGCGGCGCGGAGCGGCTGCGCGCCGCGGGAGTGAGCGTCGAGTCCGGCGAACGAGCCGCGGAGGCGCGCGCGCTGATCGGCGACTGGCTCACCGCTTCTCGACTCGGCCGTCCGCACGTCACCGTCAAGTGGGCGCAGAGCCTGGACGGCAGGGCTGCGGCGGACGACGGGTCCAGCCAGTGGATCACCGGCCCGGAGGCCCGCGCCGACGTGCACCGACGACGCGCCGAGGCCGACGCGATCGCGGTCGGCACCGGCACGGTGCTCGCCGACGACCCCGCGCTCACTGCCCGCACCGGCGACGAGCTCCTGCCGCACCAGCCCATCCCCGTCGTGATCGGCGCCCGACCGACCCCTGTGGGGGCGGCGGTGCACCGTCATCCGCACACGCCGTTGTTCTTCGACACGCACGACCCGTCGGCGGTGCTCGCCGACCTGCAAGCCCGCGGGATCCAGACGCTGTTCGTCGAGGGCGGGCCGACGCTCGCCAGCGCGTTCCTGGCCGCCGGGCTCGCCGATCGGGTGCTCGCGTACGTCGCCCCGGTCCTGCTCGGGGGAAGCCGCCTGGCCCTGACCGACATCGGCGTCGGCTCGATCGACGAGGCACGGCGCCTCGTCGTGGACGAATGGCTGCCGTTGGGCGCAGACCTGCTCGCGATCGCGCATCCCGCGGACGCGGACGACCCGGACCGCACGGGCCCGGAGAAGGAGGGAAGCCTCTGATGTTCACCGGAATCATCGAGGAGATCGGCGAGATCACCGCCATCACCGAGTCGGGCGACGGCTGGCGACTCACGGTGCGCGCCCCGAAGGCGGCCGCGGACGCCGTGCACGGGGAATCGATCGCCGTCTCCGGCGTGTGCCTCACCGTCGTCGGCTCCACCGCCGAGACCTTCGACGCCGATGTCATGAAGCAGACGCTCGATGTCGCGGCCCTGGGCACGGCCACCGTCGGCACCAGGGTGAACATCGAGAAGGCGATGCCCGTGGGTGCGCGGCTCGGCGGGCACATCGTGCAGGGGCACGTCGACGGCACCGGCGTCGTGCTCGAGGTGCGCCCGGGCGCGCAGTGGAGCGTCCTGCGGATCAGTCTTCCGGACGACCTCGCGCCGCTCGTCGTCGACAAGGGGTCGATCTCGGTCGACGGGACCTCGCTGACGGTGAGTGCGGTGAGCCCTTCGACCCCTTCGACAGGCTCAGCGACCCAGGACGGCTCAGGAACCAGGGGCGGGCACTGGTTCGAGGTGTCGCTCATCCCGGAGACCCTGGCGGCGACCACCCTCGGTACCCGCGCGGTCGGCGACCGCGTGAACCTCGAGACCGACATCCTCGCGCGGCACGTCGAGCGCCTGCTCGCGTTCCGCGCCGCACCGGAAGGGGGCTCGCGATGAGCCTGGCAACCATCCCCGAGGCCCTGGAGGCGCTGCGCGCCGGCCGGCCCGTGCTCGTGGCCGACGACGAGAACCGCGAGAACGAGGGCGACGTCGTCCTCTCCGCCGAGCTCGCCACCCCCGAATGGGTGGCGTGGACGGTGCGCTGGTCGTCCGGCTTCATCTGCGCGCCGATGCCCACCGACCTCGCGGACAGCCTCAACCTCCCGCCGATGGTCGCGGCCAGTGAAGACGCCCGCTCCACCGCCTATACCGTGAGCGTCGACGCCGCGGAAGGGGTGACGACGGGGATCAGCGCGAGCGACCGCGCGCACACCCTCAACGTTCTGGCCGATCCGTCCTCGACGGCGACGAGCATCATCCGCCCCGGCCACGTGCTGCCGCTCCGGGCCGTCGACGGCGGTGTTCGCGAGCGCAGCGGTCACACCGAGGCCGCGGTCGAGCTCATGAAGCTCGCCGGCCTCCGGCCCGTCGGCGCGATCGCGGAAGTCGTCGCCGAGGACGGCAGCATGATGCGGCTTCCCGGGCTCCTCGATCTGGGCGCCCGCGACGGCGTGCCGGTCATCACGATCGAGCAGCTCATCGCGCACCTCAACGAGATCGACCCGGACGGAGCGACACCGGCCGCCCTGCGCGGGCGCCGCGTGAGCCTCCGTGCCGACGCCACCGTGCCCACCGACCACGGCACGTTCCGCTTCCTCGCCTACAAGGATCGCGTCACCGGTACCGACCACATCGCGGTCGTGTCGGGCGAGCCCACCGAGACGGCCCTCGTGCGCGTGCACTCCGAGTGCCTGACCGGCGAGGCGTTCGGCTCCCAGAAATGTGAGTGCGGGCCGCAGCTCGACGCCGCGCTGGACGCGATCGACCGCGAGGGCGGCATCGTCATCTACATGCGCGGGCACGAGGGGCGCGGCATCGGACTCATCAACAAGCTGCGGGCTTACAGCCTGCAGGAGGACGGCCTGGACACCGTCGACGCGAACCTGGCACTGGGGCTCCCGGCGGACGCCCGCGACTACGCCGCGGCGGCCGGGATCCTCACCGACCTGGGCGTCTCGAAGGTCCGGCTGCTCACCAACAACACCGACAAGGTGAACAAGCTGCGCGAGCTCGGCCTCGACGTCGTCGAGCAGGTGCCGCTGATCGTGGGCGTGGGCCCGAACAACCACCAGTACCTGGAGACCAAGCGCGACCGCATGGGCCACATCATCGGTGAAGCAGAGCTCGCCGAGGCCCTCGCGGCGGGAAAGGACGAGGAATGAGCGGCGCCGGAGCACCCAAGACGGGGAACATCGACGGGCGGGGGCTGGAGGTCGTCGTGATCGCCGGCACCTGGCACGAGGTGATCTCGAACGGCCTGATCGCCGGCGCCCAGCGGGTGCTCGACGAGGCCGGAGCGACGCATCGCCTCGTGCGGGTGCCCGGTTCGTTCGAGCTCGCCGTGGCCGCGCAGGCCGCCTTCGCGGGCGGTGCGGACGCGGTGGTCGCCCTCGGGGTCATCATCCGCGGCGGCACGCCGCACTTCGAGTACGTCTCGGCCGCGGCGACCGACGGCCTCACCCGGGTCTCCCTCGATGCCGGCAAGCCGGTCGGGTTCGGGCTGCTCACGCTCGACGACGAGAAGCAGGGGCTGGACCGCGCAGGCCTGGAAGGCTCGAAGGAGGACAAGGGGGCGGAGGCCGCGGATGCCGCTCTGCGCACCGCCCTCGTGATCCGCGAACTGCGCGACTGACTCCCTCCGCCTCGCGCCGGATCGCCGGCGCGAGGTCAGGCGTGCCTTGGTGGCGGGGAACGCCGCGCTCTCGTACGGTGAGGGCATGGAGACCCTGCGCCTGATCGTCGTGTTCATCCACCTCATCGGCTTCGCCGTGTTGTTCGGCGCCTGGGCGGCGCAGGCCTTCGGAGGCAAGCGGCAGATCACTCGTCTCATGGACTATGGTCTGTTGATCGCCGGTGTCGCCGGCCTCGCCCTCGCCGCCCCGTGGGGCATCGAGTACGACCTCAACTACGTCAAGATCGGCGCCAAGCTCGTCGTGCTCGTCGTCATCGGCGCCCTCCTCGGGATCGGCTCGGCGCGGCAGAAGCGTGGCGAGGGCGTCCCCTCCGCCGTGTTCTGGCTCATCGGCATCCTCACACTCGCGAACGCGGGCATGGCGGTCATCTGGCGCTGAGGCACCCGCGCGGAGAGGCTCAGCTCCCGCGGAGGCGTTGCCAGAGCAGGGCACTGAGATTGCCGGTACCGGCAGCGTGGATGCGTTGTCCGTTGCGCCCGCCGCGGGCGAACGTCGCCGTCACGCCGGGTGGGACGGCGGAGGCGTCGACCGGACGCCCCCGCCATCGGCAGTCGCGGACATGCACGAGGTCTGCCTCCGCCGCCGCCGGATCATCGTCATAGCGCCACGGCCCCACCAGGCACCCGAGCCAGAACAGCCCGTCCTCGTCCCGCGTCCAGACGAACGCCCCTTCGGGCACCGCCGCGAACCGTTCCAATCGACCGGCGGCCCGCTCCCCATAGCGGGCGTCGACGGCAGCGAGCGCGGCCGCGAGAGAGCGGGGCGCACGGTCGAGCCGTCCGCCCATCCCGCAGACACCGACCGTCAGGGCCCGCTCGACGGCGAGGCCCCGCGGCACCGCATCGTCATGGGAGCGCATGGGCACCCGGTAGACGATGGGCTCAGCGCCGTCGTCCGTCATGCGACGGGCACCAGCGTCGCCTCCACGTTCCGACCGTCGATGTCGACGCGCATCATCGTGTGCACCGGCTGACGGCGGCGGTCGGTGGGAGATCCGGGGTTGAGCAGTCGCAGACCGTTCGGCGTGACGGTGTCCCAGGGGATGTGCGAGTGACCGAACACCAGCACGTCGGCGTCGGGGAACGCGAGGTCCATCCGTCTCTCGCGCCCGGTCGCGGTACCGGTCTCGTGGATGACGGCGACGGCCGTGTCCTCCACGGTGAACCGCGCGATCTCCGGCAGGACCTGTCGGATCTCCGGGCCGTCGTTGTTGCCGTGCACCCCGTGGAGGACGCGCGCGCGGGCCTGCAGCAGCTCGACGGTGGCGAGATCCACCCAGTCCCCCGCGTGCACGACGATGTCGGCGTCGTCGATCGCCCGGAGCACGGCATCCGGCAGCCTCTTCGCCCGCTTCGGGACGTGTGTGTCGGCGAGGAGCAGCATCCGCGTCGTCATGATTCCCCTCCGGCCGGTCTCTTCCGACTTTACGCGGCGATACGGACACGCTCCGCCCGGCATGTCATCAACGTCCAGGGAACTCCCAGGAAGGCGTAGACTCGCCCGAGTCCGTCGGTATACCGGCGGAGGATCGGAGACCCCTTGAGCACCGCCACCACCCCCGCGAACCCCCGCTCGCGCGTCATCACCGCGAGCCTCGTCGGCACCACCATCGAGTTCTACGACTTCTACGTCTATGCGACGGCGGCCGTGCTCGTCTTCCCGACGCTCTTCTTCCCCAGCACCAACGACACCGCGTCGCTGCTGTCGTCGTTCGCCGTCTTCGGCGCGGCGATGGTCGCCCGCCCGATCGGCGCCGTCGTCTTCGGACACTTCGGCGACAAGTTCGGACGCAAGGCGACCCTCGTCGCCTCGCTCCTGACGATGGGCATCGCGACGTTCGTGATCGGTCTCCTGCCGACCTTCCAGCAGATCGGCTGGGTCGCCCCGCTGCTCCTGCTGATCCTCCGTCTCGCCCAGGGCTTCGCGCTGGGCGGCGAGTGGTCGGGCGCGGCGCTGGTGGCCACCGAGAACGCCCCGAAGGGCAAGCGCGCCTGGTACGGCTCGTTCCCGCAGCTCGGCGCGCCGCTCGGGTTCATCATCGCCAACGGCATCTTCCTCGCCATCAACTTCGCGCTCCCCCACCCGGAGGACCCGGCGCTGAAGTCGGAGGCCTTCCTCTCCTGGGGCTGGCGCGTGCCGTTCCTCTTCTCCGCCGTCATGGTCATCATCGGCCTGTGGGTGCGGCTCCGGCTCGTCGAGTCGGACACGTTCAAGAAGGCGGAGAAGACCGGGGCCATCCGCAAGCTCCCGCTCGCGACCGTGTTCCGGCACCACTGGAAGCAGCTCATCCTCGGCACGTTCATCATGCTGGCGACCTACGTGCTGTTCTACCTGATGACGAACTTCACGCTCACCTACGGCACGAAGGCCGCTGACCTGGAGACCGCGTCGGCCGCCGCCCGCGCTGCCGCGGAGGCGACCGGAAAGGACTTCGACCCGAGCGCGTTCGCGGCGCAGTTCTACCCGGGCCTCGGCTTCGGCTACACGGACTTCGTGCTCATGCAGATCATCGGCGTCGTGTTCTTCGGCATCTTCACGCTGCTGTCCGGGCCGATCGCCGACGCCATCGGGCGCCGCAAGCTGCTGCTGTGGGTCACCGGACTCATCGTCGTCTTCGGCCTGTCGTTCAACATCTTCCTGCTCCCGCAGGCGGACCCGAAGTTCACCGGCGCTCTCACCCAGGCCTTCCTCGTGTTCGGCTTCATGCTCATGGGCACGACGTTCGGCCCGATGGGCGCCCTCCTGCCGGAGCTCTTCCCGACGAACGTGCGCTACTCCGGCTCGGCGATCGCGTACAACGTGTCGTCGATCCTCGGTGCGGCCGTGGCGCCGTTCATCGCGGTGGCCCTGTGGGCGGCCGTCGGCGGCGAACCCTGGCTCGTGGGACTGTACCTCTCGTCGATGGCGGTGCTGACCTTCATCGCGCTCATCTTCACCCCGGAGACGAAGGACCACGACTACGAGGACGACCTCGGTCTCGCCTCCGCCGTCGAACTCTAGAGTCCGACAGAACGACGAACGGCTGCACTCCCTCGGGGTGCAGCCGTTCTCGTCTTCATCGCCAGACGCTCACAGCACCACGACGTCGCAGTACCGGCCCGCCGTCTTCGCCAGTCGGTGATCGGCCGTGAGCAGAGGGACGTCGAGCGCCTCCGCGAGCGCGACGTAACCGGCGTCGGACGCGGAGACGTCATCGCGCAGCGACCAGATCCGCGGGATGAGCCGGCGCAGCGGATGGCGGATGATCTGCAACGCCCGAACGCCTCGAGGGCCTCGCGAGCAGCGTGTGCCGGCATCGAGGACCGCATCGTGAGTCGGCGCAGCACGGACACGACCTCGATGTCGAGACCCGCGTGTGCATGGAGCTCCTCACCGTGCGTCCAGACCTCCTCGCCGAGCAGGGCCTCGATCGCCGCCGAGGCATCGATCACGACCGCCTCGGACATCCCGCTCACCCGCGCTCCTCCCGTTCGCGATCACGGGCGGCGAGGATGCTCTCGCGCAGCATGCGACTCATGCGGTCAGGATCGCATGCGCCACGCATGCGGACAAGGAATCCCTGTGGACAACCCGCGCGTCAACACTTCTTGACAGCAACCCGTGCGTCAACGAGTATTGACGCGAAGGAGGTCCCCATGTCGCTACCGACCACCATCGCCGCGGCCGAGGGCGGCGAACCCCTCGCCGAGCTCCACCGCCTGGCGGCGTTGCGCAAGGAGCTCGCGCGCGCCGAAGAGGCCCAGGTCCGTCGCGCCCGCACGAGCGGCTACTCGTGGCAGGCGATCGCGAGCGCCCTCGGCGTCACCAAGCAGGCGGCACATCGACGCTTCGGTCGCACCTGAGCCCATACAGCCGCCCCATAGGAAATGACCGCGCCCCGAGTACGGTCGAAGTATCATCTCCAGATCGAGGTCCCCCATGTCCCGCACGGCGACAGCACGCCGACGCGGACGGGGCGCACCGGCCGACGGGCCGCGCGCCACCTTCCGCCAGCTCCTCCCCTTCCTCTTCGAGCACAAGCGCACCCTCGTCGTCGTCGCCGTCCTCAGCGTGTTCGGCGCCGCGACCTCGCTCGTGCAGCCCCTCCTCGTCGGCCAGGTCATCGAAGCCGTGCAATCCGACGGCACGATCGGTGTGCTCGTGTGGCTGCTCGTCGGCTTCGTGATCGTGTCGTCGATCATCTCCGGCTTCCAGCACTATCTGCTGCAGCGCACCGGCACCGCGGTCGTCTACTCCAGCCGCCGCAAGCTCATCGCCCGCATCCTGCATCTGCCGACGTCCGAGTTCGACGCACGGCGCACCGGCGACCTCGTCTCGCGCGTCGGGACCGACACGACGCTCCTCTATGCCGTCCTCACGCAGGGGCTCGCCGACGCCGTCGGCAACGTCGTGCTCTTCGCGGGTGCTCTGATCGCGATGCTGCTCATCGACCCCGTGCTGCTGCTGCTCATCGTCGTGGTGATCGGCGTCTCGGTCGTGGTCGTCGTCGCCCTCAGCGGCCGGATCCGAACGGCGTCCACCGCCCAGCAGGAGAAGGTCGGCGAGCTGGCCTCGGGCGTCGAGCGGGCCGTCGGCTCCATCCGCACCATCCGGGCCTCCGGCGCGACCGAGCGGGAGACCGCGGCGGTGACGGAGCGGGCCTCCGAGGCGTACGGCATCGGCGTGCGGATCGCGAAGATCTCCTCGCTCGTGGTGCCGGTCGCCGGCATCGCCCTCCAGCTCTCCCTGCTCGTCGTGCTCGGCGTGGGCGGCTTCCGCGTCGCCGCCGGAGCCATCTCGATCGCGGCCCTCATCTCATTCGTAATGTTCCTCTTCCTGCTGGTGATGCCGCTCGCCTCGACGTTCGGGGCCATCACCTCGGTCAACCAGGCCCTCGGCGCGCTCGGCCGCATCCAGGAGGTCCTCGACCTGCCCACCGAGACCCAGGACGACGCGGCCACCGCCGCGGCCCTCCCCCGCGACGAGGAGCCCGGTGCGGACGCCCCGGTCCTGGAGTTCCGCGACGTGCGGTTCCGCTACCCGGAGAACGTCGTCGCGGCCCGTCGCGCCGCCGCGAGGGAGGCCCACACCCTGCTCGCGGACGCGCACCTGGAGCAGGCCGAGGCCGCCCCCGACCCCCAGGACCACGAGGTGCTGCGGGGGGTGTCCTTCGCGGTCCCCCGGGGAGCACGCGTGGCGCTGGTCGGTCCGAGCGGGGCGGGGAAGAGCACCATCCTCTCCCTCATCGAGCGCTTCTACGACCCCACGGGCGGCTCCATCCGGTTGAAGGGGCACGACACCCGCACCTACGCGCGGGACGAGCTCCGCGCCCACTTCGGCTACGTCGAGCAGGACGCCCCGACTCTTGCCGGCACCCTCGCCGAGAACCTGCGTCTCGCCTCTCCCGACGCCTCCGACGCGGACTGCGAGCGCGTGCTCCGCGCCGTGAACCTCGGCGACGTGCTGGAGCGGAACCCCGTCGGGGTCGACGCTCCGGTCGGCGAGGACGGCGTGATGCTCTCCGGCGGCGAACGGCAGCGGCTCGCGATCGCCCGGGCACTCCTCACGGACGCCCCGATCCTGCTGCTGGACGAGTCGACCTCGTCGCTCGACGGCGTGAACGAACAGCGCATGCGCGAGGCCATCGACGCGGTCGCCACCGACCGCACGCTCGTCGTGATCGCGCACCGTCTGTCCACCGTCGTCGACAGCGACCTCATCGTGGTGCTGCAGGACGGCGTGGTCGTCGGACAGGGCACGCACGCCGAGCTCGTGGAGTCGACCCCGCTCTATCGCGACCTCGCCCGCCACCAGCTCCTCGCCTAACTCCCCCCACCCCCTGTCCACCGTCGAGACCCCGCGTTTCCGTCGAGACCCCGCCTTCCGCACGTACGCGGGGCGGGGTCTCGGCGCGAAACCGGGGTCTTGGCGGGGTGGGTGCCACGAAGGCGGGGCGTCGGAGACCACTCAGCCATGGGTTCGTCTCTGATGCCCCGCCTTCGCGGGTATGACTCGGCCGGAGGCCGAGGGTGCCGGCTCCCCCGAACCGGCACCGGTCTGGGGGCTACGCCTTCGCGAGGCGGTAGCGCAGCGACGCGAGCTCGGTGCGCAGAGCCGCGGGGACGCGGTCGCCGAACGTGTCGTAGAACTCCTCGGTGAGGTCAGCCTCGGCCTTCCACGCCTCGGGGTCGACCGAGAAGAGCTCGTCGAGGTCTTCCGCGGGGATGTCGAGCCCGTCGAGGTTCAGGTCCTCCACGCGCGGCAGACGTCCGATGGGGCTGTCCACGGCCGGCACGTCACCGGCCACGCGGCGGATGATCCAGTCGACGACGCGGGAGTTGTCGCCGAACCCGGGCCAGAGGAACCGGCCGTCGTCACCGCGGCGGAACCAGTTCACCTGGAAGATGCGCGGTGCCCGATCGAAGCGCAGGCCGCGACCGACCTTCAGCCAGTGACCGAAGTAGTCGGCCATGTTGTAGCCGCAGAACGGCAACATCGCGAAGGGGTCGCGGCGCAGCTCGCCGACCGTGCCCTCAGCCGCCGCCGTGCGCTCGGAGGAGATGTTCGAACCGAGGAACACGCCGTGCGTCCAGTCGGTGGCCTCGACCACGAGGGGCACGTTGCTCGCGCGGCGGCCGCCGAAGAGGATGACGTCGAGCGGCACGGCCTCCTCCCAGTCCTCGGAGATCTGCGGGCACTGGGCCGCCGACACCGTGAAACGGGAGTTGGGGTGCGCCGCGGGACGACCGGAGTCGGGCGTCCAGTCGTTGCCCTCCCAGTCGATGAGGTTCGCGGGCGCCTCGTCGGTCAGGCCCTCCCACCACACGTCGCCGTCGGGGCGGAGCGCGACGTTGGTGAAGATCGTGTTGCCCCACAGCGTCTCGACGGCGGTGACGTTGGTCGATTCTCCGGTGCCGGGCGCGACGCCGAAGAAGCCGGCCTCGGGGTTGATCGCCCAGAGTCGTCCGTCCTCGCCGGGGCGGATCCAGGCGATGTCGTCGCCGAGGGTCTCGACCTTCCAGCCGGGGATCGTCGGTCGGAGCATCGCGAGGTTCGTCTTGCCGCAGGCCGACGGGAACGCGGCGGCGACGTGGTACGCCTTGCCCTGCGGGTCGATCACCCGGATGAGGAGCATGTGCTCGGCGAGCCAGCCCTCGTCCCGGGCGATCACCGACGCGATGCGCAGCGCGAAGCACTTCTTCGCCAGGATCGCGTTGCCGCCGTAGCCCGAGCCGTACGAGTAGACCTCGAGCGTCTCCGGGAAGTGCACGATGTACTTGTCGTCGTTGCAGGGCCACTCGACGTCCGGCTCGCCCGCCTCCAGCGGAGCGCCGACGGAGTGCACGGTCTTGACCCAGGGCGCGCCCTCGGCGATCTGGCGGGTGACCTCGTCACCCACGCGGGTCATGATGCCGATCGACGCGACGGCGTAGGCGCTGTCGGTGATCTGCACGCCGATGTGCGACAGGGGGCCGCCGACGCGACCCATCGAGAAGGGCACGACGTACATCGTGCGGCCGCGCATCGAGCCCGCGAAGATCTCGTCCATCTTCGCGTGCATCTCTTGCGGGTCGGCCCAGTTGTTGGTGGGCCCGGCGTCCTCCTCCCGCTCCGAGGCGATGAAGGTGCGGGCCTCCGTGCGGGCGACGTCGCTGGGGTGCGAACGCGCCAGGTAGGAGCCGGGGCGCCACTCGGGGTTCAGCTTGATGAGCTTGCCCTCGTCGACGAGTCCGCGCAGCAGCCAGTCGTTCTCGGCGCGCGAGCCGTCCACCCAGTGCACGGCGTCCGGCTGCGTGAGCGCACGGATCTCATCGACCCAGGCGACGAGCTCCGCCATCGCGGGGGTGTCGTAGGAGGGGGCGGTGCCGAACGTGCGCGTCGGGGCGACAGGGGACGTGCGAGGGGTGAGGACTTCGGCCATGGCCATGACTGCTCCTTCGAAGTGTGGGGCGTTGCTTCCATCTTCTTCGCCCTTGACGCGGACTTTCGGCCAAATCGAGCGATAAGAATCGCGGTTCTTTCGCTAGACTCAAACTATGGCGTCCTCCGGCATCCACCTCACGACCCTCGGCCACCGCATCCGGCACCGCCGCCTGGAGAAGGGCTACACGCTCGATGAGCTGGGGGCCCTCGTCGGGGTCGCCGGCTCCCAGCTCAGCCTTATCGAGAACGGCAAGCGCGAGCCCAAGCTGTCCCTCCTCCAGGCGATCGCGCAGGCCACCGGCACGGAGGTGACCGACCTCATCTCCGGCGAGCCGCCGAACCGGCGCGCGGCTTTGGAGATCGAGCTGGAGCGGGCGCAGGAGAGTCCGGTGTTCCGTCAGCTCGGCGTCTCCCCCGTGCGCGTCACGAAGGGCATGAGCGACGAGACCATCGAGTCCATCCTCGGCCTCCACCGCGAGCTGCAGCGCCGCGAGCGCGAGGCCATCGCCACTCCGGAAGAGGCTCGCCGTGCCAACACCGAGCTGCGCCTGCGCATGCGGGCGCAGAACAACTACCTCCCCGACATCGAGAAGCTCGCGGAGAAGCAGCTCAAGTCCGCGGGCCATTCGCAGGGCGCCCTCACCCACCGCACCGTGAGCATCATGGCCGAGAAGCTCGGCTTCGAGCTCATCTACGTCAACGACCTGCCGCACTCGACGCGCTCGGTCACCGACCTGGAGAACGGCCGCATCTACCTGCCTCCGGCGTCCATCCCCGGTGGACACGGCCTGCGGTCGATGGCGCTGCAGGCGATGGCGCACCGTCTGCTCGGGCACACACCCCCGACCGATTACGCCGACTTCCTGCAGCAGCGCCTGGAGATCAACTACTTCGCCGCGTGCTGCCTGATGCCGGAGACCGCCGCGGTGGCCTTCCTGCAGCAGGCGAAGAAGGACCGCAACCTCGCCGTGGAGGACTTCCGCGACGGGTTCGGCGTGACACACGAGGCCGCCGGCATGCGCATGACCAACCTGCTCACGCAGCACCTCGGGATGTCGCTGCACTTCCTGCGCGTCGACTCGACCGGAGCCATCACCCGTGTCTACGAGAACGACGACCTTCCCCTGCCGATGGACGTCACCGGAGCCGTGGAAGGGCAGCGGGTGTGCCGGAAGTTCCAGGCCCGATCCGCCTTCACGGAGCAGAACCGCACCGTCGAGCACCACCAGTACACGGACACGCCCTCCGGCACGTTCTGGTGCTCCACGCAGACAGGGTCGTCGAGCGAGGGCGAGTTCTCCGTCACGGTCGGCGTGCCGTTCGACGACGCCCGGTGGTGGCGGGGGCGGGAGACGAACGACAGAGCCGTGTCGACCTGCCCCGACGAGGCGTGCTGTCGCCGTCCGTCGCCGGAGCTCACGGAGCGCTGGAAGGGCCGGGCATGGCCGAGCGCCCGCGTGCACACCCACATGTTCTCGCCGCTCCCCCGCGGCATGTTCCCCGGTGTGGACGACAACGAGGTCTACAACTTCCTCGGCCGTCACGCGAGTGAGTGACGTCGACCCACCCCCTTGCGTGCGCCCCGGCCCCTTGCGAACGACCGGAGGGGGCCGGGAGGCGCGGAAAGGGGTGGGTCGGCGATCGGTCAGGCGAGGAACGCGGCGAAGCGGGCGAGCGCGGCGGCGACGGCGGTGGGATCCTCGGGTGCAGTGAAGAGGTCCGGAGGGGTGGTGTGCGCGGCGGCGGCATGCGTCCAGCAGCCGATCACGCGGCCGTTCTCCACCACGGTCGCCCGGACCATCCCGTTCTTCCCCGGGCCGACGGCTGCGAGATGCTCCGGGTCGCAGACGATGGTGCGGTCCGCGTAGGAGATGTAGTACTCGTCGAAGGCTCCGAGGGCGAAGACGGACGGCCGGCCCGCCGCGCGCCGAGGTGGGGTGCGCCCGACGAAGACCCCGTCCTCGACCTCGGTCACCCTGCTCGCCGCGCGCTCCGCCGCCTCCCTGGACCGCCCGAGCGTCAGCCCGGACCACCACGCGAAGTCCGCGACCCCGGCGGGGCCGTGCCCCTCGATGTAGCGGACGAACAGCTCGGCCAGCGGGTCCTCCGGGTGGGCGTGGTCGCGGATGTGATCCGCCGCGAGCACGAACCGTTGCTCCCTCGTGATGCCGTCCCGCGGCACGACCGGCCCCTGCACGAGCACGCCGGAGACCGTCATCGCGAACAGCAGGTGGATGCCGCGCTGACCCGAGGGGTCGATGCCGATGCCCTGGAGCACCGCGAAGATCTCGTTACGAGTGAGGCCGCCGTCACGGAGCCGCGGCGTGAGCTCCCGGACGACCGCGTCGATCATGTCGTCGTCGATGCCGAGCTGCCGCTGTCGAGAGGCCGCCTGCTGCTGCTGTCGTGCGGCGGTGACCTCCAGCACCCAGCCGAGATCGCGCGCGGGGATCGTGTGCAACGTCCCCCGCATGGTCCAAGCCCGGACGAGGTCTCCACGGTCGAACGCGGCATCGACGTCGCGGAGGTGCACCTCGCCCTTCGTCCGAAGGGCCAGCGCCCAGCGTCCGGCCGTGAAGTCCTGACTCTGCACCGCCAGCAGCCGCGCCGCTGCCCCCGCGGCGTCTGCCGCCGGCGCCGTCAGCCCCTGGAACCGCAGCCGCTCCTCCCGCCGCCGTGAGGTCTTCATGCCCCTCATCATGCCGCGACCCACCCCCTTTCGCGCGTCCCGGCCCGTTGCGTGCGGACGCAAGGGGCCGGGACGAGCGAAAAGGGGTGGGTCGGCGGGGGTCAGAGGGTGACTTCGCGGCGGGCGGGGAGGACGACGGGGTGCGAACCCGCCATGGTCTCCAGAACCCGGATGACCTGGCAGGAGTAGCCGAACTCGTTGTCGTACCAGACGTAGAGGATCAGGGTGTCCTCGTCGGCGATCGTGGCAAGCCCGTCGACGATGCCGGCGCGGTGCGAGCCGACGAAGTCCGTCGAGACCACCTCCGGACTCTCCACGTAGTCGATCTGCTGACGGAGCTTCGAGTGCAGCGAGACCCGCCGCAGGTAGTCGTTGACCTGGTCCTTGGTGGCGGGGCGCTCCAGCGTGAGGTGCAGCACCGCGAGCGAGACGTCGGGCGTGGGGACGCGGATCGCGCTGCCCGTGAGCTTGCCCTCCAGCTGCGGCAGGGCCTTGGCCACGGCCTTCGCCGCCCCCGTCTCGGTGATGACCATGTTCAGCACGGCGGAGCGGCCGCGGCGGTCGCCCTTGTGGAAGTTGTCGATGAGGTTCTGGTCGTTCGTGAACGAGTGCACGGTCTCGACGTGCCCCTTGACGACGCCGTAGGCCTCGTCGATCGCGGCGAGCACCGGGGTGATGGCGTTGGTCGTGCACGACGCCGCGGAGACGATGCGGTCCTCGTCGGTGATCGTGTCGTCGTTGATGCCCTGCACGATGTTCTTCAGCGGGCCCTTGCCGGGGGCGGTCAGCAGCACGCGGGCGACGCCCTTCGCGCGGAGGTGCTGGGAGAGTCCGGCCTCGTCACGCCAGCGGCCGGTGTTGTCGACGACGATCGCGTCGTCGATGCCGTAGGCGGTGTAGTCGACGGCGGCCGGGTCGTCGGAGTAGATGACCTGGATGCGCGTGCCGTTGGCGATGATCTGCTCGGCATCCTCGTCCACCGTGACCGAGCCCGCGAAGCGGCCGTGCACCGAGTCGCGCAGCAGCAGCGACGCGCGCTTGACGAGGTCGTTCTCGGAGCCGCGGCGCACGACGATGGCGCGGAGCCGGAGCCCGCTCCCGCCGCCGGTGTGCGCGATGAGGATGCGGGCCAGCAGGCGGCCGATGCGCCCGAAGCCGTAGAGCACGACGTCGGTCGGCGATGCCGGGACCGCGCCGACGGCCGGGGCCAGGGTCTCGGCCAGGTACTCCTCGAGCGGGCGGCCGCTCTCCGCGTGCCCTTCCACGAGGCGGGCCACGTCGATCGACGACGCGCCGGGGGCCAGGGCGTGGATGCCTTCGAGCACCGCCAGGCTGTCCTCGACCGCCAGGCGCTCGTGTCCGAGCTGGGCCACGCGCTCGTGCACCTCGACGACGCCGGTGGCCGAGAGGCCGAGCAGGCGATGACCGTGCAACGAGGTGACCACGTCGCGCTCGCGCTTGAGAGCCCCGATGAGCGGGATCATCCGCTCCGCCAGCTCTTCGCTCGCCGTCCATTCGTCGCGGTGTGCCGCGGAATCGTTCATCTGCGTCCTTGCATGTGTGAGCGCGCGCCGAGGTCGCCGGCGCGCGCGAGGTTGCCGGGGTGTTCGGGGGATGACTCCAGGGTACAAGCCGCGGAACCGCGCGCCGAATCGGTCGGCGCGGGACATCCCGAGTGCGCGAGTTTTACGTCTACACTGGTGGAATAATGAGCAGCGCACTCCTCGGCGACGACGCCGACCTCCTCCTCCGCGGTGGCCGCATCCACACCTTCGACGCCACCGATTCCGTCGCCACCGCGATCGCCGTCCGCGACGGGATGATCGTCGCCACCGATGCCGCGGCCGAAGCCCTCCCGGCCCGCGAGATCGTGCAGCTCGACGGCCGCACCGCGATCCCCGGCCTCAACGACGCCCACCTCCACGCCGCCTGGCTGGGCGCGCGCTGGCCGCACCTGTTCTTCTCCGACACCCCGCCCGAGGAGCAGCCCACCGGCCGCCTCGTGACCACGGCCGACGAGCGACGCGCGGCCCTGCGCCGCGCCTGGGCTCTGCTCGCGGAGCTCGGCATCACGAGCTACACGGAGCCGGGCATCGGCCCCGGGGAGGACGACGGGGAGACCGGCTGCTTCGGCACCGACATGCTCGACGCCTACGTGGAGCTGCACCGGGAGGGCGCGCAGACCTCGCGCGTCACACTGCTGCGCCTGTTCGGGACGATCGACGGCGAGAGCTCCCTCGACGACTTCACTGCCGGACTCCCGGTGCCGCCCCCGTCGACCGATTCGCGCTGGCTCGCGATCCCCGGCGTGAAGATCTTCGCCGACGGCATCCCGCCGATGGCCACCGCCTGGACGTCGGACCCCTACCCCGACGGGACCACCGGCCACCTCCTCACGCGCGGCGATGCCGATCCGCTCAGCGCCTTCCAGCAGATGATCGCGCTGGCTGCCGGTCGCGGTCTCCAGATCGCCGTGCACGCCACGGGCGACCGCTCGATCGAGGAGTTCCTCAGCACACTGGAACGGCACGGCCAGACGCCCCCGCCGCCGGCACCCCACCACATCGTGCACGGCGATCTGGCGACGCCCGCGCAGATCCGGCGTGCGGAACGCCTCGGTGTCGGGTTCGCCGTACAGCCTCTCATCGCCGCGCACACGCACTCCTGGGCGGCCGTGCAGCTCGGAGAGGCCCGCGTCGCGGCCGCCTGGCCCCTGGCCGAGATGCTCTCCTCCGGCGCGCTGACCACGCTGACCAGCGACGCCCCGATCGCCACGCCGGACTGGCGCCACAGCCTCGATGCCTCCCTCGTCCTCCTCGCCGCCGACGACGCTGCGACCCGACGCCGGCTGCTCCGCGCGATGACGGCGGACGCCGCGGTCCAGGACGGCGCCGCGACCTGGAAGGGAACTCTCGAGCCCGGCAAGGTCGCCGACATCACGGTGCTCGACGAGGATCCGTGCGCCCCCGGGCGCGCGTTCGCCGCCCTTCAGGTCGAGCGCACGATCGTCGACGGCCGCACGGTGTTCGCGCGCGGCTGACCACTCACCCACGAAAAACGGCGGGCGGCATGTTCACGCATGCCGCCCGCCTCTGATCCCCCTCGGACCAGTCTCGAACCGCGGTCGTCAGACCGCGGTGGCCAGAAGCACGCGCGGGCTCCCCGGCAGTGCGACGGTGTCGCGCACCGCCCAGCCGGCGTCCGTCAGCCAGCCGCGCACCTGGGACTCCGGATACACGACGGTGCCGTCGATCACGAGGTACTCCCCCGCGTGCAGGGCGTCCAGCGCACGCTGCTCGTCGTCGTCGTCGAGGAAGAAGTCGAGCACGGTCAGCGTCGCCCCCTCGACCGCTGCAGCGCGGAGCCGGCGGAAGATCTGCGCGTTCTCCTCCGCGGAGAAGCGGTGGATGACGTGGTTGGCGAACACCGCGTCGTAGGCGCCCTCGGGGGCTGCGGTCGCCGTGTCCCCCACCTCGACGGCAGCCCGGTCGGCGACGCCCGCCGCCTCGACCGCCTCGGCCACGCCGTCCTCGAACCCCGGGGCGTAGACGAACGTGGTGTGCAGCTCGGGGTTGCGCGCCATAACGGCGAGGGCGAACTCGGCGGACAGACCGCCGAAATCGAGGGCCTTCGTCGCGCCGGCGAGGTCGACGAGCCGGCCGAACTCCTGCGCGTGCAGGCGGTTGTACGTCATGACGCCGGCCATGAACGTGCCCCACCGCGTGTCGTCCATCTGCAGGTCGCCGGGCTCGGTCGTGTCGACCGTGTGCGCGAACTGCAGCCAGTGCGGGTAGCTGATCTCGTCGAGGAAGGTGAGGAAGGGGGCGAGATCGATCACCGCGTCCTCCCCCGTGAGGTAGGCGGCCGCATCGGGGGCCAGGGCATAGCGCCCCTCGGTGCGGACGAGGAGACCCTTCGCCGCCAGGGCATCGGCGAGCAGCCGGGCGATCCGCTCGCTGACCCCGCAGTGCTCGGCGATCGCCGTCGCGGTGTCGGCGCCCGCGGCGACGGCGGCGAACAGACTGATGCGGCTGGCCTGGAAGAGCTGCTTCGCGGCCATGTAGCCGGTGGCGATGTCGAGGATGCGGGCGGCGTCAGGAGTGGGGGTGTCGGTCATGGCGGATGCCTTTCGATATGTCTACAAACGTGGGAAATAAAGGACAGGAAGGGGCCAGGCGTCGGTCGCGGGGGTCAGTCCGCGAGGAACCCGCGCACGGCGTCGCGGAACGCGGCGGTGTGCAGCGCCACGAGGTGATCGCCGGGGACGCGTCGCACACGGACGTCCGGGAGCCGCGCGGCGAGCTCGTCGATGCCCGCGGCCATCGGGTCGTCCTCGCCTCCCAGGAGCAGCACCGGCATCGCCGGCCCTCCGGCCTCGGGCGCGAATGGCTCGGCCGCGAGCCCCTCGATGAGGTCGAGCAGATCGTCCGGTCGGTTGCCAGGCAGGCGCACCATGTGCACGATCATCCCGGTCAGCGGATCGACGGGAGCCGGTCCGCCGGCGAGCGCGGCTCGCGCGGCGGAGAGGTCGACGAGCGCGAAGGGCTCCCCCGCACTGAGGCCGCCGAGCACGAGACGCCGTACCGCGACACCGGGGTGCCGGGCGAGGTCCCACGCGAGCCGGGCACCGAGCGAGTAGCCGACGAGGTCGACCTCGTCCGGGCCGATCGCTTCGGCGAGCGCATCGAGCACCGCGGAGGTCGGCACGACTCCGAGCCCGGGGGCATCGCCGTGCGCCGGCAGATCGAGGACCCGGCGCGGCCGATCACCGAGCACCGCCGTCCACTCGCTGTCCGGCCAGTCCTGCGTGCCGCGCGAGGCGAGGCCGTGCAGGAACACCACGGGTCGTTCGGGGGGAAGGGTCATGACGGGCCGTCCTCTCGGGACCGGCCCCTCGCCCTCAGCGCAGCCGCGCGAGGAACCGGTCGATGTAGTTCTCGTAGTCGGCGATGCGGTCGCCGTCCGGGTACATGAGGTTGATGACCGTCGCCCCGACCGCCGCGGAGATGTACTCGTCGGCGAGCGGGCCGTAGTCCTGGTCGCGGATCGACCCCTCGTCGCGGGCCGCCTCCATCCGAGCGATGAGCGAGGATCGCCACGAGCCCAGGTGTCCGCGGTAGAGCTCGGCCAGCGACTCGTTCGCCATCGCGTACTCCCAGAGCGCCAGAAGCACCCGGCCCGCGGCGATCTGCTCCGGGTCGCGCGGCACGGTGGCCTGCAGGAAGCCGCGCAGCGCGTCGTCCGCCGCTACCGGCTCCTGCCCCGCGGCCTCCACGCCCTCGGACATCTGCTGCAGGATCGTCTCGAACGTCGCCGCGACGATGCTCTCCTTCCCGGGGAAGTAGTGCTTCAGCGCACCGTTCGCGAAGCCCGCCTCCGCGGCGATGCTGCGCATGGTCGCCGCCTCGAACCCACCCTTCAGGATGATGCTCTTGGCCACCTCGACGATGTCCCGTCGCCGCTGGTCGTGGTCGATGATCTTCGGCATGGCGTCCTTCCGGCCGAGTCCGGGGTGTGGCGTGTTCCGGCCTGGAGCTACCGTACCGCCGCATCGGGCACCTCCCGCAGAGCGAGCCACTGGGCACGGCGTTCCCGCTGCGCCACCGGGTCCGCGACCGGCGAAGCCAGCCGCAGACGCTCGGCGTACGGATGGCGCGGCGCGCGCGTGACCTGCTCCCCGTCTCCGATCTCGACGATCTCGCCGCGGTACATCACGGCGACCCGGTGACAGACCCGCCGGACGACGCCGAGGTCGTGCGAGACGAACAGGTAGGCCACGCCGGTGTCGCGCTGCAGTTCGATGAAGAGGTCGAGGATGGTGGCCTGCGTGGTGAGGTCGAGCGCGCTGACCGGCTCGTCGCACACGATCAGTCGGGGTCCGCGGACGAGGGCGCGGGCGATCGCGATGCGCTGCCGCTGCCCGCCGGAGAACTCGCTCGGGTACCGGTCCATGCTCGCGGAGGGCAGCCGCACGCGGTCGAGCATGTCGCGCACGCGCGTGTCGGCCGCCTTCGCCCCGATGCCCGTCGTCAGCAGCGGCTCGGCGAGGATGTCGCCGATGGTCAGTGCCGGGTTGAGGGAGCCGTACGGGTCCTGGAACACGACCTGCACGTCGTCGGCGAGCGCCCGTCGGGCCCGGCCGCCGAGGCGGCCGATGTCCCGGCCGTCGAAGCGGATGCGCCCCGCCGTCACCGGGGCGAGGCCGAGGATGGCCTTGCCGAGCGTCGACTTCCCGGATCCCGACTCGCCGACCAGGCCCAGGCATTCACCGGGGGCGATGCCGAGGGAGACGCCGTGCAGCGCGCGGAAGGCGTGCCGGCCGCGGCCGTATTCGACCACGAGGTCGTCCACCTGCAGCAGGGGGTTCACCGGAGCGGTGTTCATGCGGGGACCTCCGTCCGCTGACTGTCGAGCGCGGCGCGACCTTCGGCTTCGTCGAGCGACGCGGCGATGAGCTCGCGCGTGTACTCCTGGGCGGGCGCGGCGAAGAGGTCGTCCACGGGCCCCGACTCCACGATGTCGCCGCCGCGCATGACGATCACGCGGTCGCAGATGTCGGCGACGACGCCGAAGTTGTGCGTCACGATGAGCAGCGCCATGCCATATTCGGCCTGCAGCTCCCGCAGCAGTTCGAGGACCTCGGCCTGGACGGTCACGTCGAGGGCGGTGGTGGGCTCGTCCGCCACGAGGAGCGACGGCCGACCGGCGATCGCGCCGGCGATGAGCACGCGCTGGGCCATGCCGCCGGACACCTGGTGCGGGTAGCTGCGCATCACGCGATCGGGGTCGGACAACCCGACCCGCAGGAGCACCTCCCGCGCGCGCTGCCGGGCGGCCGCCTTCGCGAGCCCGTGGGTGCGACGCAGGGGCTCGATGAGCTGGTGCCCGATCGTGTACGAGGGATCGAGGTTGCTCATCGGCTCCTGCGGCACGTAGCCGATCGTGCGGCCGAGCAGCGCCTGGCGCTCCTTCGGGGTCGCGTGGGTGACCTCCGCGCCACCGACCCAGATCGCGTCGGCAGTCGCCCGGCCGGTCGCGGGCAGCAGGTCGAGCAGCGAGAACACGGTCTGCGACTTGCCTGACCCGGACTCGCCGACGATCCCGACGACCTCCCCTGGCGCGACGTCGAGGGTCACGCCATGCACGACCTCGGTCTCTCCCGTCGGCGTCGCGTGGACGACGTGCAGGTTCTCGACGCGCAGGGCTGAGGCCGGAGCCTCGTGGCGGACGCTGCCCGTGGCGGGAGCCGCGGCGGCGTCGTCCGCGGTCTCGAGCACACCGCGCCGCCGCCGGCGGGCCGCCCGCGGCGTGCGCACCTGCACGAGCTCCGCGAGCGTGGAGCCCATGATCGCGAGGACGGCGATCGTGAGACCGAGCGCGGCGGAGGGCCACAGGAGCATCAGCGGGTAGGTGAGCATGAGCCGGAAGCCCTCGAGCATCATCGCGCCCCAGCTCGGCACGTTCGAGTCGCCGATGCCGAGGAACTGGAGCCCCGCCTGCATGCCCATCGCGATGCCGGCCGTGAGCGCGGTCTGGATGATGACGGGCGGGTAGACGGCCGTGATGACGTGGCGGAAGATGATGCGCGCGTCCGACAGGCCCGACACGCGGGCGGCGTCGATGTACGCTTCGCCGCGGACCGCGAGCGTCTGCGACCGCGCGATCCGGAAGTAGCCCGGCACCATGAAGACGCCGACGGTGATCATCAGCAGCTCGAAGTTGTTGCGGCTGCCGGCGGCGACCACGAGGAGGATGATCATCCCGGGGATCGACTGCAGCGCGTCGCTGATCCAGGTCGCTACCCGATCGAAGATGCCACCGAAGTAGCCGGCCGCGACGCCGGACGGCACTCCGATCACCAGAGCAGTGACGATCGTGATGAGGGCGCCCCACAGCGTCGTCCTCGTTCCGTAGATGAGGCGGCTGAGGATGTCGCGGCCGGTGGAGTCGCCGCCGAGGAGGTGCTCGGGCGACGGCGGGGCCTTGGCGGCCGCGAGGTCGACGAGGTTCGGGTCCATCGGCGCCAGCAGCGGCGCGAACACCCCGACGAGCACGATGAGGACGAAGATCGCGAGCGGGATGTAGCCGCCGGGGTGACGGAGGAAGCGCCGGAACAGGCTCGACCGGCGCTTCTGGGCGGCCCGGTCGAAGGCGACGCGGATGTCTGTCGTGGTCATGCGACGCGCACCTTCGGGTTGATCCAGCCGAGCACGAGGTCGAGCAGGAGGTTGATGAGGACGACGAAGACGATCGAGACCACCGTGATCCCGAGCAGCATGGGGATGTCGCCGTTCTGCGACGACTGGTTCGTGAGCTGACCCAGACCGGGAAGGCTGAAGATCTGCTCCACCACGATCGCGCCGGAGAGCAGCCCCACGAACATCAGGGCGATCACCGTGAGCGCGGCGGGCGAGGCGTTCCGGAGGATGTGCAGGTTCACCCGCGCGGCGGACAGGCCCCGGCTGCGGAGGGTGCGCACCCAGTCCTGGCGGCTCTGAGCGATCACGGCGTTGCGCAGCTGCTCCGACACGGCGACGATGCCGCCCAGGGCGAGGGAGATCGCCGGCAGCGTGATCGAGCGCAGCCAGCCCTCGACGGACTGCGTCGGCGGGACGTACCCCACGGCCGGGAACCATTTGAGCTGCACGGCCAGCCACATCACCAGGACCAGGCTCACCCAGAACCCGGGGAGCGCGAAGAGGACGACCGAGATCCCCTTGATGATCCGGTCGAACCAGGTACCGGGGCGGAGGCCGGTGATCATTCCGAAGGCGACGCCGATGACCGCGGTGATGAGGGTCGCGAGGGTCACGACGGAGAGCGTGACGGGGACCTTGACCGCGAGCTGCGCGCCGACCGGCTGGAAGTTGCGCCACGAGACGCCGAAGTCGAGGAGGACCGCGTGGGAGAACCAGTCCCAGAACTGGATGATCAGGGGGCGGTCGAGGCCGATCTTCGCCGCGAGCGCCTCCTGCTGTGCAGGACTCGCGGTGGTCCCGAGGAGCGAGGCGGTCGGATCGCTGATCGCGAGATGGGCGAGGAAGAACGTGCCGATCGAGACCGCGACGAGCAGGAGGATGCCGGACAGCACCCGCTTCGCCGTGAAGAGGAGCATGGGGGCCTCTCGAGGGTGAGGAGGAGGGGAAGGGGTGCCGGAGCGGCCGCGTGGCGACCGCCCCGGCGGGCGTTCAGCCCTGGGTGATGTACCGCAGCGTCGGGAACATCATCCCCACGACCGGCTGCAGCTGGATGCCGGGCGCGGTGTAGTAGATGTTGTTCGCCTGGTACCAGACCGACCACCAGGCCTGGTCGACGAGAGCCTCGTTGAGCTCCTCGATGGCGGCGGTCTGCGCGTCGCCGCGCTCCGTCTGCACCTTTTCCACGAGCGGGGCGATGACCTCGTTCTGCGCGTAGTCCGGCTCCGGGTTGAACCACTGCACGCTCGTGACCTGACGGGCGACGGTGGCCACGTCGTTGCCATCCATCGCGAGGAACGAGATGAACATCGGGTAGTTCGGTGCGTTGAGCTGGTAGTCCGGCATCTGCATGTTGTCCCAGGTGACCGTGATGCCGAGCTCGTTGAGGGCCTGCTCGGCCGACGGCTTCCACATCTCGAAGATCGGGGACATCGGCATCGAGATGGCGAAGCCGTCCGGGTAGCCGGCGTCGGCCAGGAGCTCCTTGGCCTTGTCCATGTTGAATGCGTAGGCGTCGTTGAGCTCGGGGTCGTTGATGTCGCCACCGTCAGGGAAGACCTGGTTGGTGGCCACGCCCGCACCGCTGCCGACCGCCGCGAGGACGGCCGCGCCGTCGAACGCGTAGTTCAGCGCCTGGCGCACTTCGAGCTTGCCGAGAGGCTCGCTCTTCGCGCCGGTGTGATCGGTGATGACGAGGCCTGCCCACCCGGAGACCCGCTGCGCCGTGTTCCAGCCCTGCTGCTCGGCCTGCTCGAGGTTCGCGACATCGCCGTACTGCACGTTGATCTGTCCGCTCAGCATCGCGTTGTGGCGTGCCGTCGCGTCGGTGATCGGGTAGATCGCGAGTTCGGAGAACGGGTACGTCTTCGCGTCCCAGTGGTCCTCGGTCTTGGTGAAGTGGTACTCGGCGCCCGCGACGCTGGTGTCGCCGTCGAGGACGTAGGGGCCGGAGCCGACCGGATCGCTGCCGAGCGTGCCCGCCTCGATAGCGGCCGGCGAGGCGATGTAACTGCGGCCAAGACCCATGAAGTAGAGGATGGTGTCGTCCCGTTGCGTGAGAACGATGCGGATCGTGTCGTCGTCGACCTTCTCGAACGCGGAGACGTTGACGTAGGCCTCACCCGAACGGGCACCGGCCTTCAGGTACTCCAGGCTCGTGATGACGGCGTCGGCATCCACCGGGGTGCCGTCGCTGAACACGGCATCGGTTCGGATGTCCAGGTCGACGCTGAGGTCGTCGTCGGCCACCGTCCATTCCGTCGCGAGCGACGGGATCGGGGTGCCGTCGGCGTCCAGGGCGATGAGGGCGTCGTACACCGCGGACAGGTAGGGACCGTCGAAGCCGATGTCGGCGAGCGACGGGTCCCACGATGTGACATCGAGGAAGTTGCCGATGTTGAGGGCGTCGGGGCCTTCGGCGCCACCGCCCTCGGACGGCGAGGGCGTTCCGCCGCCGCTGCAGCCGGCGAGCACGAGGGTCGCGGCGACGGCGGCGGCGACCGCGAGGGGCATTCGTTTCATGGTTCCTTCTCTCGGGTGCAGGGGGTGGTGAAGAAGGTTCGAAGAGCCGCTGACCGGAGACCGGGACCGACGCCACTTCGATGTGTCGTGCTGGTTAGTCTACATGCGTGGAAAAAGAGCGCAAGCGCGTTTCTCGCCCCGCACCGCCGGAGCGATGCCCCAGCGCGCACCCACCTTGCTCCCCCGCGCACACCCCCGCCCCGCGGGTGCCGGTGTCGGTGCCGGTGCCGGTGTCTGTGCCGGCGTCTGTACCGGGATCAAGAACGCACCTCCCACCCGGGCCCGAGGAGCGCTTCTGATCCGGCGTGGGCGCGAGGGGCATTTCTCATCCAGGGGAGCAGGGACGGAGGAGGGACGCGAAAGGTCACCAAGTGCCGTCGGAACGGACGTCGTGGTCGACGCGGCAGTCGGCGAGGGCGGCGCGGACCTCGGCTCCGTGGTCACGGGCGAGGGCGAGGGCGGCGTGGTTCTCCTCGAGTTGTGCGACGCGGGAGGCCCCGAAGAGCACGTTGGCCGTCGCGGGGTTCGCCAGACAGAAGGCGATGCCGAGGGCGGCCGGGGTCACCCCGAAGTCCCCCGCGAGACGTGCGACCTCGGGGTACACGGCGAGGATCCGCTCGCGGATACCCCCGACATCGGCACCGATCTTGCGCTGGGGCATCCGTCCCGTGGCGAGGATTCCGCCCTCGAACACGTCCGAGGCCTGCAGCGCGAGCGTTCCGTCGGCGAACAGCGGGCCGTACGCGTCACCCTCCGCCATGGCCCGTCGGGCGATGCCGTACTTCAGCTGCGCGAACGAGGGGCCGATCAGCCCCTGAGCGTCCGCCTCGGCCAGCGCCGCCCTGGTGTCCGTGATCCGCCAGTTGTTGATCCCCCACGAGTCGACGAGGCCGTCCGCGAGGAGGGCGTTCACGTCGGCGACGAGCCGCGGCATGTCCGGGGCGTCGAGGTAGTCCCCCACCACGAGAGTGTCGAAGCGGTCGAGGCCGGCCCGGTCGAGCGACTCCTCGATCTGCGCGCGGAAGCCCTGATTCGGCCAGTCCCACAGCCAGAGCTTGCCGCACAGCACGACGTCGGCACGGCCCACCCCGCTCGCGCGGAAGGCCTCCCCGAAGAGGATGTCGGTCCGGGAGTTCTCGGCGTGCGGCCCCATATTGTAGTACGCGATGTCGAAGAATCCGGCATCGAGCTCGACCGCCCGGCGGATGAGCTGCACGGCATCGTCGACATCCATGCGGTCCCAGGTGTTCCACGATCCGAGGGCCAGCGGCGGCACCGTCGCACCCCGAGGAGACAGCGGCTTGCGGGGGGATGTCGCATCGGGCATGAGGGCTCCTTCGCCATCTCGGGGCACGGGGTTGTGTTTTTCTATGTTTGTAGAATATAACGGACACATCCCGTCAGAGAACCCGTCAGTGAGGACGAACATGACCGCTTCCCCCCGTCGCATCCTCGTCACCGGCGGCGCGTCCGGACTCGGCCGCGGGATCGCCGCCGCCTTCCGCGCTGCGGGCGACGAGGTGTTCATCGGCGATGTGGACGAGGGCGCTGCGGCAGCCGTCGCCGCCGAGATCGGAGCCACCGCCATCCCGCTCGACATCGCCGACGAAGCATCGGTGCAGGCCGCGGCCGAACGGATCCGCGACGCCGGCGGTCTCGACGTCCTCGTCAACAACGCCGGCGTCGTCGCCGGTGGCGGAACCCTCCAGGAGGTCGCGGTGGACGCGGTCGATGCGGCCCTGCGCGTCAACGTCCGCGGCACGTTCCTCATGCTGCGGGTCTTCGGCGGGCTGCTCGCTACGGCCGGCCACGGGGCCATCGTGAACATCTCGTCGATCGGCGCCCGGCAGCCCACTCCCGGCCTCGGGCACTACGAGGCCACGAAGGCCGCGGTCGACGCGCTCACCCGGACGGCGGCCCTCGAACTCGCCGGCTCCGCGGTGCGGGTCAACGCCGTCGCCCCCGGCCCCGTGCTCACGCCCCTGACCGCCGACTTCGCCTCGAACCCGGACGCCCGCGCCGCGTGGGACTCGCGCATCCCGCTCGGCACCATCGCCGAGGTCGACCAGGTCACCCCGCTCGTGCTGTTCCTCGCGAGCGAGGCCGCCAGCCACATCACCGGGGTCTCGGTCCCCGTCGACGGCGGCCAGCTCCTCGTCTGATCCCGCCCCCCTCCGTGCGGGATCGATTCCGCCCCTTCCGGGCACCGCGGAGGACCGTGTTCGATCCCGCCACCCGCCCCGCGACTGGAGAACCATGACCCTCCCCACCACCACCCGCGCCGCGGTGCTCACCGCGCACGGCGAGCCGCTCACCCTGCAGGATCTCCCGCTGCCCGCCGAGATCGAGCCCGGCGCCGCCCTCGTCCGCATCGCCTGCACCACGCTGTGCGGCACGGACATCGAGATCTGGGAGGGGAAGATGTCGTTCCCCGGCATGCTGCCCATGGTCCTCGGTCACGAGATGGTCGGCGAGATCGTGGCCACCGGCCCCGATACCCGCGACGCCCTCGGCCGCCCCCTCTCCGCCGGCGACCGGATCGGCTGGTCGGAGTCCACCTGCGGCGAGTGCCACGGCTGCGTCGTGCTCCGCGAACCGGTCGCCTGTTCCCGCCGCGGCTACGGATTCCTCCAGCGGGCGGACGTGCCGCCGTTCGCCACGGCCGGGCTCTCCGAGTACTCGTACGTCACCCCGGGTGCCGCCAAGCTCCTGCTCCCGGCGGCGGTGAAGGACACCTGGGCCTCGATGGCGGGCTGCGCCGCGAAGACCGTCCTCCGCGCGTTCGAGCGGGCCGGTCGCATCCGCCCCGGCTCCCGCGTGGTGGTGCAGGGCTCCGGCGCCCTCGGCATCTTCGCCACCGCGGTCGCGAAGATCGCGGGCGCCGGGCAGGTCATCACCGTCGGCGCTCCCGCCGCCCGTCTGGAACTCGCCGCGCGCTTCGGTGCCGACGCCGTCGTGGACTTCCGCGACGGCCCCGTCGTCGACCAGGTCCTGGCGCTCACCGGAGACCAGGGGGCGGACCACGTGTTCGACTTCGCCGGAGCCCCGAGCGTCGGCCCGGACGCCGTCGGCATGGCCGCCCAACGCGGCACCGTGGCGATCGTCGGCTCGACCGGTCCGGCCGGAGACGGCTTCGCCCTCAGCACGATCATGGGCAAGGAGCTCACGGTGGTCGGCTCGCTCAACGGCGACATCTCCGACTACGCGCGCGCGATCGAGTTCTTCACGGCGTTCGCCGACCGCTTCCCCTGGGACGACCTGTTCAGCGCCCCGGTCGGACTCGCCGACGCCTCCGCGAAGATCGCCCACATGCACCACCTCGATGAGGTCAAGGCCGTCATCGACCCGAGCCTCTGAGGAGCATCATGACCACTCCCCTCCCCGTGCGCGAGATCGGCCGCAGCGGCCTGCACGCCTCCCTGTTCTCCCTGGGCTCGTGGCACACCTACGACCGCATGGACTTCGCCGACGCGGTGGCGCTCCTCCGCGAGGCCATCGACCGCGGCGTGAACCTCTTCGACGTGGGCGTGTACTCCGCACCCGGCGCCCCGCCCGTCTTCACCGACGTGATCTTCTCGGCGATGGTGCGCGCAGCGGGGCTGCGTCGAGAGGAGTGGCTGCTGTCGTCGAAGCTGTGGCTGGAGGCCTTCGGCGCCGACGGCTTCCGACCGCAGCTCGAGAACGCCCTGATGCGGGTGGGCACCGAGCAGGCCGACCTCGTGATCCTCGGCGACCTGCGCCGCGACGACCTCGAGCTGCGCGACCTCGTGCTCGACCTCGCCGCGCTCGCCGACGCCGGGCTCATCCGCGCGTGGGGCGTGAACAACTGGTCGGCGGGGAGCATCCAGACCCTGATCGACCTCGCCGCCGCGGAGGGCGTGCCCGGTCCGCAGATCGCGCAGCTCAAGTACAGCGTCTCGCGGCGGTCGATCCCGGACGGCGAGCCCTTCGCGCGCCTCTGGGAGCAGGGCCTCACGCTGCAGGCTTCTGACTGCCTGGAGGGCGGGATCCTCGCCGGGAAGGTGAACGGCGACCGGCAGATCGGGCGTGACCCCGGCGGCATCCGCGAACGGATCATCGCCGACGTCCCCGCGTTCACCGCGGTCGCGGAGGATCTCGACGTGACGCCGGCCCAGCTCGGCATCGCCTTCACCCTCACCCACCCCGCCCTGACGACGACCCTGTTCGGTGCCTCCAGCGTCGCGCAGCTGCGGGCGAACCTCGACGCCGCCGCCCTCGTCGACCGCATCGGCGCCGCCGAGCTGCGCCGTCTCGTCGAGCCCTTCTGGGCCGACCGCGGGGTCGTCGACCCCGAGGGCCCCTGACGCCGTCCCACCCGAGGAGAACCATGACCATCCCCGTCCCCTTCGATCCCGACGTGCAGGCCGTGCTCGACGAGATCGCGAAGAACCCACAGCCTGCCCTCACCCGCGAGACCCTGCCGCGTGACGGCGTCGACCGGATGTTCCCGGACAACGACGCCGTGATCGCCGACCGGGACATCACGTGGGAGGACCGCGTCATCCCCGGCCCGCCCGGAGCACCGGACATCGAGGTCACGATCTTCCGCCCTGCGGGTTCCGAGACCTCGACGCACCCGGGCTTCGTGAACATCCACGGCGGCGGCATGATCGTCGGCCACCGCTCCTGGGAGACGGCTCGGGTCGTCGACATCGTCGCGGAGCACGGCGTCGTGGCCGTGAACGTCGAGTACCGCCTCGCGCCGGAGGACCCGTTCCCCGCGGGCGTGGAGGACTGCTACGCGGCCTTTGTATGGACGCACGCCCACGCCGCGGAGCTCGGCATCGACCCCGCGCGCATCGTCGTGGGCGGCGGCAGCGCGGGCGGCGGTCTCACCGCGGCCGTCGCCCTGCTGGCGCGCGATCGGCGGGGCCCTGTCATGGCCGGGCAGCTGCTGCTCTGCCCCATGATCGACAACACCAACACCACGGTCGCCAGTCGGCAGTACGACGGCATCGGCACTTGGCAGCGCGACATGAATCTCCTCGCCTGGTCATGCGTCCTCGGCGAGGAGCTCGCGTTCAGCGCCGAGGCCCCGGCCTACGCCGCGCCGAGCCGCGCGACGGACGTCTCCGGCCTCCCGCCCGCCTACATCGAGGTCGGCGAGGCGGAGATGTTCCGCGACGAGGACACCGCGTACGCCCTCCGGATCTGGGAGACCGGCGGACAGGCCGAACTGCACGTATGGGGCGGCGGCGCCCACGGCTTCGACATGTACATGCCGGAGGCCGAGATCACCCGCGCCGCCCTCGCCGCGCGCGCCTCCTGGCTGCGACGGATCTGGCGGAGCGCCGCATGACCGCGCCGGAGCCGGTGCCCTACGACCCGGAGCTCGTCGCCGGACTCGACGCCTTCGTCGACCTCGTCGAGGTCATTCCGCTGCGCGCGGACACGATCCACGCCAACCGCGATCACTTCGCCACAATCATCCCGCCGATGGCCGTACAGGCCGCCGGCCGTGCCGTCGCGTGGGAGGACCGGGTGATCCCCGGCCCCGTCGGGGCTCCGGACCTCGAGATCACCGTCGTGCGCCCGGCGCAGGCGTCCCCGGACCAGGCACCGGCGGTGCTGTCGATCCACGGCGGTGGGATGGTGCTCGGCACGCGCTTCTTCGGCACCGCTGAGCTCATCGACCTCGCCGAACGGCACGGCGTCGTCGGCGTCGCGGTCGAGTACCGCCTCGCCCCCGAGCACCCCGGACCGGCCCAGGCGGAGGACTGCTACGCGGCGCTGGAGTGGATGATCGCCCGCGCGGACGAGCTCGGCATCGACACCGCCCGCATCATCGCGTCCGGGCAGAGCGCCGGCGGCGGGCTCTCGGCGGCGGTCGCGCTGCTCTCCCGCGACCGCGGCGGGCCCCGGCTGGCCGGGCAGCTCCTCGGCTGCCCGATGCTCGACGATCGCAACGAGACCCCGTCGAGCCGCCAGTACGACGGCTTCGGCGCCTGGGACCGGAACAACAACGACACCGCGTGGGACGCGATCGCCGGAGCCGACCGGTTCACCGACCGCGTGTCGCCGTACACGGCACCGGCCCGGGCCACGGATCTGTCGGGACTTGCTCCGGCGTTCATCGAAGTGGGCGCTGCCGAGACCTTCCGCGACGAGGCCGTCGACTACGCGCTGCGGATCTGGGCCACGGGCGGGCAGGCGGAACTGCACGTCTGGGCGGGCGGCTACCACGGCTTCTCCGGGTTCTCCCCCGATGCCGAGGTCTCCCGGGCCGCGGTGGCCGCGCGGGAGAGCTGGCTGCGCCGCGTGCTGCGCCTCGGCGGATGAGTCTTCCGTTCGCCGCTGACGCCCCGCGGCCCCGCATGGGCACTCTGCGGGCGATGCTGGTGCTCGGCATGCTGGAAGCCTTCGGTCCGCTGTCGATGGACCTCTACCTTCCTCAGCTCCCCCAGCTCGCGGCGTCGCTCGGCACGACCGAGGCCCTGGCGCAGGCGACGATGTCGGCGTGCATGATCGGTCTCGGCCTGGGCCAGCTCGCGGCCGGTCCTCTCAGCGACCGGCTGGGCAGACGCCTGCCACTGCTGGTCGGCGTCGCAGCGTTCGCGGTGCTCTCCGCGGTGTGCGCCGTCGCTCCGAACATCGAGCTGCTGCTCGTCGCGCGCTTCCTGCAGGGGCTGGCGGGGTCGGCGGGCATCGTGATCTGCCTGGCGATCGCCCGCGACCAGTTCGAGGGTGTCGAGCTCTCCCGCATGCTCTCGCTGCTGTTCCTCGTCTCGGGCACCGCCCCGATCATCGCGCCGGTGGTGGGCGGACAACTCGCCCGCATCATGGACTGGCGCGGCATCTTCGGGGTACTCAGTGGGGTCGGCGTGCTGTTGTTGCTCGTGGTGGTGTTCGCCCTGCCGGAGACCCTGTCGCCATCCGCCCGTCACCGCGGGGGCCTCCGGGTCTGGGGCGCGCACGCCGGAGCGGTCGTCCGCGACCGGCTCTTCGTCGCCGTGCTGTGCGCCGCAGCCGGAGGCGGTGTCGCCTTCTTCACCTACCTGTCGATGTCGTCGTTCGTGCTGCAGGACGAGTTCGGTCTCAGCCCGCAGGAGTTCAGCGTCGCCTTCGCGGGCGGCGCCCTGGCGAGTATCGCGGGCAGCCAGTTGAGCCGACTCGTGGTGCGGCGTTGGGGGCCCCTGCGCGTCTACCTGGGCGGGATCACCGCGACGCTCCTGGTGACGACGGCTTTCCTCGTGCTGGCGCTTCTGGGCGTCGGGATGATGGGTGTCGTCATCGCGTTGGTCGGGTTCATGCTGTGCTCGGGCATCGGCGGTCCGAATGGCCAGACGCTGGCGCTCGCTCATCACGGGGTCCGTGCCGGCACCGCTTCGGCGCTTCTCGGGATGGCGACGTTCCTGTTCGGTCCCGTGCTCGCCCCCGTGGCTGCCGGTCTCGGCGGGACCACGGCCATCACGATGGCCGCGACGATGACGGTCGCGGCTGCGGCAGCGGCGTTCGCCGCCTGGGCCTTCGTCCGGCCCGCGGCCCGCGAACAGTAGACCGCGGGGCGACGGGGCCGGTTGGGGGATTCGCGGCCCTTGCTGGGGTCCAAGGCTCCGTTCGTCAGCAGGGGCGCCTCTCAGTCGCTCGGTGCCTGCAGAGGCGTCAGGTCACCCATCCGCTTCGAGAGCTCGGGGAACTTCGCCGCTCGCGAGAGTTCGCCGTTGTCCCGCGGCAGATCGGGTCCCTAGCGCCCGATCGCATGCCGGGCCCGGTCGAGCTGCTGGGCATAGTCCGCATCGAAGAGCATCGGCAGCTTCGTCTCCAGCTGCGCCTCCAGGTCCCACAGGACTCTCTGCTCCGCCGGATGCGCACTCGAGGGGTCTCGCTCGTCCCGACTCGCCAACCACTCGAACAAGACGAGCGCGTGATCGCTCCTCAGACTGATTGTGATCTGGTCATCCACTGCCTTGGCTCCTCTTCGTCAACACCCCTGCCCGAACGACACCAGCTCCCTGAGAGATCCCGGTGTCAGGGCCATCCACAACACCTATGCGAGTTCGTTGAGAACGCTGATCCGGTAGGTCTTGAGTTCGCGCATCTCCGCGAGTTCCACAAATCTTGCGGCCCTTGTCCTCGGATCGAGGAGCAGCAGAAGACGAAACGGAATCAGTATCAAGAATGCCCAGAGGAGTTGGTCATACCAACAGACCGCTTGTCCGACCGAGGCGCGTTGAGCCCACCAGTGAACGGTCAACCACGCAACCACCGCGAATGGGATCAGAATCCAGAGGAGCACCCCACGGACGAGAAGGATCATGAACCACAAGAGTCCCGCAAAGAACTTCACCTCATCGCTCCTCACTAGCCCGCCGCATCCGTCGCCCGCACCCCGCGATCAGTAGCGGGCCGAGAAGGCGCCGTCGGCCTGAAGGAGCTGACCGGAGATCCATCGCCCCTCGTCAGAGACGAGGAACTCGACGACGGCGGCGACGTCGGCGGGTCGCCCGAGCCTGCCCAGCGGCGTCATCTCGCCCAGGGACGTGCGGGTCTCGTCATCCATCCAGCCGGTGTCGATCGGGCCGGGGTTCAGCACGTTCGCCGAGATGCCGCACGGACCCAGTTCGCGGGCGGCGGAGATGACGAGCCGATCGAGCGCGCCCTTGGAAGCGCCGTACGGGAGGTTGCCGGTGACGTGATCGCTCGTCAGCGCCACGATCGCACCGCCGTCCTCGCCGATCTGGCGTGCGAACGCTGCGATCAGGAGCAGGCTCGCCCGCGCGTTCACGGCGACATGCAGGTCGAAGCTCTCCGCCGTGGTGTCGAGGATTCCGGACTCGACATCGTGCGCGTGGCTGAGGATCAGCGCCGAGATCGGACCGTGCTGCGCGTTGACCTCTGCCACGAGGGAGGCAGGGCCCTCCGGCGTCGACAGGTCAGCCGGGTGGTCGGCGTCGCGCAGATCGCTGGTGACGACCATCCACCCTGCACCGCGCAGGCGGGGGACGATGCCGGCGGCGATGCTGTTCGCACGGGCGGCACCGGTGATCAGGGCGAGGGGCATGCGTTCACGGTAGCGGACGGCGACTCACGCTCGACGCTCACATCCCGGCGCACATCGCGACGACACCGCCGGCCATCGCCCAGGACTCGACCATCAGCGACCGCACCGCTCCCCCGCGGTGCAGCCGGGGACGGCGCCCCGAGGCCGCGACCGCCCATCCCACGACCCCGAGAGCACCCACCAGCACGAACGCCGAGAGCACGCCGTCGAAGCCATGGCCGCCGTGACCGCTCTGGACCCCGGTACCCGTTCCGAAGGCTGGGGTCGAGGCCGATTCGAACATGCACGCCGCCATCACCAGCGAGCCGAGCGCCCGGTGGCAGCAGGCGGAAGCCGACGGCATCCCGCGCACGCCCATCGTCCCGAGCATGGCCGAGAGCAGCAGCAACGCTCCCACGATGATCCCGCCCAGCGGGTCGAGGGAGCCGGTGGCCATCAGCAGCATCCCGGCGGCCATTACGAGCGCGGCCTGCCGCCCCTGCCACGGCACGGCGCGCCCCGCGGCCAGGCAGGCGACGGCTGACACGAGCGCCGCCACCGCCATCAGCCACGATGCTGCCGGGAGCAGAGGATCCACAGTCGAAGTATATTGATCGAGCGCTCAAAAAAGCGAGACCTGGTATCCATGCGCCAAGATGGGCAGGTGCCCCGCATCGTCGACCACGATGAGCGCCGCCGGCAGATCGCCGAGGCGCTCCTGACCGTGGCTGCACGAGACGGACACGAGAGCGTGTCATCGCGCGCAGTCGCCAAGGAGCTCGGGGTCGCGACCGGCTCGCTGTGGCACTACTTCGACGGCTTCGACGACGTCATCCGCGCAGCCGCCGCCGAGGTGACCCGCCGCACCGATGAACGCATCGCCGCGGCCACGACAGGACTCCGCGGACTCGCCCGCCTGGACGCCCTGATGCGCGAGGTCCTTCCGGTCGACGAGGGAACCCGTACGGAAGCGCGCGTCGTGGTGGGGTTCTGGGGCCGACTCGCCACCCTCGCCCCCACGCCCGACGCCTCCGCCCCGACCCTCGCCACGTGGCAGGGCAGCATCCAGGCGGCACTCCAGGAGGCGGTCGCCGATGCCGAGCTGCGCAGCGACACCCCGACCGACGCGCTGATGGCACTGCTGCGCTCGATCACCTACGGCCAGCAGATCGTCGAGGTCACCGAACCCCAGCCGCCCGCCGCACACCTCGCGGTACTCGACGACATCCTCTCCCCCTGGCGAGCCTGACCCCGCCTCGCACCCTCGCGACCACCCACGGACCCGTTGCTTGTGCGGGGCGCGGTGCCGTCGTATCATCGTGCCAACCCGTTTATTGAGCGTTTGCTCGAAAATAGTGAGGTCGATGATGTCCCACCACGCTCCGCAGCCCGTGTCGATCGAGAAGATCGCGACAGCGCACCCGCACGACCCGCTCACCGGTGCCGAGATCGCCGCGGCGCGCCGCATCCTCGACGCGGCAGGTCTTCTCACCGAGACGACGCGCGTGCCGATGCTGCTGCCTGACGAGCCGACCAAGGAGGAGTTCGCGGCGTGGACTCCCGGCGACCCCATCGACCGCCGGGTCGACGTCACCCTGCTCGACATCGCCACCGGCATCGCGACCGAGGCGATCGTCTCGATCACCCGCGGCGAGGTGCTGCGCACGCACCGCGTGCCGAATGACGCGCCGCCCTACGGACAGCCGCAATACCTGTTCGAGGAGTACGAACGCGCCGAGACCATCGCGAAGGCATCGCCCGAGTGGCAGGCCGCCATGCGGCGTCGCGGCCTCGAGCAGCACATGGCGCTCGCCTTCTGCGGCCCCCTCGCCCCCGGCTACACCGGGCGGGCGGACGAGGTCGGACGCCGAGTGATCCGCTCGCTGACCTTCCTCAAGTACGACGAGCAGGACTCCCCGTGGGCGCATCCCGTCGAGGGACTCATCGTGCACATCGACCTGACCGCGAACACCGTGATCCGCGTCGAGGACCACGGCGACGTGCCCGTGCCGGCAGGCCACGGCAACTACTACCCCGAGACGCAAGGTGCAGCACGCACGACGCTCAAGCCCATCGAGATCACGCAGCCCGAGGGTCCGAGCTTCACGGTCACTGGATCGCTGGTGGAGTGGGAGGGCTGGTCGATGCGCGTGGACTTCAACGCGCGCGAGGGGCTGGTGCTGCACGACGTGACCTTCCAGGGTCGCTCCGTGCTGAGCAGGGCGAGCGTGCCCGAGATGGTCGTGCCGTACGGCGACACGGCACCGGGGCGCTTCTGGATCAGCTACTTCGATGCCGGAGAGTACCTCCTCGGCAAGAACGCCAATCACCTCGAACTCGGCTGCGACTGCCTCGGCGTGATCCGCTACCTCGACGGCTATGTCGCCGACGACCACGGCCACCCCGTGCGCATCCCCAACGTGATCTGCATGCACGAGGAGGACTTCGGCATCCTCTGGAAGCACACCGACCTCTCCGGACGCTCCGACGTGCGGCGCTCGCGGCGCTTCGTCGTCTCGTACTTCTCCACCATCGGCAACTACGACTACGGCTTCTACTGGAACTTCGGTCTGGACGGCTCGATCGAGGTCGTGGCCAAGGCCACGGGCATCGTGTTCGCCGGTGCCGGAGAGCCGGGCGTCCGCCAGAAGCATGCCACCGAACTCGCCCCCGGGGTCTTCGCCCCGGTCCACCAGCATCTGTTCTGCGCGCGCCTCGACGTGGCGATCGACGGCCAGGACAACCGCCTCGTGGAGGTGGACGCGCAGCGGGTGCCGATGGGGCCGGACAACCCGTTCGGCAACGCGTTCACCTGGTCGGAGACGGTGCTGGAGACCGAGCATGCCGCCCAGCGCGAGGCCGACTCCTCCGCCGCCCGGGTGTGGGAGGTGCAGAGCGCCTCGCGGACGAACCATGTCGGCCGCCCGACCGCCTATCATCTCGTCCCGGAGCCGACCGCTCTGCTGATGGCCGACCCCGCGTCGTCCGTCGCGGCGCGCGCGGCCTTCGCGACGAAGCACCTCTGGGCGACCCGGTACGAGCACGGCCAGATCTGGCCCGCCGGGCGCTACCCCAACGCGCACGAGGGCGGCGCCGGCCTCCCGGAGTACACGGCCGACGATCGCCGGATCGACGGCGAGGACATGGTGCTGTGGCACACTTTCGGGCTCACGCACTTCCCCCGCCCGGAGGACTGGCCGATCATGCCCGTGGACTACGCGGGATTCTGGTTCAAGCCCTACGGCTTCCTCGACCAGAACCCGGCCATGGACGTGCCGGAGTCCTCCCAGGCGCACGGCGGCGCGACGGCGACGGCCTCCTGCTGCGGCGGCGACTCCTGCGCCTGCGGGCACTAGCGACCGTCCAGCGGTGCCGCGCCGTCGCGGGTGCGAAAAGGTGCCCCGATCGTTCCCGTCAGGACCGTTTTGCATCCCCCAACCGCGGGGAGAGCGACGACCGACTCAGGTGAGGGCGGCGATCGCGTCGCGGAGGATGCCGTCGGCGTCCGCCAGTGCGGCCGCGGCGGTCTCGGCGGAGGTGCCGGTCGCGAGCAGGAGCAGCGCGAGCTTGACGGAGCCGTCCGCAGCCTCCAGCGCGGCGGACGCGGCGTCGACCTCCACGCCCGCGAGCTGCGACACCGTGCGGATCGAGCGGGCGTGCAGCTTCTCGTTCGTCGCCAGCAGGTCGACCATGACCCCGCGGTACGTCTTGCCGAGCTTGATCATCGAGAGCGTCGTCAGCATGTTCACGACGAGCTTCTGGGCCGTGCCGGACTTCAGCCGCGTGGAGCCCGAGATGAACTCCGGCCCCGTGACGACCTCGATCGCGATCTCGGCCTCCGCGCCGATCGCCGATCCGGCGTTCGAAGCGATCGCCACCGTGAGCGCGCCGAGGCCCCGGGCGTACCGCAGCCCGCCGATGACGTAGGGCGTGCGGCCGGATGCCGAGATCCCCACCACCGTGTCCCGCTCGGTGAGGTCGAGGTCGCGCAGAGCGAGGGCGGCGGCTTCGTCGTCGTCCTCCGCATTCTCCACCGCCGAGCGGATGGCCGTCTCGCCGCCGGCGATCAGCCCCACGACCATCGACGGGTCGGTGCCGAAGGTGGGCGGGCATTCGCTCGCATCGAGCACGCCGATGCGTCCGGCCGTGCCCGCACCGATGTAGATGAGACGCCCGCCGCGGCGGAACCGCGCGGTGATGCCGTCCACTGCCGCCGCGATCTCGGCCGTGCGCCCCGCGACCGCCTCGGGCACGCGCCGGTCCTCGGCGTTCATGCGCTGCACCAGCTCGGTGGTGCTCAACAGGTCGAGATCTCCCCGCTCGGTGGTGGAGGCCTCGGTGTCCAAGCCCGCGAGCTCGGCGAGGAGGGTGGTCAGACGGGAGTCATTCGGCACGGTGCACGAACCTTTCATGGGGGAGGTCGAGGCGACGGGTCAGCAGCAGCGCCCCGTCCATGGCGCCGCCTCGCGCGGGGACGACGCGGCGGCCGCTCGCCTCCAGGGCGCGGGTCAGGGCGGCGCGGAAGCCGTCGTGGTCGGTGAGGCCGCCGTGCACCGCGACGTCCGCGGTCGCCCCAGCGGCCGCGGCGGCCGTCGCGGTGAGGAGCCGCACGGCCTCCTCGACGATCCCGATGGCGATGGGGTCGTCGTCTTCGGCGGCGGCGAGCACGAGGGGCGCGAGGGTCGCGAGGCGGCGGGCGAGGGCACCGTCGGCGGCGAGCCAGGCCTGCACGGCCGAGGGCAGGCCGACCGGCTCGGCGAGCGCCGCGGTGAGAGCGGTGGGCGCCGCCAGCCCGTCGTGGGCACGGAGGACCGCGCGCAATGCCTCCCGGCCGAGCCAGGATCCGCTGCCGAAGTCGCCCAGCTCGGGGCCCCAGCCGTCGACCAGACGCGCTCCGGAGGGGTCGACGCCCAGCGCCACGGCTCCGGTGCCGGCGATGAGCAGCACGCCGGCCGCGCCGTCGAGAGCGCCCGCATGGGCGGTGACCACGTCCGACGCCACGGCCACACGTGCGCCGGTCCGTGTGGCGAGCGCGGCGGCGAGTTCTGCGGCCGCCTCCGGGGCGAACCAGGCGCCGGCAGCCCCCACGCCGAGCGTGTCGATGCGCTCGACATCGTCGAGCAGCGGGAGAATCGCGGTGAGCGCCGCCTCCACTCCGCCCGCCGCGGCAAGGCCCGGCGCTCCGATCCCGGAGCGCTCCCCGGCCGTCGCGCCATGCACGACGAGGCGGCAACGGGACTTGCCGAGATCGACGGTGGCGGTCGTCTCGCTCATCGGCACTCCTCGAATCCGGCGGAAAGAAAGAAAAGCGACTACACAACGCGTAGACTCTCTGAAAAGAATTTACCATCCCGTTCCGCCGTTCCGGAGGATACCGTGAGCATCCAGTCGACGATCGAAGCCGCCGCTGCGACCCTGCCCCCGTCGCTGGCCCGCGTCGCGGCCGCCGTGCGGGAGAACCCGAGCCTCGTGATCGACAAGACGATCAGCGAACTCGCCGCGGAGTGCCAGACCTCGGTCGCCTCCGTCGTCCGGTTCTGCCGGGCCATCGGCTTCACCGGCTACGCGCCGCTGCGCATGGCCCTGGCCACGGAGCTCGGCAAAGAGTCGGCGCAGTTCTCCGCCCGCGGCGCCTACGGCTCGGAGATCTCCGACGAGGACTCCCTGGAGGAGGCCGTCTCCAAGCTCGCCGCTCTCGAACTCCTCGCGATCGAGGAGACCGTCGGCCAGCTCGACTTCGCGGTGCTGACGGCGGCCGTCGCCGCCATCGACGGCGCCGATCGGATCCTCCTCTACGGCATCGGCGCCAGCCAGTTCGTCGCCGAGGACCTCGCGCACAAGCTGCTCCGCGTCGGCCGCAACGCTCACGTGCTCTCCGACCCCCACGAGGCGATCGCCGCCGCCGTGCTCCCCGTGGGGACGACCGTCGCGATCGGGTTCTCGCACGCCGGGTCGACGATCGAGACGGTGCGGTTCCTCGAAGCCGCCGTCACCCATGGCGCGACGACCGTGGCCGTCACCTCCGTGAAGGACTCCCCCCTCGCCCAGGTCGCCGACCATGCGCTGTTCACCGAGGTGCGCGAGTCCACCTTCCGCGCCGGGGCGATGGTGAGCCGGATCGCGCAGCTCGCCCTCGTGGACTGCCTGTTCATCGGCGTCGCCAAGCGCCGATATGCCGAAACGGTCGACGCGCTGCAGCGCACCCGGCAGGCGACACGTCTCCTGAGCGACTGAGGGCCCCGCGGGGCCGACGACCGTCAGATGGTCCGGACGTCCGGGACGGCGAGACCGTCCGCGTGCGTCGCCGGGGTGCCCATCGCCCCGGCGGTGCGCAGGAACACGATGATCCAGCTGAAGATCAGCACCGCGGCGATGAGCTCGACAGCGGTCAGGTTGTAATAGCCGACCGCGAAGAACGCCCCCAGCAGGACGATGACGAGCACATAGGCCCAGCCGAGCCCGACGAAGACCCGCGGGATGCTGCGCACGAACCAGGGCAGGCCGATGACGACCACCGCGAACACCACCGCCATGCCGGTGGCGACGGTGTTGTGCAGAAGGAAGAACTCGTCCACGGGGAAGATGCCGACGCACGCGAGGAAGATCCCCATCAGGATCAGGCCGCCGCGCACGATCGTCCGACCACGGCGGTCGACCGGCTCGTCGACGGGCAGCCCCGCCGTCGCATAGCGGGAGATCGTCGTCACCATGATGCCGGCGATGACGAGGGTGACGTTGAACGCCACCGAGGCGCTGTTGCTGCTCATTCCCAGCGCCGACAGGTTGTCGCGCCACCAGTGCACGTCGCTCGACGCGAGCATCGCCGCGAACGCCCCGACCACGAGGAACACCGCCAGCACCAGCGACAGCACCATGGGAGTCAACGCGACGGCGCTGAGGAACGCGACGTAGCCGGTGAGCGCGAACGCCACCGCGACGAGGATCGCTCCGGGGAACGGGAAGACGGGGGCATCCACGAAACTGCGCTCGAGCAGCTCCGCGATGCCCAGCCAGCCGAGGGAGGCGATCGCGGCGTGGGCGAACGCGATGGCGGCGAGGTCATACCAGCGGAGGCGGTCGCCCGGCACCGCGAACCCGTCTCGGGCGACAGCGGGGTCCGGCGCAGGAGCTCGCACGGCGAGTCGCCCCAGACCGAAGGCGAGGGCAGCTGTGAGCGCGCCGCCGTACGCCGCGAACATGCCGATCGACCCGCTGCCGCTGATCGAGAGCTCCCGCCCCCAGAACGCCGGCAGCGCCACCGCGAAGCCCACCACGAGGAAGGCGGCGCCGACGATCAAGGCCGTCGCCTCGAACACCGCATCCGAGGTGGCGGGACCCCGCACCTGACGGAGCACCCGCAGGATGCGCTGTGCGAGCCTCGACATCGTCCCGTCTTTCACGGACCACATCCTAGAAGGCGCCCCACGCGATCGTTGCCGGTGGTAGCATCACGGAACGGATCGTATACAACGTCGTCGTTCCCACCAGCCCGAGGTGATCAGTCATGAACGGTGCCCTCACCACCCCCGCCGAATCGGTGTCGACCCTCGTCGCGCGCAACATCAGCGAGTTCCGCGCCGCCGTTTCCGAGTCCTTCGTCCCGCTGCAGGTGACCACCGCGGGCGCGGATCAGTTCCGCGGCGTGATCCGCGGCGCCGCGGTCGACGAGGTGCACGTCAACGACATCCGCGCGACCTCGCACGTCGTCGAGCGCACCACCGAGCTCATCGCCCGCGGAGACCGGTCGTACTTCAAGGTGAGTCTGATGCTCGCGGGGACGGGCCTTCTCATCCAGGACGACCGCGAGGCCGTGCTGCAGCCGGGAGACCTGGCCGTATACGACACCGATCGACCGTACTCCCTCGTCTTCGATCAGGACTTCCGCACCATGGTCGTCATGTTCCCGAAGCATCTCATCAGCCTCCCACCGGACATGATCGGGCAGCTGACGGCCGTCCGCATCTCCGGGCAGGAGGGGCTGGGCGGCATGGTCGTGCCGTATCTGACACAGCTCGCCGGGAACCTCGACGAACTCGCGGGCACGACGGGGGCCCGGCTCGCGCACAGCGCCCTCGACCTCGTGACCACCGTGTTCACGCGGGAACTCGGGCTTGACCAGGCCACCGCCGACCCGCACCGCGCCCTCATGCAGCGGATCCGCTCGCACATCGATCGCCACCTGGCCTCGACCGACCTCGGCCCGGCCTCGATCGCCGCGGCCCATTTCATCTCCACCCGGCATCTGCACGGCCTGTTCCAGGAGCAGGGGGTGACCGTGTCGACGTGGATCCGCACGCGCCGCCTGGAGCAGTGCCGCCGCGATCTGCTCGACCCGATGCTCGCCGACCGTCCCGTCGCCGCGATCGCCGCCCGCTGGGGCTTCGTCGACGCGGCGCATTTCAGCCGTGCGTTCAAGACCGCGTTCGGGGTCTCCCCCAGCGAGTACCGCGCCACCCACTGACCCCCTTCCCCTCGCGTCCTTTCCGCCATTCGGGATCACAAACGTCCCGCACCCGGGAGGACGGAGCCGCTGCGGGGGGACGGGGCTTGCCCGGGAGGGCACGCCGGTTGACTCTCGGCGCGGGATGGACGCCGCACGCTTGAGGGCTCCCCGGACCCGGCCGGAGCATGAGGCAAGCGCATCGCGACGACGCGGTGCCCGGGGCGACGAGGCCCCGCCGTGTGCGACGTCAGGACCCTCATGACCGACATCTCCACCGACCCCACTCTGGACGAATGGCGCACGTACGACGAGTTCGCCGCCGGCATCGACGCGTTCCGCCTGCCGAACACGATGCTCGCCGGAACCGCGCTCACGCTCACCCTCGACGACGACACCACGCTCGCGCTCCGCTTCGACGAGGACTCCGTGACCTGGGAGGGACTGGGTGCCTCGGGACGCGACCCGTATGACGCGGTCCGCGTGCGCGACGACGTCGTCTTCGTGAACATCCCCTTCGAGACCCGCGAGCGTGAAGCCCTCACCGTCGTCTTCTCCACCACGACCCACCGCGCCACCGTCATCCGCTCCCGCATCGCCGCCGAGGCCGTCGAGGGCACCCCGCAGGTGGGGCAGGACTTCTGGGCCGCGACCACCGACGCCGGGCCCGCGACCGGCGAGGTCCCCGGTCCGAGCCGCGATCTGATCGGCAAGCGGAACATCTACCGCTACAGCCCCCAGCACCTGTACGAGCACGTCTACGTCTCCAGCCAGCGCTACGCGTGGCAGTGCCTCGAGGGCGTCCAGCGCGGTCACGGCGACATGGACCTCTCCACGGTGTGGAAGTTCGCGGACGGCCTGTACCTGTTCTGCTTCCGCGAGTTCCGGATCGCGGTGGCGAGCGTCTGGCTCCACGACCTCGGCTATCAGCTCATGACGACGGGGATCTTCCTCGGCCTCAACGGCGACGGCGAGTCCGAGCACTCCCGCGCCGGCGGCCACATCTACCCCCTGGGCGCCGTCGCCTACCCGGACGCGCAGCCCGTCTGACCCTTCGACCCTTCGACCCTTCGACCCTTCGACAGGCTCAGGGACCCACCCTTCGACACGCTCGGGGACCCAGACGGGCGCAGCGACCCACCACGGAAAGAGAGCACATGAGCAACGCAGACCTGATCCGCGACCACTACGCCGCCAACGACCGGGGCGACCTGGACGGCATGCTCGCGCCCTTCGCACCGGACATCGAGTGGACCGAGGCCGCGGGATTCCCCTATGCCGGAACCTACATCGGCCCGGACGCGGTCGCCGAGAACGTCTTCGGCCGCATCCAGGAGGAGTGGGACGACTACACCGTCGCGATCGACGAGGTCGTCGACGGCGGCGACGTCGTGGTCGGCATCGGCACCTACTCCGGCACCTACAAGCGCACCGGGCGGTTCTTCGCCGCCCGGGTGGCCCACGTCTGGCGCGTGGCGGGCGGCGAGATCGTCGCCTTCGAGCAGTTCACCGACACGGAGCTCGTGAACCGCGCCCTGCGCGCGCCGTCGATGAGCACCGAGACCCAGCCTTCGAGCTGACAGCACGACCCGAACAGGAGAGGCAGAAGCACATGAACAGACGAGCATCCGGCACCGCGGCGGTCATCGCCGTGGCCGCCCTCGCTCTCGCCGGCTGCGCCGGTGGCGACGGAGCCGGGGGCGACGGTGCCCCCATCGTCATCGGCTCCGTGAACACGATCAGCGGCCCGGCGACGTTCCCGGAGGCCTCGCAGGCGGCTGCCGCCGTCTTCGACGCGTTCAACGAGGACGGCGGCCTGGATGGCCGCATGATCGAGTACAAGATGCTCGACGACAAGGGCGACCCGGCCACGGCCACCGCCTCGGCACGGGAGATCGTGGGCAGCGACGAAGCCGTCGCGCTCGTGGGCTCCGCGAGCCTCATCGAGTGCGAGATCAACGCGAAGTACTACGAGCAGGAGGGCATCCTCTCGGTTCCCGGCATCGGCGTCGACACGGGCTGCTTCGACAGCGAGAACATCTCACCGGCCAACGTCGGCCCGTTCAACGACATGACCCTCACGCTGCAGTACGGCTCCGAGGTGCTCGGACTCGACGACATCTGCATCCTGCTGGAGATCGCCGGCTCCACCCGCCCGACCTACCAGGCCGCGATCGACAAGTGGACCGAGATCACGGGCAAGGAGCCGAAGTACGTCGACGACACCGTGCCCTACGGCGCCTCCGACTACACGCCCTACATCGTCAAGGCCCGCGACCAGGGCTGCAAGGCCCTCGCGATCAACCCGGTCGAGCCGGACGCGATCGGACAGGTCAAGGCCGCGAACGCGCAGGGCTGGGACGACGTGACCTGGCTCTACCTCACGAGCGTGTACAGCGAGAACTTCGCCGACGCGATCGACGACGCGGGTGCCGGCATCTACGTCCCCGCGGAGTTCTACCCCTTCACGGACGACGACGAGATCAACGCGGACTGGCGGACGCTGATGGAGGAGAACGACATCCCCCTCACCTCGTTCAGCCAGGGCGGGTACCTCGCGGCCACGTACTTCATCGAGGTGCTGAAGAGCATCGACGGCGACATCACCCGGGAGAGCGTCTCCGAGGCGCTGAAGGGCATGGACCCGATCGAGAACCCGATGGTCGGGACGCCCTACGCCTTCGGCACGCAGAACACCGCGGGCTGGCCGATCATCCTGAAGTCCGGCACGAACGCCTGGGAGAAGGTCGCCGACGACTGGCTCCGGATCGGCGAATAGTCCCGCGCTTCGACAGGCTCAGCGACCCACCCTGGGTCCCTGAGCCTGTCGAAGGGCCCTCCCCCTCACCAGAAAGGACGCCTGATGCTCCAAGGCGCCATCGCCGGTCTCGCCGCCGGCGGCCTCTACGCCGTCCTCGGCGTCTGCCTCACCCTCATGTCGCGCCTCGTGCGCGTGGTGAACTTCGCCCAGGCCGCCACCGGCATGTTCGGCGCGTTCACCGCCGTGTGGTTCGTGCGCGAGATCGGGCTGCCCATCTGGCTCGGGTCGATCCTCGGCGTCCTCGTCGCGGGCCTGCTCGCCGCGGCCATCGGGTTCATCGCCGCGACGTGGCTGTCGGAGGCGTCGACGACGACCCGCTCGGCCATGACGGTCGGCCCGCTGCTGCTGCTCATCTCCCTGTCGTTCATCCTGTTCGGCAACAAGCCGCAGCCCTTCACCCCGATCATCGCCGGCCCCGCGTTCTCCTTCGGCGGCGTGGTGATCAGCCAGGTGACCGTGGCGACAGTGGCGATGGCCGTCGTCACCGCCGTCGCCGTGCGCATCGTGCTGCGCCGCACCAGGGTCGGCACCCAGCTGCGCGCGCTGTCGGAGCGGCCGACCACGGCGGAGCTGCTCGGCATCCGTTCGCGACCGCTGTCGATCGCCGTCTGGTTCGTCACCGGGATCATCAGCGCCATCGCGATCATCATCGTCGCGCCCTCGCAGTCGAACGACGCCACGAGCCTGTCCATGCTCATCGTCCCCGCTGCGGCGGCCGCGCTCCTCGGCGGCTTCCGCCGGCTCGACCTCGCCGTCGTCGGCGGGCTGCTCCTCGGCGTCCTCGGCGGACTCGTCGCGCAGATCGACGAAGTGGCGCTCGTGCGCAACTTCCTGCCGTTCCTGTTCATCGTCGTCCTGCTGTTGTGGACGCAACGCAAGGAGGTGTGGGATGCCGCTCGCTGACCGCCCCTGGTTCCGGATCACCTGGCCGTTCGCCGTCGCCGTCGTCGGCATCGGCGTGGGCGCGCTCCTCAGCGCCGCCCTTCCCGGCTACTTCGTCTTCCTCGCGATCAGCGCCGTCACGGCCGCGATCGCGATTCTCGGCCTCGGAATCGTCACCGGCTCGGCCGGGATGATCGCCCTGTGCCAGCTCACCTTCGCTGCGGTCGGGGCGTGGATCGTCTCGCTGCTGAACGTCATGCAGGCGCCCGGCGGCTTCCTCGTCTGGCTCGTGCTCGGCGGCGTCGCGGCCGGTCTCGTCGGCATCCTCGTCGGGCTCCCCGCCCTGCGGCTGCGCGGGGTGAACCTCGCGGTGGTGACGCTCGGTTTCGCCGCGGCGGCCGATGTGACGCTCGTACAGATCCAGTTCCCCGGATCCGCGGACGGCATCGCGATCGAGCGCCCGGCGCTGTTCGGGAGCGACCGGGAGTTCTTCTTCCTCTCCATCGTCGTGCTCGCCGTCTGCGGCCTGGCGGTGTTCTTCCTGCAGCGCGGACGGTGGGGCGCGAGCTGGAAGGCCGTCGCGTTCTCCGAGCGCGGCACGGCCGCGGCCGGACAGAGCGTGCGCACCGCGAAGCTCACGGCGTTCGCGGTGTCGGCGGCCCTCGGCGGCATCTCCGGCGGGCTGCTCGCCGGACAGGTGCAGCTCCCCTTCGCCTCGAGCTTCACACCCCTGCAGTCCCTCGCCCTGTACGTGCTGGCGATCATGTCCGGCGCGCACCTCATCGACATGGCCATCTTCGGCGGACTGCTGTGGGTGCTCGTGCCGGAGCTGCTCAAGCGCTGGGGCGTGCCCCAGGACTGGGGCTTCGTCGTGTTCGGCGTGTTGGGGGTGCAGGCGCTGACGAGCGGCACGAACCTCGGCCAGGGCATCCGCAACCTCCTGTACCGACGGGCCGACCGGCGCACGGCCAGCGCGGAGCTCACGGCGCTCCCGCCGGACGCGGGAACCGGTGCGACGGCGATCACCACGACCACGACGGCCACCGTCGACGAGGCCGCCCTCGACGGCGCCCCGGTGCTCACGGTCGACGGTCTGACCGTGCAGTTCGGGGCGCTCAAGGCCCTCGACGACGTCTCGTTCACGGTGCCCGCCGCCTCGATCATGGGGCTCATCGGTCCGAACGGCGCCGGGAAGTCGACCTTCGTCGACGCCATCAGCGGCTTCCTCCCCCAGCATGAGGGCCGCGTGCTCCTCGGCGACCGCGACCTGGCTGGCCTCTCCCCCACCCGGCGTGCGCGACTCGGACTGCGACGGACGTTCCAGCAGGACCGCGTCCCCCCGGCGCTGACGGTGGGCGGCTACGTGCGCTTCGTGGCCAGACGGCGGCTCGCCGCGGCGGACATCGACGAGGTCCTCGCCTTCTTCGGGTGCCCTCCGGCCCGGGCGCGCCTCTCGAGCGTCGACGTCGGCACCCGGCGGCTCGTGGAAGTCGCGGCGAACGTCGCCGCCCGCCCGCGCCTGCTCATCCTCGACGAGCCCGCCGCCGGCCTCTCGCACGAGGAGCATCTGGCGCTCGCGGCTCGCCTGCGTGAGCTCCCGGGGCGCTACGGCGTGGCCCTCATCATCATCGAGCACGACCTGGACCTCGTCCGCTCGGTGTGCCCGACCCTCACGGTCCTCGACTTCGGCCGCGTCCTGGCGAGCGGCCCGCAGGCGGAGGTCCTCGCGAACCCTGACGTCGTCAAGGCGTACATGGGAGAGACGGAGCTGCTGAAATGAGCGAACTGGTACTCGACGGCGTCACGGTGAGCCGCGGCGCCGGGCCGGTCATCTCGGACGTCTCGCTGCGGGTCGCCGGCGGCGAGGTCCTGGCCCTGGTCGGTCCGAACGGCGCGGGTAAGACGAGCCTCATCGAGGCCGTGTCCGGCGTGACCCCGCATTCCGCGGGATCGATCCTCCTCGACGGGGAGCCGATCGACCGGCTCTCCCGGGTGACGCGGGCTCGGCGCGGCATCGTGCACATCGAGCAGGGACGCGCCGTGTTCCCGTCGCTGACCGTGCGCGAGAACCTCTCCCTTACGGCGCGCACCGCCGACGAGATCGGGGCCGTCCTGGCGCAGTTCCCGGAGCTCGAGAAGCGCATCGACTCCCCCACGGCGCTGCTGTCGGGTGGAGAGCAGCAGATGGTGGTGCTGGCACGGGCGTTCGCGGCGAAGCCCCGGGTGCTGCTCATCGATGAGATGTCGCTGGGCCTCGCGCCGGTCGTGTTCCTGCGCTTGATGCCGATCGTGTCGTCGATCGCGGAGTCCGGGGTGGCGGTGCTGCTCGTGGAGCAGTTCACGCAGCTCGCACTCGGCCTCGCGCAGGAGGCGGTGGTCGTCGCCGGCGGCCGTGTGTCGTTCCAGGGTGCGCCGCAGGCCCTCCAAGACGATCCCGCCCTCCTCCACCGCGCCTACCTCGGCGGCTGACTCCGTCGACCCACCCCGTTGCGTTCCTCCCGGCCCCTTGCGCGCGATCGCAAGGGGCCGGGAGGCGCGAAAGGGGGTGGGTCGACGAAGTGGGGGTTAGCCTGAGGGAGTGACCGAGATCCTCCACGCCCGCGCCGCCCTCCTCGACATGGACGGGACCCTCGTCGACTCGACCGCCGTCGTGGAGCGCCTCTGGCTCGCCTGGGCGGAGCCGCACGGAATCGACCCGGAGACCGTGCTCCGCACGGTCCACGGGCGGCAGGGGCATCAGAGCATGGCGATCCTGCTCCCCGAGCGCGACCACGCGATCAACCTCCGCGAGAACGAGGTCATGCTCGCGACCGAGGCCTCCGACGTGGACGGTGTGATCGGCATCGCGGGCGCCGAGGAGCTGCTCGCCGCCCTGCACCCGTTCCCCCACGCGGTGGTCACCTCGGCCAACGTCGCCCTCATGACCGCGCGCATGGGCCAGGCGGGTCTCACCGTCCCCGATCTCGCCGTCACCGCGGAGAGCGTGTCCGCGTCGAAGCCGGACCCGGAGGGCTTCCTCCTCGCCGCACGCACGCTCGGCATCGACCCGGCGGACTGTGTCGTATTCGAGGACTCGGGCGCGGGCATCCAGGCCGCCCACGCCGCGGGCATGCGCGTGATCGGCATCGGCCCGCACGCCGGAGCCCACGCCCCGACGGCGCACGTCGACGACCTCACGCACGTCGCGGTCGTCCCGACCGACGACGGCTTCGAGCTCCGGATCGACTGACGCGCGGGCCGGGTCGCCACGGGCCCTGCCCGCGCTACATCCCGGCGTGGTCGAAGGCGATGGTCGGCACGTCGACCACGTGCGACCCGCCGTCCGCCACGATCACGGCGCCGGTGATGTACGACGACTCCCCCGACCCGAGGAACCGGACGACGGAGGCGATCTCGGCGGGCCGCGCGGGGCGGCGCAGCGGTACGTCGGCGGTGACCGTCGCGTACCCTTCCTCCCGGGAGCCGAGGCCGGCGTGCGCCGCGAACTCGTCCATCTCCTCGTCGGCCATCGGTGTCTGCACCCACCCGGGGCAGATCGCGTTGACGCGCACGCCGTGGCGTCCGTAGTCGCGTGCGAGCGTCCGGGTGAGGCCGATGAGGGCGTGCTTGCCGACCGTGTATCCCGCCACCGACGGACCCGCGAAGAGCCCGGCCAGGGACGAGACGATCACCACCTGGCCCTTGGCCTCGATCAGCGCGGGTAGCGCCTCCCGCGCCATCACGAACGCGGTCGTGAGGTTGGCGCGGATCGCGGCGTCCCAGCTCGCGTCGTCGGTCTCGGCGACCGGCGAGAACCCGTGTCCCCCGGCGTTCGCGACGAGGACGTCGATCCGGCCGAACCGCGCGAGGACCTCGGCGATCGCGGCCTGCGCCGACGCCGTGTCCGCCGCGTCGGCGACGACGGGGAAGGCCCCGACGGCCCGCTCGACCTCGTGCAGCGGCTCGGGGCGGCGGCCCACCACGACGACGTGCGCGCCTTCGGCCGCGAACCGCTCCGCGACCGCCGCGCCGATGCCCGTGCCGCCTCCGGTGATGACGACGACGCGTCCGGAGACGCTCGATCCGACCACGGTTGCCATGTGTGCTCCTGTGTGTTTCTGCGCGCGTGCGCGGTGGGGCCGGACGCGGGCGCGTCAGGCGGGGAATCCCGACCGGGCGGTGTACCCGAAGTCGCTGAGGAGGGTGGTGCCGTTGACCGCCCGGCTCCGCGGGGAGAGGAGGTAGGCGACGTGCGCGGCGACCTCGTCGGCGCTCTGCACGGGGAAGGCGGGCTCGTCGAACGCCGCGGCGCCGAGGTCCCCGCGACTCATCGGGGTGTCGACGATGGACGGTGCCACGGCGTTCACCCGCACCCCCGTCCCGGCGAGGTCGACCGACAGCGCCCGTCCGAACTGGACGAGCGCGGCCTTGGACGCGGCGTAGGGGGCCATGCCCGGTGAGGCCACGACGGCCGAGTCGCTCGCGAGCAGCACGACGGAGCCGGCGACGGACTCCCGGAGCGCCGGGATCGCATGCTTGAGCACGAGGAACGCACCCGTGACATTGACGGCGAGGACCCGGTCCCACGCCTCCAGCGCGGTCTCCTCGATCGGCGTCCCGACCGGGCCGGAGATCCCGGCGCAGCAGACCACCGCGTCGAGACCGCCCAGCGCACGGACACCGGCGTCGACCGCGGCGGCCACCTGTTGCTCATCCGTCACATCGGCGGCGAGCAGCACCGGATCGGCGCCGGCGTCCCCGGCGGCATCCCGGAGCGCAGCCGCATCCCGGTCGAGCAGCGCGACCCGCACCCCCTCGCCGGCGAGCGCTCCGACGACAGCACGGCCGATGCCGGAGGCGGCACCCGTGACGAGGGCCGTCGTGCCGTCGAGCTGCAGGTCCATCGCATCCTCCGACCGCGGCCCGGCGCCGAGCGGCGCCGACGAGACAGCGGTGTCGTCCCGGTCATCCTGCTCCGCGGGGCGAAGGGGCCGCACGCCCGCCGCCGGAGTGTGCGCGATGGCACCATCGTCCTTCGCTCACGGTCAAGCGCCGGGTCGAGGCGGCGAGCAGACTCGCTCTATCGACGATTCCCCTCGTCGTCGATGCCGTGTCCGCACGGCCGTCACCCGAGCAAAGGAGCCGACGTGGCAGAGCAGACCTCCGCACCCACGACGCCGCACCACACCTCCCTCCGCCCCGGCGCCCTCGGCGTCGCCGGCATCGTCTTCCTCGTCCTGGCCGCCGTCGCGCCGCTGACCGGGATCGTCGTCGTCGCCTCCCTCGCGATCGCCCTGGGCAACGGCGGCGGCACCCCGATGTCGTTCTTCCTCGTCGCGGCCATCCTGCTGCTGTTCGCGATCGGCTACGCCCAGATGTCCAAGCAGCTCGTGAACGCCGGAGGCTTCTACGCCTTCGTCGTGAAGGGCCTCGGCCGCACCGGCGGACTCGTCGCGGGCCTCATCGCGACGCTCGGCTACAACTTCTTCGTCGTCGGCACGATCGGCACCAGCGGCTTCTTCATGCAGACGATCATCCGCGACCTCACCGGACTCGACGTGCACTGGCTCGTGTGGGGTCTGCTGTCGATCGTCGTGTGCTTCGTCCTCGCCCGGATCGGCGTCGACTTCAGCTCGAAGGTCCTCGGCGTGTGCCTCGTGCTCGAGGTGCTCATGCTCGTCGTGTTCGACGTCTCCGTGCTCGTGCAGACGGGGTACGACGTCGCCGCGTTCAGCCCGGAGGCCGTGTTCTCCGGCTCGCTGCCCATCGGCCTGCTGCTCGCGGCGACCGGCTTCCTCGGGTTCGAGGCCACCGCGCTCTTCAGCGAGGAGGCCAAGCAGCCGCTGCGCACCATCCCGCGGGCCACGTACACCTCGATCATCGCGATCGGCGTGATCCTCGGCGTCACGACCTGGGCCGTGGTGAGCGCGACCGGCGTCGCCCAGGCGCAGGCCACGGCACTCGAGCACCTGCCCACGGGCGACCTCATCTTCTCGCTTTCGCAGCAGTACCTGGGCGGCCCGCTCACGACCGTGATGATGGTGCTGCTCCTCGTGAGCCTGTTCGCGGCGATGCTCGCCTTCCACAACTCCGCCACCCGCTACCTGTACTCACTGGGTCGCGCGAAGATCCTCCCCCAGGCCCTCGCCCGCACCCGCCCGAACGGCGCCCCGCAGCTCGCGGGCATCGTGCAGGCCGGCTTCGCGGCGATCGTGGCGATCCTGTTCGCCCTCGCCGGCGCCGATCCCATCGTCACGCTCGTGCCCGCGATGCTCGGCTTCGGCACCCTCAGCGTGCTGATCCTGCAGGGGCTCGCGGCGATCTCGATCGTCGTGTACTTCCGGCGCCGGAACGACCCGCGATGGTGGAGCACCTTCATCGCGCCGGGCATCGGCTTCCTCGGCATCGCGGCCATCTCGATCCTGGCGATCGTGAACTTCAACATCGTCGCCGGCTCCGAGGAGCTCGCGATCCGCCTGATGCCGCTCCTGCTCGTGCTCGCGCTGATCGGCGGCATCGTCTACGCCGCCTACCTCCGCCGCGCGAAGCCCGCCGTCTACGACGGCCTCGCCACCGATCTCGAGCAGTTCAGCAATCGCTGACCTCCCCCTTCCCGCCCTCGAACGAAGGAACTCCATGACCACTCTGAACCCCGCCGACACCTCCACCTGGCTGCCACTGGAAGGCCTCGCCCCCGGTTTCGACGCCAACAAGGCCCCGCACAGCACCGCCCTGAGCGGTCGCGAGATCGCCGTCGTCGACGCCCGAGGTACCCGCATCGTCCACCGCTTCGACGATTCGACGGTGGCCTGGGAGTACCAGCCCGGCGCCGAGGACCCCACGGAGGCGGCGACTGACACCGACGACTACGAGGCGTTCGAGGTCGACGACGAGCTCTACTTCGTGCAGTTCCACCACCGCTACCTCCCGAACGAGGCCGTCTCGCTCGTGCTCGACCTGCGGCACGGACGCTCCCTCGCGGTGATCTCCGAGATCCTCCCCGCCCCGGAGCAGGGCCGCACCCGGGTGCAGCACCACTTCGCCCCCGGCACCATCGAGGGTGCCGCGGTCACCGGCGCCGAAGCCGCTCCCACGACCACACTCATCGGCCGCCGCGTGGAGTGGGTCTACAGCGAAGAGCACGCCTACGAGCACGTGTACCTCTCCCCGCGCTGGTACTCGTGGCAGTGCCTGGCCGGTCCCGAGCGCGGGCTCGCCGATACCGACGAGAACAGCGTGTGGGAGGTCCGCCCGGGGATCTACATCTTCGCGTGGCGCGAGAAGGTGATCCCGTGCGCCTCGGTGACGATCGCCGACCACCGCGACGTGAACGCGATCCGCTCCCACGGCGTGCTGTTCGGACTCGACGAGAGCGGTGAGGTGCCGACGCACTTCACGTTCGGCGCGCATGGCCGCCTGCTGTCGACCACCCACCACACCCCGTCGCTCGAGCCCGCGACCTTCGGAGACGCCTGACATGACCGACGTCGCCGACCTCATCGTCTCCGGTTCCGTGATCCGCACGTCGGACCGCGCCCGTCCGCATGCCGAGGCCTTCGCCGTACGAGACGGACGGATCCTCGCCGTCGGCGACCGCGCCGACGTGGAGGCTTTCCGGGGCCGCCGCACGCAGCTGATCGAGGTCGGCGACGCGGCCGTGTATCCCGGGTTCGTGGACGTGCACAACCACCACGCGCTCGCCGGACGGACCGAGCTCTTCGAACTGTCTCTTACCCCTTCTCTCACGCTCGACGAGATCCTCGACCGGGTGCGGGAGAAGGCGCAGACCCTGCCGGAGGATGCGTGGATCGTCGGCGGCGCCGTGGCCACGACCCTGCTCCCGACGCTGGCGAACACCGCCACGCGGCGACGGCTCGACGAGGCAGCGGGCGGACGGCCGGTGGCGCTCATGGAGGACTCCCGCCACAACCGCTGGGCCAGCACCCGGGCGCTGGAGCTCGCCGGCATCACGGCCGGCAGCGTCCCGACCTCCGGGGTGACGGTGCTCGACGCCGACGACGGCACGCCCACCGGAGTGCTCCTGGAGGCCGCCGGCATCCCGGTGCAGGAGGCGTACGACCGCAGTGGCGGACTCACCCCGGAGCAGCACACCGCCGCCTCCCGCCGCGGCATCGAACTGCTCAATTCCTTCGGGATCACCGCGTTCCAGGACGCGGGGGTCTCCGTCGACATCCTCGCCGCGCTCGCTGGGCTCGATCGCGCCGACGAGCTGCACGCCTGGGTGGTGTCCTCGCTCCTCATCAACGACGAGATCTTCGGATTCGATCCCATCGGTGCCCCCCTGCTCGACCGGGGCGAGGAGTTCCGCACGCCGCACCATCGCCCGGACTTCGTGAAGATCTTCCTCGACGGCGTGCCGCCTGCTCGCACCGCCTCCTTCCTCGACCCGTATCCGGCCGACCCGGTGCACGGTGCCCACTTCCACGGCGAGACGACCATGACCCTCGACGAGCTCACCGACTGGCTCCGGGCCGTCGCGGCGCGCGACCTCGGGGCGAAGGTGCACTGCACCGGCGACGGATCCGCGCGCCTCGTGCTCGACGCGACCGAGCGCCTGCGGGCGGACGGGTTCACGACGCCGGTGCAGATCGCGCATGGGCAGTTCCTCGCGGAGAGCGACATCCCCCGCCTCGCGGCCCTCGACGTCTCCGCCGACATCTCCCCGTTCATCTGGTACCCGGGTGTGATCCCCCAGGCGCTGGCGGACGTGCTGGGTGACCGGGCCGAGCACTCCCAGCCCAACCGTGCGCTCCTCGATGCCGGGGCCCTCGTCGCCGGCGGATCGGACTGGCCGGTGAGCGAGTCGCCGAACACGCTCGAGGGCCTGCAGGGGCTCGTGACCCGCGCCGATCCCCTCGGTCGGGCGACGGGGACACTGTGGCCGGAGCAGGCGATCTCCGCCGAAGAGGCGCTGGAGGTCTTCACTATCAGTGCCGCGACGGCGATGGGCCTCGGCGCCGAGACCGGTTCCCTGACCCCCGGGAAATCGGCCGACTTCGTGGTCCTGGAACGGGATGCGATCGGCGGCTCGCCGGAAGAGATCGTACACACCTCGGTCGTCTCGACGTGGTTGGCCGGGCGTGTGGTCTACGGAGGCTGAGCGCGCCACGCCGTACGATGGGCGCATGCGCCGCTTCCCCGCCTCCGTGTATCGGGTCGGCGACGAACCCGATCCCCGGTTCTCGCTCGCCAACGAGCGCACGTTCCTGGCGTGGACCCGGACCGGCCTGGCGCTGATCGCAGGCGGAGTCGCGCTCGAGGTCCTCGGGCTCGATCTGCACCCCGGGTTCCGGCTGGCCGCCTCGCTGCTTCTGATGAGCGCCGGCACAGCCGTCGCTCCGCTCGCGTGGTGGGAATGGATGAGGGCGGAACGCGCCTTGCGGCAGGGACGCCCGTTGCCGGGCGCGTTGTCGGCCGTGGTGCTCGCCGTGGTCGTGGTGACGACGGGGTTGCTCGTCCTCGCCGGCGTGCTGTGGCGCTGAGGGAGCCACCCGGATGACCACCCCCGGCACTTCGGCGCCCGATCTCTACGACCCGGGGCTGCAGCCCGAGCGCACGGAGCTGGCGTGGCGGCGTACGGCCCTCGCGATCGCGGTCGGCTCACTGCTGTCGCTGCGGGTCTTCCCGCTTGTGCTGCCGACTGACGCCGAGGGGTGGGGGCTGGTCCCGGGCGTGCTGGGCGTCGGGACGGCGGCGCTGCTGTGGGTCGCCGCACGCCGGAGACAGCGCCGGACGACCGCGGTGCTCACCTCGCGCGCGGACGGACCCCTCCCGGGCGGCGCGCTCCCGCTGATACTGACAGTCTTCGCGACCGGATTCGGAGTGGTCGCCGTCGTCGTGGTGACCATCACGTCGTTGCTGCGCTGACCGCCGGCGGCCGCGAGCACCGCCGCCGTGACGCGGTCGACGCGAGGAAGCGGCCGACGCCGGCGACCCCTCAGCGGCCGACGCCGGCCACGATCAGTCGGCGACCACCAGGACCGCCCTGCCCACCGCCCGGAGAACGGTCGGATCGAAGGGGGAACGCTCCCCCGGCACGTAGCGCACCCGTCGGAGGTCTCCTCCGCGGAAGGGATACGAACGGTGCTTCTCGTGCTGGTCCCAATCCACTGGCCCCCCGTAGTCGTAGCCCACGCTGATGCCCGTGAAGGGTGCCATGCCGATGAGCATGGGCACGTCAGGGATCCGCGCCACCTCGCGTCCGTCCACATCGAGCGCGAGCGTCCAGCGCAGTCCGGCCCGCTCGTCGACGCGGAGCGCGAGGCGGTGCTCGCCGCGCGGCAGGCGGGTCCCTTGTGCCCGGTGCATGCGTCCATAGGCGTTGTAGCTCACACGCGGCACCCCCTCATCGAGGGCGACCAGGTAGCCGCCGCCCTGGTCGCCGTGCGCGACGAGGACTCCGGCGGCGGTGTTGTCCATAGACAGGTCGATCTCCACGCGGAACGAACGCAACACCGTGAGCTTGGACGAACGGAACCGCTCCAGCGGCGGACGGAAGGGCACGAGGTCGATCGGGGCCGACAACGCCTCCTCGGTATCGGGACGCAGACGGAAGAGGTCTCCGAGGTCGTCGAGGGGAAAGACCGTGTTCCTCCAGGCCTCCTGGTGCCAGCGCGCAGCCAACGCCGCAACACGCTCCGGATGCCGGGCCGCCAGATCGGTCGTCTCCGTCGGGTCCGACTCGAGGTCGTACAGTTCCCAGGTCCCGCCCTCCGGCCCCTCCTCCTTCGACGGAGCCACGGTCGAGAGGGCCTTCCACCCATCCGCGACGATGGCGCGTCGCCCCACGCACTCGAAGTACTGCACTTCGCGGCCGGGCGCCGCGGGATCGGCGAGCACGGCGGAGATGCTCCCGCCGTCCATCTCCAGCGCTGCCTCTCCCCCGCGCTCCTCCAGCGGCGGCACACCGCAGAGGTCCAGGATCGTGGGGGCGAGGTCGGAGACGAAGACGAACTGGTCGCGTAGGCCTCCCGTCGTCGGAGCGTTCGGCCACGAAATGATGAGCGGGGCATGCACACCCCCTTCGTATGTCGTGGCTTTGAAGGAGCGGAAGGGCGTGTTGGACACCCGCGCCCAGCCGGTCGGGTACTGGCCGCACAGGCGCGGTCCGCCGATCTCCTCGACAGCCCTCGGCACATCCGTGACCCAGCCTTCCGGCAGCGCGCCGTGTGCGCCGAACTGCGCGAAGTAGCTGCGGGTGCCGGTCGGGCCCCCCTCGGCCGTGCCCCCGTTGTCGCTCGCGATCACGACGATCGTGTTCTCCCGCTCGCCGCTGCGCTCCAGGCGGTCGAGCAGGCGGCCGACGCTCTGGTCGATCTCGTCGACGGCCGCCGCATAGACCTCCATGTGTCGGGCGAACAAGCGCTGGTCTTGAACATCCAACTCGTCCCAAGACGGGATGTCGCTGCCGTCCGCGATCGCTTCGGCGGGGAGCGCGGCGGAAGGCGGCACGATGCCGCGTGCCCGCTGCCGAGCGAAGCGCTCCTCGCGCATCCGATTCCAGCCCGCCTCGTATCGCCCCCGGTACTTGGCGATGTCGGCGTCTTTCGCCTGGATCGGTCCGTGCACCGAGGTGTGCGCGTAGTAGAGGAAGAATGGGCGGTCGGGATCGTTTACCCGGAGATCGTCGATCATCCCGATGGCGCGGTCCGTGAGCTCATCGGTGAGGAAGAAGCCTTCCGGGTACTCGCGCATGTCGACGACCGCGTTGTCCTGCACGAGCCGATGCGGATGATGCAGGGATGTGAAGCCGTCCATGCTGCCGAAGTACCTGTCGAAGCCGCGTTGCAGGGGCCAGGTGCTGCGGTCGGCGCCGTCGTGCAGCCGGGACTCCAGCGTCAGGTGCCACTTGCCCACCATGAATGTCGCATAACCACCGGCCCGCAGCGACTCAGCGAGGGTGGGCGCCGCAGCCGGCAGCTCGCACGAGAATCCCGGGTACCCGGGGTCGATATGGGCGACGAACCCGAAACCGGCCCGATGGGGGTTGAGCCCCGTGAGCAGGGCTGCCCTGGCCGGCGAGCACATCGGGGCTGTGCGGTAGTTGGTGAACACCCATCCGTCGGCGGCGAGCTCATCGATCCGCGGAGTCTCGATCTCGCTCCCGAACGGCCCGAGGTCGCTGAAGCCCAGATCGTCGACGAGCATCACGATGACGTTCGGCGCTCCCGGGCGGGCACGGGCCGGCTGCGGCCACCAGGGCTCCGCGTCCGAGGTGAAGGTGGCCGCTCTGCCCTCGAAACGCTCGTATCCGCGGCTCTGCGATACCGACATTCAACCGGCCTTCCTGATCAGTTCGAAGATCTGCGTTCGCAGCTCAGCGAAGGCCGGGAGCGCTCGCGTGGTGAGCTGGTCGCGCGGCGCGTCGAAGGCGACGTCGATGATCCGGGTGACCTTCGCCGGACGCTCCCCCAGCACGACCACGCGGTCGGAGAGGTACACCGCCTCGTCGATGTCGTGCGTCACGATGACGATCGTCATGCCGAACTGCTCGCGGATGCGCAGGCAGAGATCCTCCAGTTCGAAGCGCGTCTGTGCGTCGACGGAGGCGAACGGCTCGTCCATGATGAGCACCTCCGGCCGGTATGCGATGGCCCGTGCGATCGCAACGCGCTGCTGCATCCCTCCCGAGAGCTGCCACGGGAACTTCGTCTCGGCGCCGGCCAGCCCGACGGCTGCCAGTGCGGCGGACACACGCGCCTCTCGTTCCGCGCCGGGAAGACGAAGGTGCTTCAAAGGGAGGCGGACGTTCTTCTCCACGGTCAGCCACGGCATGAGCGAGCGCGTGTACTCCTGGAAGACCAGCGCCATCTCCGGCGGCGGCCCGTCGATGGGCACACCGTCGATGGCGGCGGTGCCCGACGTGATGCCCTGCAGCCCGGAGAGGCACTTCAACAGAGTGGTCTTGCCGATGCCCGAAGGACCGACGATGCAGCACACCTCCCCGGCCCGGACGTCGAAGGTGAGGTCGGCGATCACAGGGACGAGTCCGTCCTTGGTGCGGTACGACTTGGCGAGCCCCTCGACGTGCAGCCGGATGGGAGCTTCCTGGATGACGGTCATGCGTTCTTCTCCTGTTGCTGGGAGGCGATGTACCAGCGCAGCGTCCGGCGCCGGAAGAGGGTGAACAGGGCGGTCGCGGCGTAGCCGATGATGCCGAGCACGAGGATGCCCGCCCACATGTCGGGGATGGCGAACGACTGCTGGGCGAGCAGGGTCGCCGCGCCGAGCCCGGTGGAGGACCCGAGCATCTCACTCGCGATCATCACGACGAACGCCGTGATGAGACTCACCTGCATCCCCGAGAGGATGCGCGGGCTCGCCGCAGGGAGCATGACCGAGAACAGGCGTTCGGGGCCGGAGAACCGATAGACGCGGCTCACCATGTCGAGCGTCGGCTCGCCTGCCCGCACCCCGTCGATCGTGGAGATGAGGATCGGGAAGACCGCGGCCAGCGTGATGGACAGGATCCGCGTCTCGGTGCCGAAACCGATCAGGCTGACGAAGATCGGGACGAGCGCCACGGGAGGGATGGCCCGGAAGAAGTGCACCGTCGGCTCCACGAGCCAGCTCAGCGGGCGGACGAGACCGAGGAGAAGCCCGAGCAACACGCCGATCGCGCTCGCGAGGACGAACGACAGCACCAGATTGCCCACGGAGGAAGCCACGTCGAGGAGGAACGTCGGGGTCTGCGCGAGCCGCCACAGTCGCTGGAGGATGACCTGCAGCGGGGGGAAGAACGGGTTGGTCGACGCGGCCGAGGCGATCCACCACCCACACAGCAGCAGGATGGGCACGATGATCTCGGCGGCCACGAGGACACCGCGGGGAAGGCCGCCCTGGCCCCTCCGACGCGCAAGGCGCGACGGCGTCTGGATCGAGGTGGTCAGACTCATCACGCAACCTGCTTCCGGTACTGCGGGTGCCAGTGCAGCATTCGCCGCTCGGCCCCTTGGCTGAGGCCCTGCACGAGCAGCCCGAGGACGCCGAGGATCAGGACATAGGCGAAGAGCTGCTCCTGATTCCCGGAGATCTGCGACAGCAGAAGGCTCTGCCCGAGACCGGGGCCCCCGCCGAGCAGGCCGGCGACGACCGCGACGACGAGGGAGGTGGGAGCGGCAACCCGTACCGCCGTGCCGATGTAGGGCAGGGCGCTGGGCAGCACGATCCGCGCGAGGATCTCGCCGCGACCCATGCCGTAGGAACGTCCGGTCGCACGGGCCACGGGGTCGGTGTCGAAGACCCCGGCCGACGCCTGCACGGCGATGGCGATGAAGCAGCCGAAGAACACCAGGAACACGCCCATGCTCAACGTCGGCCCGAGGACGAGGACCACGACCGGAAGGATCACGATGGGCGGGATCGGCTTCAGGAACTCCAGCGGCACGCGCGTCGCGTGCATGGCGAGGGGCGAGGTACCGATCGCGACTCCGAGCACCACGCCGAACAAGATCGCGAGGAGGAGTCCGAGGACGGCCATGGTCAGGGTGTCGCCGAGCGCGACCCAGGTGGTGGGCACGCCCAGGAGGCGGACCGCCTCGCCGAGCGCGGCGGTCGCCGCCGGAAGCGGGGAGTCCGCGAGGGGGCCGAGCGTGGCTGCCCACTCCCAGAGCGCCAGCGCCGCGACGACGCCGGCTGCTCCGATGGCGGGCGGAAGGAAGGAGATGCGGGTCATGGGATCACTCCGCGGGAACGAGGACGTCCTGCAGGTCGACCGGCGAGGGCAGGAACCCTAGGGCGACGAGCTTCTCGTTCACCCGGTCCAGCTCTTCAGGGACCACCTGAGCGGGCCAGAACGGGAGCTTGATGTCTTCGACGTCGAGCGCGGAGCCGGTCGCATCGATGCCCGCCTGGATCGCCTCCTCGGGGTGCTCGTTCGCATAGGCGTTGCTGCGCGCTACGGCGCGCTGGAACGCCGCGATCGCGTCGCTCTTCGCCGACACCGTCCCCTCTCCCGCCGTCCAGAGGCCCACGCTGCCCTCCTCGAAGAAGGCCACCGAGGGGGCGGAGACGAACGTCGCTCCCGCAGCGGCGGCCTCACTGGTGAAGGGGCTCACGAGGCCGGCTGCGTCCACGGCCCCGCTCTGCAAGGCGGCGACTGCCGAGGTGAAGTCCAGAACCACCCACTCGACGGACGAGGGGTCCACGCCTTCACCGTCGAGCGCGTCGGAGACGACCACTTCGAGCTGAGCCTTCCTCGCAGGGATCGCGATGGTCGCGCCCTCCAGATCGGCGATCTCGGTGATGCCGCTCGCGGCGGAGGCGTAGAGGCCGGTGTCGTCCACGGCGGCCGGATCCTCAGCGGCGGCGGCACCGTCGACGTACCCATCCGCCGGGGCGACGACCCGCAACGGGACTCCGGAGGCGAGCGCGTTCAGAAGGGGAATGCTCGGCGCATAGGCGATGTCGACCTGACCGCCCTGCGCGGCGGCGAGCCCCGCCGGGGGGTTGGCCACCACCGAGGTCTCGACCCGGAGGCCCTCGTCCTCGAAGAATCCCTGCTCCTGACCCACGAGTAAAGCCCCGTCCGAGACGAGCCCGATCGTCGCGACCTTCAGAGTGGTCAGTTCGCCGTCGGCGGCGCCGGAGGGATCGGCCGGGGTCGCGCTGCAGGCGGCGAGCGCAAGCACGCCGACGGCAGTGATCACACCAGCGGCTCGTCGGGTCGAGCGAATGCGGTTCATGAGAACTCCTCCTTGAGTTAGTCACCGGCTGGTGATTTTAAAGATCGTACTCGCGCTATACGCACAGAGGGTTACGATCGCGTTACGTTCGTCACCAATCGGTGACTATAAAGGCCAAATGAAAGAGGCTGAAGGGAACGAAGGAGAACGATGCCGAAGATCGTCGACCATGAGGAACGCCGGGTCCATATCGCCGACGCCGCGATCAAGGTCATCATCCGCGTCGGGTTCGACAGCCTCACGATGCGCGAGATCGCGACGGAGGCCGGCTACGCCCACGGCGCGATCGCGCGCTACTTCCCCGACAAGCGCAGCGTGCTCACCGCGGCGTTCCTCCGCCTCTACACCCAGGCCAACGATCGCATCGAGCGCCAGATCCAGGGGGTCCGCGGTCTCGCGGCATTGGAGCGGATCTGCCGGGAGATCCTCCCCTACAGCCCCTCCGGACCACTGTGGGCGAAGGTCGTGATCGCGTTCTGGGACCACGCCTCCCAGGACGAGGAGGTCACCCGTATCCACCGCGTCAACAACCTGCACTGGCGGGAGCTGTTCCGCCGGAGCTTGGTCGAGGCGCAGGAAGACGGCGAGCTCGCCGCCGGCGTGGACATCGACACCGCGGTCAACGAGATCGCGTCGCGCAACGCCGGCTGGCAGATGATCTCCGTGCTGATGCCCGATTCCGCGGGGGACGGTCGCCTGGACGACGCTCTCGCCGCCCTGCTGGCCACACTGCGTCGATCGCACGTCCCACCCTCCCGCTGACCGCATAGTCCGCTCTCACCCGCCCAGGATGGACCGGGCTCCGCGTTCGCCGATCATCGCGGCCGGCGCGTTGGTGTTGCCGGTGGGGACGGTCGGCATGACCGAGGCGTCGATCACCCGGAGCGCTTCGATCCCGCGTACTCGGAGCTGCGGGTCGACAACGGATTCCGGGTCGGAGCCCATGCGACAGGTGCCGACCTGGTGGTGGTAGGTGATGGCGGTACGCCGTACCCACTCCTCCACGTCGTCGTCCGTCACTTCCGGCCCGGGGTAGACCTCGAGCGCACCCCACTCTTCGGCGAGCGCAGGCTGTGCGCCGATGCGGCGGCACTGGCGCACGGAGGCGGCCAGGGCATCGACGTCGCGCTGATCCTCCAGCGCGGCCAGGTCGATGTGCGGTAGGTCGTCGAGTCCGGGCCCGGTGAGGCGCAGCTCGCCGCGGCTGTACGGCGTCACGAGTCCCGCCATGAGCGTGAACCCGTCCGTGCCGCGTGGTTCCAGGTCGCCCCACATCGGCACGGAGAAGTGGATGGGCTGCGTGTCCGGTTGCGCCAGGCCGTCGCGGCTGCGCCAGAACAGGTGACTCTGCGTCACGGAGACCCCGGGCTGCGGCGGCCCCACCGGCTTCTTCTCCGTCGCGAAGATGACAGGCGACAGGAGGTGGTCGTGCAGGTTCTTGCCCACACCGGGAGCGTCGTGCACGACGGGGATGCCGAGCGCGGTCAGGTCGGCCGCGGGACCGATGCCCGAGCGCAGCAGGATGACGGGCGTGCCGAGGGCGCCCGCCGACAGGATGACCTCGTCCGCGAACACCTCTTCGGTCTCGTCGCCTTCGCCCAGCCGGATGCCGACCGCGCGCCCGTCGCGCACGATCACGGAGTGGACGGCGCGACCGGTGAGGATGGTCATCCGATCGGCGACCGGCTGCGCGTACACGGTCCAGGTGTTGACGCGCCGGCCGTCCTTGATCGTGACCTGCTCCTGAGAGACCCCATCGAGCGTGCCCCCGTTGTAATTCGGGTTGCGCGGCAGCCCCTCCTCCACCGCGGCGTCGATGATCGAGGCCTGGATGGGCGAGAGCGCGTAGTCGTCGGTGACGGGCAGCAGATCGTTCTCGATCGCGTCGTAGATCGGCTCGACCTCGGCCCAGCCCCACCCCGTCGCGCCTGCCGCCTCCCACGCGTCGTAGTCGGAGGCGGCGCCGCGCACCCAGATCATCGCGTTCAGTGCGTGCGACCCGCCAGTGACCTTCCCGCGCGGAAGATGGAGACGACGACCGGCGGCGTGCGGCTGCGGCACGGTGAAGAAGTCCCAGTCCTCGGCGGAATGCCAGAGCTCCCCCGCCCGAGACGGGTCGTGGATGGCGGGATTCGTGTCGTAGCCGCCGGCCTCGACAAGCGTCACCGCGACACCGGCATCGGTGAGTCGCCGGGCGACGATGGCCCCGAAGGTGCCGGCTCCGACGACGATGGCGGAGCGGACCCCGCTGTTCGCGCCCGCCACGGTCACGCCTTCCGGCCGGGTCCGGAGACGACCTGGGTGACGGCGACGGACTTGAGGCCCTCGACGCCGAACTCCAACCCGTAGCCCGAGCTCTTCACGCCACCGAACGGCACCATCGGGTGCAGGCCGCCGTGCGAGTTGATCCACACCGTGCCGGACTGCATGCGCGCGGCGACGGCGCGGGCCTCCTCGGGGTCGCTGGCCCACACGGAGGCGCCGAGGCCCACGTCGAGGGCGTTCGCGAGCGCGAACGCCTCGTCCACGTCGCTGTAGCGGATAACGGGAAGCGCGGGACCGAACTGCTCCTCCTGCACGAGTGCCGCATCGTTGTCGATATCGGCCACGATGGTGGGCCGGTAGAACAACTCGCCGAGGTCGGAGGCCGGCTCGCCACCCGTGACGATCCGGGCGCCGCGGCTCCGCGCATCGTCGACGAGACGGCTGACGATGTCGAACTGCGGGCGGTTCTGCAGCGGTCCGAGCACGTTGCCCTCGTCGAGCCCGTTGCCCATCGGCACCTGCGCGGCGATCGCGGCGAGCGCGTCCACGACCTCGTCGTACACGGAGTCGTGCACGTAGAGGCGCTTCATGGCGGCGCAGGTCTGTCCGGTGTTGATGAACGCACCCCAGAAGAGGTCTTCCGCGATCGCGGAGGGATCGGTGCCGGGGAGCACGATGCCCGCATCGTTGCCGCCCAGCTCCAGCGTGAGGCGCGCCAGGTTGCCCGCGGAGCTCTCGATGATGCGGCGCCCGGTCGCGGTGGAGCCGGTAAACATGATCTTGGCGATGTCGGGGTGCGAGGCGAGGCGGGCGCCCACCTCACGGTCACCGGAGATGCCGATGAGGACGTCGGCCGGCAGCACATCGTTCATCACGGCGAGCATCGCCAGCACGCTCAGCGGTGTGTACTCGCTGGGCTTCGCGACGACCGTGTTGCCCATGCGCAGCGACGGCCCGATCTGCCAGATCGTGATCATGAGCGGCCAGTTCCACGGCCCGATGGCACCGACCACGCCGGCCGCCTTGTAGACGAGCTCCGCGTGCAGCGTCTCGTCGTCGACGAGCACCTGCGGCTCGAGGACGGTGGTGGCGTTGGTACGCAGCCAGGCCGAGCAGGCGCCGAGCTCGAACCGCGCGTTGGGCCCGTTGAGCGGCTTCCCCTGCTCCCGCGACAGGAGGTAGGCCAGCCCCTCGGCGTTCGCATCGATGGCGTCTGCCGCGGCGAGCAGGAGTTCGCTGCGCTTCTCGTGTCCGAGCGCCTCCCACGCAGGCTGCGCGGCCTTCGCACGGGCGATGGCTGCATCGAGGTCGGAGACCGTGGCGACGGGAGCCCGACCGATGACCTCCCGCGTCGCAGCATCGGGAATCTCGCGACCCTCGCCGTGCGGGGGCTGGATGCGGTCGAGCAGCGCCGCGGCGGCGGATGCCGCCGAATCGGTGGATCCGGAGTCGACGGCTACGGGAACGGCGGAATCGGACATCGGTGTCTCTCCTTCGAGCGGGTCACGGCGCGGACGCCGGTCTTCTTCTCATTCTCGGTCGGCCGTTGCCGGCATACTTGTCGCGGAGCGCGCCGGAGATGTCCCCGCGCGAAGGATGCGCTCCCGCGCCGGTCCCGCGTGAGCGAATCGGGCCCCCTTCCGCTCCGCGGAGCCGGGAAGCGCCGGGCGCGGCGTGCGCCATCGTCGCCTCGGATCCCACCACGCCGGCCCTCGCACCTGTGGCACTCCCCCTCGCATGCGGATCTGCCACCCCGAGGTGTCCAATGTGCGATGGTGGTGCCAGCACAGCGCGACCCCGTTGTCGGTGTGGGTCGGACCCCCGTGCGCGTGCTCCGTAACGTGGTGGATCTCGCACCAGGCGGCGGGGACGTGACACCCGGGGATCAGGCACTCACCGTCCCGCACGCCGATCGCCCGACGCTGCGCGGAAGTGAAGATCCGGTCGCTCGACCTGAGCCCGACGATCCTCCCACCGGCCCCGAACACGACCCGCTGGACCGTCCCTCCGCACGCCGTGTGTGCGGCCACCCGGGTCGACACCGGTGTCTCGACCCCCTCGACCCGCGCCCAACCGCGCCCCGCGACGTAGTCCTCGGCGGCGACCGTGACCACGAGTGTCGGCGCGGCACCGCCCAGCCGCGGCATATCGTCGTGCCGGGCCGCGATCCCCAGAGCCGCCGCGAGCGCGTCGTGCTGCTTCTGCGCGCGCGTGCGCCCGTCGACCATCCCACCGACGTCGCCGGAGGGGAGCACATCGTCATCCGGGGAGACCGGTGCCTGCTGCTCCCCCGCAGCGTCGTCACACACTTCCGACGGTACGAAGTGGACGCCCGGCAGCGGCGGCCCGTCGACCTTCGGGTTCAGATACGCGTCCCAGATCCGCTGCAGCTGCCCCGCGACCTCGGGCAGCAGCGCGCCCCGGACCGGGATCACGCCGTCCTTGGCGCGCCCCAGCACCACACCCCGAGCCCGCAGCGCGATGTCTTCCGCGGGCTCCGCGCCGTCGGGGTCGAGGTACTGCACGATCAGCTGCGCCCGCACCCGCAGATCCTCGGGCGTCGGCGCCGGACCGGGCTCGTTCTCGGCGTCATCACTGTTCTCGTCGTCGTCGCTCTCCTCGCCCCGCGCGACCTCCGCGAGATACGCGTCGGCCTCCCAGCGGTCGGCGAGGCGCACGCGAGGGCCGGCCTGCTCGATCGGCGCTGTCGCCGCCAGCAACCCGGTCACGCCGATCGCCCCGTCGAGGAGGGCCTCGCGCAGTGCCGGCCACCGCGCCGGCAGCCACTCCCCGGAGGAGAGATCGACCTCGCGCCGCACCAACCGCGCGCCCTTCACCAGGCGCCCGGCGGACGCTCCGTCCGTGCGGAGCACACGCTGCAGCAGCTCGTTCATCGAGCGGCAGCCGAACCGCCCGCAGAACGCCGGCTCTCCCGACCCCGCCGGACGCGGATCGACGCTCGCCACCGCGTCCACGATCACGGCCTCCACGCGTCGCTGGATCTCGCCCGCGACCCGCAGCAGGTCCATCATCTCCCCGACATCGAGAGCGCCCACGGCGCCAGACTGCAACACGGCGTCGAGAGCGACGACCGTGTCGTCGAGAACCGCTGCCGGGGTGCTTTCCATACGACGATTCAACAGAGGGCCACCGACATTGGGAGACCCGATTACCCCTGTTCAGAGCGATATTCCAATACGCGCGAAGGACTCCTCCTGCACACGAACAGACCCGTGATCAACCCTCCACATCACAACAACATCCGCACCGCATGCCGCCGCCGAAAGTCGCTGTTTCCCGGCAAGAACCCGCACCCCCGGCAGCACCTACGCCCCACCTACGCCCCGGCATCCACCGAGACCCCCGTACCGCCGGCAAGAAACCCGCACCCACCCCCGACCCGCAGCACCGGCGCCCGCCGCACCCCAACGACCCCGATCGCGGGAGAGAACCGTCACGCCCGGTCGAAGTCCTCGAAGATCAGGATCGTCCGCGTCGAGCGGATCGACGGGATCGCCTGGATGTCCTCCAGCACGATGCGGCGCAGGTCGCGGGCATCGTTCGCGCGCACGAGCAGCAGCACGTCGAAGTCGCCGCCGACGAGCGCCATGTGCTCGATCTCCGGGATCGCCCGGAGCCGCGCGCTCACCTCCTGCCAGGTGGCCTGCTCGATCGCGAGCGCGACATAGGCGCTCGCGTGGTGCCCGAGCAGCACGGGGTCGGTGCGCACGGTGTACCCCGTGATCACCCCGGCGTCGGTGAGCCGCTTGATGCGGGCATGCGCCCCCGCCCGGGAGATGTGCACCGCCTCGGCGATCGCGGTCATGGACGCCCGCGCATCCCGCCGCAGCTCCGCGAGGATCGCGCGATCCGTCTCGTCCAGCGCCGCCATGGCACCCCTCTCCCGTCCGGGAAATCCTGACATTTCGGAAGCCATTGTGGCACGTCGCGAGCAATCGTCCACGATCCCGCGGTGGATCTTGGATGACTGTCGCACGCGCGGCATGCTGTCCTCATCGAGTTCGGCAAGGAAGGCGGACGGATGCACCCCCATGACATGCTCCCGCGGGACACCGCGGTACGACTGATCGCCGAGGACGGGACCACCCTCCCCGACGAGACCTACGCGCTCCCCGCCCCCGACGTCCTGCTGGCGGCCTACCGCGGCCTCGTCGAAGGCCGTCGCATCAACGATCAGGCCGGTGCGCTCGTGCGCCAGGGCCGCCTCGCGGTCTACCCGTCGTCGCACGGTCAGGAGGCCTGCCAGGTGGCCGCGGCGATGGTGCTCGGCGACACCGACTGGCTCTTCCCCACCTACCGCGACTCGGTCGCCGTGATCGCCCGCGGCGTCGCGCCTGCGGAGGCGATGGTGCTCCTCAAGGGCGACTGGCACTCGGGCTACGACGTCCGCGCGCATCGCGTCGCCCCGCAGGCCACCCCGCTCGCGACCCAGCTCCTGCATGCGGTCGGCTTCGCGCAGGCGGCGAAGCACCGCGGCGAGGACACCGTGGTGCTCGCGCTCTGCGGCGACGGCGCGACGAGCGAGGGCGACTTCCACGAGGCGATGAACTTCGCGGCGGTGTTCCACGTACCCGTCGTGTTCTTCGTGCAGAACAACGAGTTCGCGATCTCGGTCCCCCTCTCCCGGCAGACCGCCGCCCCTTCTCTGGCCCACAAGGCGATCGGCTACGGTATGCCGGGACAGCGCGTCGACGGCAACGACGTGGCCGCGGTCCTCGCGGTACTCACGGAGGCCGTCGACCGCGCCCGCGCCGGCGGGGGCCCCTCCCTCGTCGAGGCCCACACGTACCGCATGCAGGCGCACACCAACGCCGACGACGACACCCGCTACCGCGAACGCAAGGAGGTGCAGGCCTGGCTCGCCCGCGATCCGCTGCTCCGCCTGCGCGCGCACCTCACCGCGACCGGCGCCCTGGACGACGAGGCCGAGACGCGCTTCGCGGCAGGCGCGGAGGAGATCGCCGCCGCCATGCGCACCGCCCTGAACACCGATGCGGAGCTCGACCCGGAAGACCTCTTCCGCTTCGTGACCGCCACCCGCTCACCGCAGCGCGAGGAGCAGTGGCGGCTCCTCCGCGACGAGATCGAGCGTTCCCACCCCGCCGAGACGATGACGACCGGAGGCCCCCGATGACCATCGCCGAGCACGAGACGTCCGTCGCCCCGACGGACGCCGGCAGCGTCACGACCATGACCATGGCCGCCGCTCTCAACCGCGCCCTCGCTGACGCCCTCGCCGCCGACCGCGACGTGGTCGTGTTCGGAGAGGACGTGGGAGCCCTCGGCGGCGTGTTCCGCATCACCGACGGGCTCACCGCCCGCTTCGGCGAGGACCGCTGCTTCGACACCCCGCTCGCGGAGTCCGGCATCATCGGCACCGCCGTCGGCATGGCGATGAACGGGATGCGCCCCGTGGTCGAGATGCAGTTCGACGCCTTCGCCCTCCCCGCGTTCGAGCAGATCGTCAGCCACGTCGCGAAGCTCGGCAACCGCACCCGCGGCGGGATGCGCATGCCGCTCGTGATCCGCGTCCCGTTCGGCGGCGGCATCGGGGGCGTGGAGCACCACTGCGACTCGTCCGAGGCGTACTACGCGCACACGCCCGGCCTCACCGTCGTGAGCCCGTCCACCCCGCAGGATGCCTACTCGCTGCTCCGCGCGGCCATCGTCTCGCCCGATCCCGTGGTCTTCCTCGAGCCCAAGAAGCTCTACTGGTCGAAGGGCGAGGTCGACACCGCGGTGACCGCGGAGATCGGCGCGGCGCGCATCGCCAGGGAGGGCACCGACGTGACCCTCCTCGCGTACGGAGCCTCCGTGCCGCTCGCGCTGGAGGCGGCGGAGGTCGCCGCAGGCGAAGGACGCAGCGTGCAGGTGGTCGACGTGCGCTCCCTCTCCCCCTTCGACGACGAGACGGTCACCGCGGCGGTGCGGTCCACGGGACGCGCGGTCGTGATCGCCGAGGCCCCGGGATTCGTCAGCGTCGCCTCCGAGATCCAGGCCCGGGTGTTCGAGCGCTGCTTCGAGTACCTGGAGGCGCCGGTGCGGCGGGTGACCGGGTTCGACACCCCGTACGCGCCGCCGAAGTTCGAACACTGGTACCTGCCGGACGTCGATCGGGTGCTCGACGCGATCGACACGCTGCACTGGGAGGACGACGTATGAGCACCCCTGTGAAGACCGCCGCCCGCGTGTTCCGCCTGCCCGACCTCGGCGAGGGGCTCACCGAGGCCGGCCTCGTGCAGTGGCTGGTGGCCGTCGGCGACACCATCACGACCGACCAGGCGATCGCCGAGGTCGAGACCGCGAAGAGCGTCGTGGAACTGCCTTCGCCGTTCGCCGGAGTCGTGATCGCCCTGCACGGCACCCCCGGCGACACCATCGACGTCGGGGCCCCGGTGCTGGAAGTCGCCGACCCCGGAAGCGAGGAGACCGCGTCCGCGCCGGAGACCCCCGCCGCGCAGCCGGAGCACGAGGCGTACCGGCAGGAGGAGCGCGCGGGATCGGGCAACGTCCTCATCGGCTACGGCACGTCCGCGTCGGCCTCGACGGGCCGGCGACGGCGCCCCGCGGCGCCACGCCCCACGCCGGCACCGGCCTCGACAGCGCCCGCACTGGCAGCCCCCGCGACCGCTCCGGCGTCGCCCGCACCGGCCTCCCGCGAGCCCGCGCGACCCGCGCCGGTCGCCGTGCGGTCGCCGCTCGTGCGCCGCCTCGCCCGCGACCTGGGCCTCGACGTGCACGCGATCTCCCCCACCGGAGCGGACGGGGCGATCACCCGCGCCGACGTGCTGCGCGCCGCCGTGGACCACGCCGTGGACGGCGTCGCCGCGGCCCCGGCGCCGACCTCCGCGACCGCTTCCACCGGCGAGATCGACGGCCTCCCGGTCCGCAGCCGCGAGCGCCTGTCCTCGCTGCGCCGTACCGTGAGCGCCCGGCTCGCCCGCAGCCGCTCGGAGATCCCCGAGGCCACCGTGTGGGTCGACGTCGACGCCACCGAGCTCTGGGACCTCCGCGGGCAGATGGCTCCCGACGGCGCGAAGGCCCCGTCGATCACGGCGCTGCTCGCGCGCTTCGTGCTGCTCGCACTGGAGGACTACCCGGTGCTCGCCTCGCGGCTCAGCGACGACGGCTCCGAGCTGATCTCGTTCGACGGCGTGAACCTCGGCGTCGCGGCCGACACCGAACGCGGTCTCCTCGTCCCGGTCGTCGCGCACGCGCACCGGCTCACGGTCGCCGACCTCGACGCCGCCCTGCGCGAGCTCGCGGCCACCGCGCGCGCCGGCACCCTGCCGCCCGAGCGGCTCCGCGGATCGACCTTCACCCTCAACAACTACGGCGGGCTCGGCGTCGACGGCTCCGCGGCGATCATCAACCACCCCGACGTCGCGATCCTCGGCATCGGACGGATCATCGAGCGCCCCTGGGTCGTGGACGGGGCGATCGTGCCGCGTCGCATCGTCCAGCTCTCGCTCGTGTTCGACCACCGGGTCTGCGACGGCGGGTATGCGGCCGGATTCCTCCGCCGCGTGGTGGAGCTCATCGAGCATCCGCTCCGCGCCTTCGGGCGGGTCTGAGGTCGGCCCGGGCGGCGAACCCTCGTGGGCGGAGCGCCGATACGCTACGCTCGGCGATTACTGACCGATCATTCGGTAAGTCGTCGCCGACGTACCCGCGTCGGCGCTCCCCCCTCGCAGAACAACGGAGTTCGCATGACCTCAGCCACCGCAGCCGCCTCGTCGACCGGAAGGATGCCCGCCGAGGAACGGCGCGTCCTCGCCGGCACCCTCGTGGGGACGTCGATCGAATGGTACGACTTCTTCATCTACGCCCAGGCGGCGGGCCTCGTGCTCGCCCCGCTCTTCCTCGCCCCCATCGCGGAGTCGAGCCCCGGGCTCGCCCAGGTGCTCTCCTTCGCGACCATCGGCATCTCGTTCCTCTTCCGCCCGCTCGGCGCGATCATCGCCGGACACCTGGGTGACAAGCTCGGCCGGAAGAAGATGCTCGTCTTCACCCTCGTGATGATGGGGCTGTCCACCTCCCTCATCGGCGTGCTGCCGACGTACGCCGCCATCGGCGTCGCCGCTCCCATCCTGCTCATCCTCCTGCGCATCCTGCAGGGCTTCTCGGCCGGCGGCGAATGGGGCGGGGCAGCACTGATGGCCGTCGAGCACGCCCCGTCGGCGCGCCGCGGCCTCTTCGGCGCCTTCCCGCAGATCGGCGTGCCGGTCGGCATGATCCTCGCCACCTTCACCCTCTGGGCGCTCACGAGCTCGATGTCCCCCGAGGCCTTCCTCGAGTGGGGCTGGCGCATCCCGTTCCTGCTCTCGATCGTGCTCATCGCGGTCGGCTACGTGATCCGTCGCGCGGTCGACGAGAGCCCCGTGTTCGAAGACCTGCGTCGCCGCCGCAAGGAGGCCTCGGCGCCGCTCGGGCAGCTCTTCCGGGCGCACACGAAGCAGGTCGTGCTCACGGCCGTCATCTTCATCGCCAACAACGCCGCGGGCTACCTGCTGATCGCCTTCTTCGCGACGTACGCGGTGACGGGTCTCGGCATGGAGCGCCCGCCGGTGCTGCTGGCGACCACGCTCGCCTCGTTCGGCTGGCTGATCTTCACGTTGTGGGGCGGCGCGCTGTCCGACCGCCTCGGCCGCATCCGCACGTTCCAGATCGGGTACGTCGCCCTCGCGGTGTGGGCCATCCCGATGTGGTTCCTCATCGACACCGCGAACATCGTCTGGTACTTCGTGGCCCTGTTCGTCATGACGTTCGCGCTCGGACTCTCGTACGGCCCGCAGGCGGCGCTGTACGCCGAGATGTTCCCCGCGAACGTGCGCTACTCGGGCGTCTCGATCGGCTACGCCCTCGGGGCCATCCTCGGCGGCGCGTTCGCACCGATGATCGCGGAGGCGCTGCTGAACCAGTTCCACGCCGCGTGGACGATCGGCGTGTACATCGCCGTCGCGTCGATCATCTCGCTTATCGGCGTCTCGCTGGTGAAGGAGACGAAGGGCGTGGATCTCAGCGTCTGACTCCTGGTCCGGGATCGCGGCCGGCCGTATGCCTGTGCCATAATTACCTTACGATCGGTCAGTAATTCACGACCGGCCGCTCCCGGACCACACCAGGACGACGAAGTCAGGAGATCCGCATGCCAGAGGCCTACCTCGTCGGAGGGGTCCGCACCCCGGTCGGCCGCTACGGCGGCACCCTCTCCGCCGTCCGTCCCGATGACCTCGCGGCGCTCGTCGTCGGCGAGGCCGTGCGCCGCGCCGGGCTCGACCCGGCGCGTACGGAGCTGGACGAGGTCATCCTCGGCGCCGCCAACCAGGCCGGAGAGGACAACCGCAACGTCGCCCGGATGGCGGTGCTCCTCGCCGGTCTCCCCGACACCGTGCCGGGCATCACGGTCAACCGCCTGTGCGCCTCCGGGATGTCCGCCGTCACCATGGCCGCGCAGGCGATCCGCGCGGGCGACGCCGATCTCCTCGTCGCCGGCGGCGTCGAGTCCATGACCCGCGCCCCCTGGGTGCAGGCCAAGCCGGAGAAGGCGTGGGCGAAGCCCGGAGCCGCCTTCGACACCTCCATCGGCTGGCGCTTCCCGAACCCGCACCTCACCGCGCGGGACAAGGCCACCTTCACGATGCCGGAGACGGCGGAGGAGGTCGCCCGCGTCGACGGCATCACGCGCGCCGAGGCCGACGCCTTCGCCGTGCGATCGCAGCAGCGCGCCGCCGCCGCGATCGCCGCCGGCCGCTTCGCGCCCGAGATCGTCGGCGTGCCGGTCCGCGACGGCGAGGTGCTCGCCGACGAGGGCCCTCGCCCCGAGACCACCCTTGAGGTGCTCGCGCGCCTCCGTCCCGTCGTGGCCGGCGGAGAGGTCGTCACGGCCGGCAACTCCAGCGCCCTCAACGACGGCGCCTCGGCCGTGCTCGTGGCGAGCGCCGAAGCCGTCGAGCGCCACGGCCTGACACCCCGCGCCCGGATCGTCGTCGGCACCTCCGCCGCCCTGGCTCCGGAGATCATGGGACTCGGCCCGGTCCCCGCGACGGAGAAGGCGCTGTGCCGCTCGGGACTCTCCCTCGACGACATCGGCGCCGTAGAGCTCAACGAGGCGTTCGCCTCCCAGTCGCTCGCCTGCATCCGGCGGCTCGGCCTCGACGAGGACCGCGTGAACACCGACGGCGGCGCCATCGCTCTCGGCCACCCGCTCGGCTCGTCCGGCTCGCGCCTGCTCGTGACGCTGATGGGACGCATGGAGCGCGAGGACTCGCGCTACGGCCTCGCCACGATGTGCGTCGGCGTCGGCCAGGGCGCGGCCGTGATCCTGGAGAAGGTGTGAGGGGCGCGGACGAGCCGCTGCTCGTCACCCGCACCGCGGACCGCGTCGTCGCGACCCTGAACCGTCCGCACAAGCGCAACGCGATCGACCAGGCCACGATCGACGCCCTGCACGCGCTGTGCGCCGAGCTGGAGGAGACGCCGCGTACGCTCATCCTCATCGGCGCCGACGGGGTGTTCGCGGCGGGCGCCGACATCGCCGAGCTCCGGGACCGTCGCGCCGACGACGCCCGTCGCGGCATCAACGCCCACGCGTTCGTCCGCGTCGCGCAGCTGCCGATGCCCGTGATCGCCGCGATCGACGGCTACGCGCTCGGCGGTGGCGCGGAACTCGCCTACGCGGCCGACATCCGCCTCGCGACGCCGACGCTGAAGATCGGCAACCCGGAGACCGGCCTGGGGATCCTCGCCGCCGCCGGAGCGAGTTGGCGCCTCAAGGAGATCGTGGGCGACGCCCGCGCCATCGAGCTGCTGCTGACGGGCCGGACGGTGCACGCCGAGGAGGCCCTCCGCATCGGTCTCGTCTCCTCGCTGCACGAACCCGCAGACCTCCTCGACGCCGCCCACGCGGTCGCCGACCGCATCGCCCGCAACGACCCCGCGGCGACCATGGCGACCAAGCGGGTGTTCCGGGCGCCGCGCGACCAGCACCCCGCGGTCGACCTGGAGGAGCAGGCCGCGCTGTTCGAGAGCCCGGAGAAGCACCGCCGCATGACCGCCTTCCTGGAACGGAGAGACCGATGAGCACGCCCTCCTCCCCCGAAGCCGCAGCCCCGGCCCGCGTCGGCGTGCTCGGCGGCGGACGCATGGGCGCCGGCATCGCCCACGCGTTCCTCCTCGCCGGATCCCCCGTGACCGTCGTCGAGCGGGACGGCGACGCCGCCGCGGCCGCCGCCGCTCGCGTGCACGGGTCGATCGACGCCTCGCTCTCCCGTGGCACGGCGATCGAGACCGCCGAGGCGTACCGGGCCCGGTTCGCGACCGGGACCGACGCCGCACTGTTCGCGGACTGCGCCCTCGTCATCGAGGCCGTGCCGGAGGAGCTGTCGCTGAAAATCGACGCCCTCACCCGGGTCGAGCGCCACCTCGCCGACCATGCGGCCCTCGCGTCCAACACGTCGTCCATCTCGATCGACGAGCTCGCGGCGGTGCTCGACCGCCCCGAGCGCTTCCTCGGGATGCACTTCTTCAACCCGGTGCCCGCCTCGACCCTCGTGGAGGTGGTCCGTGGCGGCGCGACCGCGGAGACTCTCGTCGCGGACGCGGCCTCCTGGGTCCGCGCGCTGGGGAAGACGCCCATCGTCGTCGCCGACGCCCCGGGTTTCGCGTCGTCGCGTCTGGGCGTCGCCCTCGGCCTCGAGGCGATCCGGATGCTCGAGGACGGCGTCGCCTCCGCGGCCGACATCGACGCGGCCATGACCCTGGGCTACAAGCACCCCGTGGGACCGCTCCGACTCACCGACATCGTCGGGCTGGACGTCCGGCTCGGCATCGCCGAGTACCTCGCGGCACAGCTCGGCTCGCGTTTCGAACCCCCTGCCCTGCTGCGCCGCCTCGTCGCCGAGGGGCACCTCGGCCGCAAGAGCGGACGCGGCTTCTACGAATGGGACGACTGATGAAGGGAACCCCCATGACCGAGATCCTCCCCAGCTACGTGCAGGGCTCCTGGTGGACGCCCGCCTCCGACGCGGACGCCACCGAGGTGCGCGACGCTTCGACCGGGGAGACGGTGGCCCGCGTCTCCACCGCCGGCCTCGACCTCGGCGCGGCGCTCGACTTCGCGCGCACCACCGGTCAGGCCGCGCTCGGGGAGCTCACGTTCCACCAGCGCGCCGTCCTGCTCAAGCAGCTCGCGCTCGCGTTGACCGCCCGCAAGGAGGAGCTGTACGCGCTCTCCAGCCGCACCGGCGCCACCGCGCAGGACTCCTGGGTCGACATCGACGGCGGCATCGGCGTGCTCTTCGCGTACTCCAGCAAGGGCCGCCGCGAGCTGCCGAACGCGAAGGTCTACGTCGACGGCGCCGTGGAGAACCTGTCGCGAGACGGCTCCTTCCTCGGTCGGCACATCTACACCCGGCTGCCCGGGGCGGCGGTGCAGATCAACGCCTTCAACTTCCCGGTGTGGGGCTCGCTGGAGAAGTTCGCGCCGGCCTTCCTCGCCGGTGTCCCCACGGTCGTGAAGCCCGCCACTCCCACCGGCTATCTCACCGAGGCCATGGTGCGCGTGATGGTGGAGTCCGGTCTGCTGCCCGAGGGATCGTTGCAGCTCGTGTCCGGCAGTGTGCCGGACCTCTTCGACCATCTCCGCCTCGGCGACCTCGTCGCGTTCACCGGTTCCGCGTCGACGGCCGAGCGGCTCCGGGCGCACGACGCGGTGCAGACCGGCGGGGTCCGCTTCACCAGCGAGACCGACTCGATCAACGCCTCGGTCCTCGGCACGGACGCGGCCTCCGGCACCCCGGAGTTCGACGCCTACGTGAAGCAGCTCGTCGCGGAGATGACATCGAAGGCCGGGCAGAAGTGCACCGCGATCCGGCGGGCGATCGTGCCCGAGGATGCGGTGGACGACGTGATCGCCGCCGTGCGCGACCGGCTCGCCGCGCGGATCGTCGTGGGCGACCCGCGCGCCGAGGGCGTGACGATGGGGCCGCTCGCCTCGACGGCCCAGCGCGACGAGGTGCTCCGACAGGTGGCGCGACTCCGCGAGGGCGGCGGCGAACTCGTCATCGGCTCCCCCGAGACGCCGACGATCCGCCGTGCGGACGGCAGCGAGGGCCCCGCGGAGGACGGCGCGTTCGTCGCCCCGATGCTCCTGCGCTTCGCCGATGCGACGAGCCCGGCCGTGAACGAGATCGAGGCGTTCGGCCCCGTCTCCAGCATCCTCGGGTATCGCACGCTGGACGAGGCAGCGGCACTCGTGGCCCGGGGCGGCGGCTCGCTCGTGACGAGTGTCGCGACGCACGACCCGGAGGTCGCGACGACGCTGGCCGCGGGGATCGCGGCGTACAACGGTCGCGTGCTCTTCCTCGACCGCGACGACGCCCGCAGCTCGACCGGACACGGCTCCCCGCTGCCGAACCTCGTGCACGGCGGCCCCGGCCGCGCGGGCGGCGGCGAGGAGCTCGGCGGCATCCGCGCGGTGCTGCACCACATGCAGCGCACGGCGGTGCAGGGCTCCCCGGAGATGATGACCGCGCTCACCGGTGTCTGGCACCAGGGGGCCTCGGCCCGCCCGTTCGACACCGACGACGGCGTGCACCCCTTCCGGAAGTCGCTGGCGGAGCTGCGCATCGGCGATCAGGTCGTCAGCCCCTCACGCACCGTCACCCTCGACGACATCGAGACGTTCGCGGCGTTCACGGGCGACACCTTCTACGCGCACATGGACGAGGCGTCGGCGGCGGCGAACCCCTTCTTCCCCGGACGCGTGGCCCACGGCTACCTGCTCGTGTCGTGGGCGGCGGGGCTTTTCGTCGACCCGGCTCCCGGTCCCGTGCTCGCGAACTCCGGGCTGGAGAACCTGCGCTTCGTGACCCCGGTCTCCCCCGGCGACGAGATCCGCGTCGAGCTCACCGCGAAGCAGATCACGCCGCGGGAGACCGACGAGTACGGCGAGGTGCGCTGGGACGCGGTCCTGAAGAACCAGGACGACGAGCTCGTCGCGACCTACGACGTCCTGACTCTCGTCGCGAAGGAGCTCACCCCCGCCTGCCCCCGAGACCCCGGGTACTCGTCGAGGCCCCGCCCTTCCGACGCGGAGAGGGCGGGGCCTCGGCGCGAAGACGGGGGCTCGCGGGTCAGGGGTGGCGGAGGCCGTCGAGGGCGATCGCGACGACGTCGTCGGCGAGGCGATCGGCGCCCTCACGACCGCCGGGGCGGTACCACTCGACGATCGAGTTGATCATGCCGAACGTCAGGCGGGCCACGACGGCCGCGTCGATGTCGGAGCGCAGGGCGCCCTCGGCCTGCGCCTCCGCGACGAGGGCCGTGATGCGACGGTCGAACGCCCGCCGCCGGGTGAGGGCGCGGCGCTCGACGTCGGTGTTCCCGCGCACGCGCAGCAGCAGCGTCACCGCGGGGAGCTGGTCCACGAGCACATGCACGGCCCCGCGGAGCACGTGCTCCAGGCGGGCGACGGCGTCGGTCGTTTCCGCACCGTCCGGGAGCGGGGCGTCGACCACGGCCTCCAGTCCGCCGAGGGCGCTGTCGAGAGCGCGGTCGAGCATCTCGTCCTTCGACCCGAAGTGATGGTAGATCGCCGACTTCGACAGCCCGAGGCGCTCCGCGAGCATCCCGATCGAGGTCGCGTCGTAGCCGTGCTCGTTGAAGGCGGCCACCGCGACGGCGAGGATCCCCTGCTGGTCGTACCCGGGGCGGCCGCGCCGCGTGGTCTGCATCTCGGACATCCCCCTCAGTCTCGCACCGCCCGCCGCGCGCATCGCGGAGGTCGACGCCGAGACCCCCGCGTGTCAGCGCAGGTCGTAGACGCGCTTGTACTTGCCCTCGCTGCGCGGCAGCGCCCCCGGCTCCTCCAGGCGGACGGCGACCGACGAGCCGATGAACACCTTGATGCGCTGCACGAGCACCTGCGCCGCCGCCTCACACGTCTCCAGGGACAGGTCGGGGTGCCGCTCGATACGGACGGTGAGGGCGTCCATCCGCCCTTCCTTCGTCAGCTCCAGGATGAAGTGCGGCGTGAGCTGCTCGATCCCGAGCACCAGCTCCTCGATCTGCGTCGGGAAGAGGTTGACGCCGCGCAGGATGATCATGTCGTCGTTGCGCCCGGTGACCTTCTCCATCCGCCGCATACCCGGACGCGCCGTGCCGGGGAGCAGGCGGGTGATGTCGCGCGTGCGGTACCGGATGACGGGGAACGCCTCCTTGGTGAGCGAGGTGAAGACGAGCTCTCCCCGCTCGCCGTCCGGCAGCGCCTGCAGCGAGTCGCCGTCGATCACCTCCGGGAGGAAGTGGTCCTCCCACAGGTGCGGGCCGTCCTTGGTCTCGAGGCACTCGTTGCCGACGCCCGGCCCCATGACCTCGCTGAGCCCGAAGATGTCGAGGGCGTCGATGCCGAGCCGCTGCTCCAGCTCGTGCCGCATCTCGTTGGTCCAGGGCTCCGCGCCGAGCACCGCGACCTGGAGCGAGGTGGACCGCGGGTCGATGCCCTGCGCGGCCATCGCGTCGGCGATCGTGAGGAGGTAGCTCGGGGTGCACAGGATCGCGTCCGGCTCGAAGTCGCGGATGAGCTGCACCTGCCGCGCGGTCTGCCCGCCCGACATGGGGATCACGGTCGCCCCCAGCGCCTCGATGCCGGCATGCGCCCCGAGCCCGCCCGTGAACAGGCCGTAGCCGTAGGCGTTGTGCACCTTCATGCCGCGACGGATGCCGCTGGCGCGGAGAGACCGGGCCACCAGCGCCCCCCAGCGGTCGAGATCGCCGCGCGTGTAGCCGACGACGGTCGGGCGGCCGGTCGTTCCGCTGGACGCGTGGATGCGGGCGACGTCGGCCATCGGCACCGCGAACATCCCGAACGGATACGTCTCGCGCAGGTCGTCCTTGGTGGTGAAGGGCAGCCGATGCACGTCGTCGAGGGTGCGGATGTCGTCGGGGTGCACGCCCGCCTCGTCGAACTTCCGCGTGTAGAGCGGGACGTTGCGGTAGGCGTGCTGCACGGTCCACCGGAGGCGCTCGAGCTGCAGGCGCTCGATCTCGGCGCGGCTCAGCCGCTCCTCGGGGTCGAGCTCATCGGTCGTCGGCGGGCGGAGGGCGGAGGCGGGGGCGGTCATCGTCGACACGGGGACTCCTCGGAACGGGGGGATCAGAAGGTCTGGGAGGTGGTGCGGGAGCGGCCGCGGAATTCGGCGACCGCGTCGCCCTGCTCGTCCACGACCGTCACGTCGTAGAGGCCGGAGCGCCCGCTGCGGGTGCGGCGGACGGCCGTCGCGGTGAGCGTCTGCCCGGCGACGGTGGGCTTGAGGAACGAGATGTCGGCACCGGCGGCGACGGTCACCCGATCGTCCTCGTTGCAGGCGATCGCGAAGGCGGTGTCGGCGAGCGCGAACACGAGACCGCCGTGGGTGATCTGGAAGCCGTTGGTCATGTCCTCGCGGATGCGCATCGATACGACCGCGTGACCTGGGTCGTCGCGTTCGACGACGAGCCCGAGCATCGCCGAGGCCCGGTCGCGTTCCATCATGGCCCGGTTCGGCCGCACGGCCTCCGCCGTATCCGTCGCCTCCGTCATCGCCGACCTCCTCGTCGCGCTGGGACGGGACGACCGCGTCCCGTCCGCCCATAGTAACTGAACGATCGGTCAGTAACGCAAGGAGGTCGGCGGATCGAGCGGAATCGCTCAGTCGCCACCGCCGAAGACGCGAACTGCTGCGCTGCGCGCCTCCGCGGCGGTCGCCGCGCGGCTCGCACCTTCGGCCGCACGCCGGCACTCGTCCGGGCCCACCGCGTCGAGCGCGGCCGCCACCCGCCCGAGCGCGCGAGGCGTCATCGACAGCGAGGTCGCGCCGAGCCCCACGAGCACGGGGGCGAGTGCCGGGTCACCGGCCGCCTCCCCGCAGATGCCGACGGGCTTGCCCGCCGCGCGCCCCGCCGCCCCGACCGTCCCGATGAGCCGCAGGACCGCCGGCTGCCAGGGATCGTTGAGATCGGCGAGCGCACTCGACAGCCGGTCCGCGGCCAGCGTGTACTGCGCGAGGTCGTTGGTCCCGAGACTCACGAAGTCCACGACCTCGAACAGCTCAGCCGCCAGGAGTGCCGCCGCCGGGGTTTCGATCATGATCCCCGCTCTGTCCAGCCCCGCGGCACGGCACCGCGCGGCGAAGTCGGCGGCCTCGTCGACCGTGGCGACCATCGGCGCCATGACCTCCACCTCGGCGGACTCCGCATCGGCGGCCCTGGCGAGCGCGCGGAGCTGATCGTCGAGCAGGGCGGGCCGGCGACGGGAGAGGCGCAGACCCCGGACACCGAGCGCGGGATTGTCCTCGTCGTCGTCGTTCGCGAACGGCAAGGGCTTGTCGCTCCCCGCATCCAGCGTGCGCACGACGACCTTCCGCCCGGGGAATGCGCGCAGCACCCCGCGGTACGCCTCGACCTGCTCCTCGATGCTCGGCGCCTCCGTCCGGTCGAGGAAGCAGAACTCGGTGCGGAAGAGTCCGACCCCCTCGGCGTGCGCCGCGGCGGCACTCTCGGCGTCCGAGGCCCCGCCGACGTTGGCCAGGAGCGGTACGCGGGTCCCGTCCGCGAGACGGCCCCGTCCGTCGAAGGTCACCACGACCGCCGCGGCCCGCGCCTCGGCGATCTCCGCCTCGTCCGGGTCGACGTGGATCGTGCCGCGATCCCCGTCGACGAGGAGCATGGCCCCCTCGGGGATGCCGGTCGCCCCTGGCGCTCCGACCACGGCCGGGAGCCCCAGCGCCCGCGCGATGATCGCCGTGTGCGACGTGGGTCCGCCGTCCGCGGTCACGAGAGCGACGCAGCTCCCGCCGTCCAGCGCTGCCGTGTCGGCGGGAGCGAGGTCGGTCGCGACGAGCACGAACGGCTCGTCTCGTTCGGGGACGCCTGGCAGGTCCACCCGGAGGATCTCGGCGATCATGCGGTCGCGGACGTCACGGATGTCGGCGGCGCGTTCCGCCATCCTCCCGCCGAGAGCCGTGAGTGCGGCTTCGTGCGCCGCGGACGTCTCCCAGACCGCCCGCGCCGCCGTCCGCCCCTGTGCGCGCACGAGGGCGGTGGCTTCGGCGACGAGCTCCGGGTCCGAGGCGAGGAGCCGGGACGCGTCCAGGATCGCCCGCGCCTCTCCGCGGGCCCGCTCGGCGCGCGAGCGCAGCTGATCGGCGACGGCGACCGCCGCCCACTCGATCGTGGAGACCTCGGCCTCCCGACCCTCCGGCGGGACGACGGTCTCGGCATCCGGTTCGGGGAGTGCCGGTGCGAGGGACACCGCCCTCGCGGCCACACGTCCGGGGCTGACGCCGCGGCCCTGCAGCACGGATCCGGAGACGATCTCCGGTGCCGGCGCCGACTCGTGGTCGGCCCGGGCTCCCGCCTGGTCGTCGCCGGCGGTGGCGCGCGCGGGCGCGGGTGCGGGTGCGGTTCCGGGGCTGCCTGCGGCGCCCTCGTCCGTCTCGACGCCCTCGCCAAACCCGCCCTGGAAGAGCGACACCAGGCGGTCGATCGCCGCCTCCGCGTCGGCTCCCCGACCCGTGAGCTCGATCTCGGTCCCCTGACGTGCGCCGAGTGCGAGCAGCCGGGTCAGGCTCCCGGCCGCGGCTTCCGGGCCGTCCGGCAGCCGCCGCAGGCGCACGTCCGCGCCCGCCGCCGATTCCGCGATCAGGGCGGCGGGCCGGGCGTGGATGCCGAGAGGGTTGCGCACCCGCACACGACGGGACACCGTCTCCCCGGCCGGCTCCGACCCGTCAGGAGCGGGCTCCGCGGGCGACGTCTCGATGTCTTCTGCCGTCGCATCGTCCGTCGGGCCGAGCTGACCGGTCTTCGCGGCGAGGGCCGACGCGGCTTCGCCGGCGACCGCATCGAGGTCGCCCCCGGCCGCCGCGGCCACGACCGCGGCGAGGAGCCCCTCGACGAACGGCGCGGGCGCGAGCCGCACCGGCACGTCGCTGCTGCGCAATTCGAGCGCGAGCTCGGCGCTCAGCACGGCCGAACCGAGGTCCATGAGCACGAGCACGCCGTCGACGTCAGGGGCGAGCTCGTCGATCGCCGCCGACACCGCGACGGCGTCCGTCCCGAGGATCGGCGCGCCCTCCGCGTCCACACCCGCACCGGCCGCCACACGGACCTGCACGCCGCCGCCCGGCACCATCTGCAGGGCGAGTTCGAGTGCCGCCTCCCCGAGCCGGGCACTGTGGGAGACGGCGACGATCCCGATCATCCGGCGTCCGCGAGGGCCGCCGCGAGCGCCTCGAACAGGAGCGCGGTCGAGGCGGCACCGGGGTCGAGGTGACCGGCGCTGCGCTCACCGAGGTAGCTCGCCCTGCCCTTCCGGGCGACGAGCGGCACCGTGGCGTCGCGGCCGGCGACCGCGGCATCCGCCGCCGCCCTGGCAGCGGCCGCCGTATCCGCACCTCCGGCGAGGGCCGTGTCGAAGGCGTCCACCGCGGGGGCCATCGCGTCGAACATCGTCTTGTCGCCCGCCTCGGGCTTGCCCCGTGCGACGATGCCCTCGAGCCCCGCCCGCAGTGCGGCGGCGAGCGCCGGTCCGTCCAGTGTCGTCACCGCACCGGCGGACATCCCCATGCGCAGGAAGAACGTGCCGTAGAGGGGGCCACTCGCACCGCCCACCGAGCTCACCAGCGTCATGCCGACGGTCTTGAGCAGCTCGTCGATCGTCGCGGGCGTCGTCGCCGCGAGCTTCTCCCCGACCGCCGTGAAGCCGCGCGCCATGTTCGCACCGTGATCGGCGTCCCCGATGGCGGAGTCCAGTTCCGTGAGCCAGTCCCGCTGCGCCGTGACGGCTTCCCGGTACCGGGAGATCCAGTCGACGAGGACGTCGGTGCCGACGGTCGCCATCACGCGCCCCACCGCAGGCCGGGGGTGTTCACCGGGGCGTCCCACAGCCGCAGCAGCTCGTCGTCGGCCTTCAGCACCGTGACGGAGCACCCGGCCATGTCGAGGGAGGTGATGTAGTTGCCCACCAGGTTCCGCGCGATCTGCACGCCGGACTTCTCCAGGATCGCGGCGACCTCGCCGTACATGAGGTAGAGCTCGATCAGGGGCGTGGCTCCCATGCCGTTGAGCATCACGATCGCGGGTCCGGTGGCGTCGAGGTCGCCGAGGATGGGCTCGACGAGCTGCCGGGCGATCTCCGACGCCGGCGCGAGCGGCTCACGATGCCGTCCCGGCTCGCCGTGGATGCCGATGCCGATCTCCATCTGATCGTCGGGGAGGTCGAACGTGGGCTTCCCGGCGGCGGGCACCGTGCAGCTGGTGAGGGCCATGCCCATGGAGCGCCCCTGCCCGTTGATGCGCTTCGCGAGGTCGACGACCGCCGCGAGGTCGCGGCCCTCCTCCGCCGCGGCTCCTACGAGCTTCTCCAGCAGGACGGTGAGGCCGACGCCGCGACGGCCGGCGGTGTAGAGCGAGTCCTGCACGGCCACGTCGTCGTCCACGACGACCGTGCCGACCTCGATCCCCTCCATCGCCGCGAGTTCGGCGGCCATCTCGAAGTTGAGCACGTCGCCCGTGTAGTTCTTGACGATGTGCAGCACGCCGGCGCCGCGGTCGACCGCCTGGGTCGCCACCTGCCCGCGGTCGGGGGTGGGCGAGGTGAAGACCTCGCCGGCGACGGCCGCGTCGAGCATGCCCATGCCGACGTAGCCGCCGTGCAGGGGCTCATGGCCGGATCCGCCGCCCGAGACGACAGCCACCTTGCCCTGTTCCTTCGGTGTCGCCCGGGTGATGACGTGGTTCTCCAGGTCGACGGAGAGTTCGGGGTGCGCGGCGGCGACGCCCTTCAGGGACTCGACGAGGACGTCCTCCGGGGCGTTGATGAGCTTCTTCATCCTGCGATCTCCTTTGATGCGGCGTGAGTCTCGAGCAAAAATCCGAAAAGGATTCGTCAATGTCGAATATGCTCGGAGCCTGCCGGGTTGTCAAGATCGATCCGGCGACCGGAAACCCGGCTCGACGACGACCGGAAGGAGCACGGGCATGATCCAGGCGATCGACCGAGCGGCGAAGATCCTCGACCTGCTCCAAGGCGCCCGCCACCTCGGCATCACGGACCTGTCCGCGGCCCTGAGCCTTCCGCCGTCGACCGTGCACGGTCTGGTGAAGTCGCTGCGCGCGCACGGCCTCGTCGCGAAGGAGCGCGGCGGACAGCGCTACATGCTCGGCCCCACCCTGCTGCGCCTGAGCAACGTGTACCTCGACACCCTGGACGTGCGGGCGCGGGCGATGCGCTGGACCCAGGAGCTGGCGCGGCGGACGGAGCTGTCCGTGCGTCTCGGCGCGCCGCACCTCACGGATGTCCTCGTGATCCACCACAACCTTCGCCCCGACGACAGCCCGCAGATGCTGGAGACGGGGATGGCCGTCCCCGCACATGCCTCCGCGATGGGGAAGGTGCTCCTCGCCTACGACCAGGGCTTCCAGCAGAGCGTGTTCGCGGAGCCCCTGAGCAGCCTCACCGGCGACACCATCACTGACGTCGCCCGACTGACCCTCGAGCTGCCGGGGATCGCGGAGCGCGGGACGGCGGCCGAGACGGACGAGGCCGTGCTCGGCGAATCCTCCCTCGCCGCCCCGATCGCCGACGCCTCGAACACGATCGTCGCCGCCGTCGCCGTCGTGCTGCCGACGTCGGAGGCCCCCGCATCCGACGCGACCATGCACGCGCTGCGGGACACGGCACGGAACATCTCCCGCGAACTCGGCGCGACGACCTGGCCGCCACCCGTGGCCCCCGCCGAGGACTGACGGCGTCGGTTCGGGGACCGGTGCTCAGCCGCGCAGGCCGAGCGCGAACGGCAGCACGGCCGTGGCTCCGGCCTGCCGCACCGCGCGCGCCGCGACCGTCATGGTCCAGCGACTGTCGATGAGGTCATCGACGAGCAGCACCGGACCGGCGGGCACCTCCAGGTGCCCCACGTCGAACCGGTCCCACACCCCCGCGAGCCGGAACACGCTGTTCCCGCCCGCCTGCCCCGAAGGCCCTCCGCCGCGCCACTCCAGCGCGCCGAGGTACGGCAGCCGCCCGATCTCGGAGAGCCCGCGGGCGAGGGAGTCGACGAGCTGCGGATGCGACCGCGACGGCATCGCGACCACAGCCACCGGCCGCTCCGCCCAGTCCCACCCGGCGAGCACGCGCACGCAGGCCTGCAGCAACGCCGGGCTGATCGGCGCGTCCGGGGCACCTGCGCCGAAGATCTCGCGCAGCGTGCCGCCCCAGCCGAGGTCGGTGAGCCGGGCGAGGGCACGCCCCTCGTCTACCTGCTCTCCCGCGGGGATGCGTCCGCGCACCGGCACGTCCAGACGATCGGCGCCGGTCGGCCACGCGCGGCGAGGCTCGACCGGCACACCGACCCGGTCCAGGGATTCCGTCGCCTGTGCAGTCGCCGCCTGCGCGATCTCCGCCGGGAACCACACGCCCGCGCAGTTGTCGCACCGGCCGCAGGGGGCCGCGGTGTCGTCGTCGAGAGTCCGCTGCAGGAAGGCCATGCGACAGCCGTCCGTGCGCTCGTACTCGAGCATGTGCTCCTGCTCCGCGACCCGCTCCGCGACGATGCGCTCGTAGCGCTCGGCGTCGTACGTCCACGGCTGTCCCGTCGCGACCCAGCCGCCCTGCACACGGCGCACGGCACCGTCCACGTCGAGCACCTTCAGCAGCAGCTCGAGGGGCGTTCGACGGATGTCGACGACGGCTTCCAGCGCCGGGGTGGAGATCGGGCTGTCGCCGAGCGCCGCGATGACCCGTTCCGCACGCTCCCGATCGGGCATCGACGCGGTCGCGAAGTAGTGCCAGATCTCTCGGTCCTCGACGCCGGGGAGCAGGAGCACGTCCGCGCTCTCGCTGGCACGCCCCGCTCGTCCGACCTGCTGGTAGTAGGCGACGGGCGACGACGGGGCACCGAGATGCACGACGAATCCAAGGTCCGGCTTGTCGAACCCCATGCCGAGAGCGCTGGTCGCGACGAGCGCCTTCACCTCGTTGCGTTTGAGCATGCCCTCCGACTCCGCACGCTCCTCGGGGTCGGTCTGCCCCGTGTAGGCGCGCACGTCATGGCCGTGGTCGCGCAGGAACCGCGCGGTGTCGACCGCCGCCGCCACGGTCAGCGTGTAGATGATCCCGCTGCCGGGGAGGTCGTCGAGGTGACTGAGCAGCCAGGCCAGGCGGCTCGCCGAATCCTTGAGGCGGAGCACGCCGAGCCGCAGCGAGGTGCGGGCGAGCGGCCCCCGGATCGTGAGCACGGGCACCGCCTCCGCCCCGCTCGCGCCACCCGGCAGCGCGCCGAGCTGCTCGGCGACGTCCGCCACCACGCGACTGTTCGCCGTCGCGGTCGTCGCCAGCACGGGCACCTCGGCCGGCATCTGCGCGATGAGGTCCCGGAGCCGGCGGTAGTCCGGACGGAAGTCGTGCCCCCAGTCGCTGATGCAGTGCGCCTCGTCGACGACGAGCATGCCGAGGCGCGCGACCAGCGTCGGCAGCTGCTCCTCGCGGAAGGCCGGGTTGTTCAGCCGCTCCGGCGAGACGAGCAGCACATCGACCTCGTCGCGGGCGAGGCGCTCCTGCACCTCCGCCCACTCGTGGGCGTTCGTCGAGTTGATCGCGACCGCACGCACGCCTGCACGCCCGGCCGCCGCGATCTGGTCGCGCATGAGAGCGAGGAGCGGCGACACGAGAACGGTCGGGCCCGCGCCCTCTCGGCGGCGGAGCAGGGTCGCGACGAAGTACACCGCCGACTTCCCCCACCCGGTGCGCTGCACCACGAGCGCGCGGCGACGCCCCTGCACCAGCGCCTCGATCGCCTCGAACTGCCCGTCGTGGAAGTCGACGTCGGGGCGGCCGACGAGTTCGCCGAGGGCGGCGCGGGAAGCCTCGCGGAGGGGCACGGCAGTCGGGGAGGTCATGCCTTCCACTCTGCCGCAGGCCTCCGACAGGACCCTGCGAGCCGCCCGCTCTCGGTGGATGACCTGTGGAGAGGCCGTAGCGTGGAGGAATGATCACCCGCGAACTCGCCGTCGCGCTCCGCGATGCCGGTCTGACCTGGAAGCCCGCGGAGGGTGACCGGTTCCAGCTCGATCTGCCCGACGAGGTGGAGCTGGAGGCGGAGGCCGACGTCTTCACGGTGAGCGCGATGACCATCGAGGCGAGGCAGACGCCGGCCGGCACGGACCTCGCCTTCAACGGCACGACGGAGTGGGCGCTCGACGCCGTGACCCTCGCCGATGCGGTGTGGCTGCCGCGCGAGGACCAGCTGCGCGACCTCCTCCGCGGGACGTTCCGCGCCCTCACCCGCCTCCCCGACACGTTCCGCGTCGAGATCGAGCTCGCCGGTGCTCGCCTGCGGTTCGAGCACCCGGATCCGGCGGAGGCGTACGGCCGCGCGCTGCTGGCACTGATCTCGCGCTCCCGCTGACAGGCCCTGTTGAATCGGGCCGTCGCGTGTGTCAGAATTACCTAACGTTCGGTCAGTAAAGAAGGACCGGAGCCCGAGGAGTCGACGATGACCAGTCCCGCAGACCTGTCCCTCGTGGACGGCGAGACCTCCGACGAGGAACGCCTGTTCGACGAGCTGATCGCGAACGAGCAGCGCATCGAGCCGCGCGACTGGATGCCCGAGGCCTATCGCAAGACGCTCATCCGGCAGATCTCCCAGCACGCGCACTCCGAGATCATCGGCATGCAGCCCGAGGGCAACTGGATCACCCGCGCCCCGAGCCTCAAGCGCAAGGCGATCCTCATGGCGAAGGTGCAGGACGAGGCCGGGCACGGCCTCTACCTCTACTCCGCCGCGCAGACCCTCGGCATCACCCGCGACGAGATGATGGACCAGCTCATCTCCGGCAAGGCGAAGTACTCGTCGATCTTCAACTACCCCACCCCGACCTGGGCCGACATGGGCGCGATCGGCTGGCTCGTCGACGGCGCCGCGATCTGCAACCAGGTGCCGCTGTGCCGCGCCTCCTACGGCCCCTACGGGCGCGCGATGGTGCGCATCTGCAAGGAGGAGTCGTTCCACCAGCGCCAAGGGTTCGAGATCCTGCTCTCGCTCATGCGCGGCACCGACGAGCAGCGGCAGATGGCGCAGGAGGCGGTGGACCGCTGGTACTGGCCGAGCCTGGCGATGTTCGGGCCGCCCGACGACCAGTCCCCCAACTCCGCCCAGTCGATGGCATGGAAGATCAAGCGCTTCTCCAACGACGAGCTGCGTCAGCGGTTCGTGAGCATGCTCGTGCCGCAGGCCGAGGTCCTCGGCGTCACCCTCCCCGATCCCGACCTGCGGTTCGACGAGGAGACCGGTCGCTACGAGATGGGCGAGATCGACTGGGACGAATTCTTCCAGGTGTTGCGCGGCAACGGGCCGTGCAACGCCGAGCGCCTGGAGCGCCGCCGCACGGCGCACGACGAGGGTGCGTGGGTGCGGGAGGCCGCCGCGGAGTACGCGCGCAAGCAGCGATCCCGCCTGGTCCCCGAAGGGGCGGTGGCATGATGGCGACCCCCGGAGCCGTCGAACACGAACCGTGGCCCCTGTGGGAGATCTTCGTGCGGGCGAACCGCGGGCTGAGCCACGTGCACGTCGGCTCGCTGCACGCCCCCGACGCCGACATGGCCATCCGCAACGCGCGCGACCTCTACACCCGCCGGGGCGAGGGCGTGTCGATCTGGGCGGTCCCCGCCGAGGCGATCACCACGAGCGACCCCGACGCCAAGGGCGCGTACTTCGAGAGCCCCGCCGGCAAGAACTACCGGCACGCGGTGTACTACACCGCGTCCGAGGGGGTGCCGCACCTGTGACCCTTCGACACGCTCAGGGACCCCGCTCCGCTCAGGGAGTCGACGACGTGCACGGGGATGCGCACGGCGACGTCTCCGTGGACGAGCTGCGGCTCAGCGAGGAGCTCGCGGGCGCCGGCACGATCGCGGCGAGCGCCGACATCGCCGAATACGCCCTGTGGCTCGGCGACGACGCGCTCATCCTGTCGCAGCGGCTCGGCGCCTGGATCTCCCGGGCCCCCGAGCTGGAGGAGGACGTCGCGCTCGGGAACATCGCGCTCGACCTGCTCGGCCACGCCCGCTCCTTCCTGCACTTCGCGGGGACGTGGGACGGCCGGTCCGAGGACGACCTCGCCTACTTCCGCGACGAGCCCGAGTTCCGCAGCGCCTGGATCATGGAGCAGCCGAACGGCGACTTCGCGCAGACCATCGCGCGCCAGCTCGTCGCCTCGGTCTACCTCGTGGAGCTGTACACGGCCCTCCGCGCGAGCTCCGAGCCCACTTTCGCCGCCATCGCGGAGAAGGCCCTGAAGGAGGTCGACTACCACCGCGACCACGCCGTGCAGTGGGTGCTGCGGCTGGCGGGCGGGACGGAGGAGTCCCGACGCCGCATGATCCGCGCCCTCGCGGATGTGTGGCCCTACGTCGACGAGCTCTTCCGCGACGAGCCGTTGATCGACCGGCTCGGCGATGCGGCCGTGCGACCGTCGATCCTCCGCGCTCCGTTCGACGCGGTCATCGCCACCGTGTTCGCGGAGGCCGAGCTCACGGTGCCGGAGGTGTCGGCGTCGTCGGCGGGCGGCAGGAACGGCGCCCACGCGACCCCCTTCGGTCATCTCCTCGCCGAGATGCAGGTGCTGGCGCGGCGACACCCGGGGGCGTCATGGTGACCCGGACAACCGCCGATGTGGAGGCTCAGGCCTGGCGGATCGCCGCGTCCGTGCCGGACCCGGAGGTGCCGGTCCTCACGATCGAGGACCTCGGCGTGCTGCGGGCGGTCGAGCTCCGCGGCGAGCGCGTGGTCGTCGACATCACGCCCACCTACAGCGGGTGCCCGGCCATGGACACGATCCGCGACGACGTGGTGCTCGCGCTCACGGCCGCCGGCTTCGCGGACGTCGAGGTGCGGCTCGTGCTCTCCCCCGCATGGACGACGGACTGGATGAGCGACGCTGGGAAGCAGAAGCTCCGGGAGTACGGGATCGCCCCGCCCAGCGGTCGCGCGGCCGTGCCCGCCGGTCCGATCCGACTCGCCCTCAGCGTGCGCTGCCCTCGCTGCGGCTCGCTCGACACCCGTGAGGTCTCCCGCTTCGGATCGACCTCGTGCAAGGCGCTGTACGAGTGCCGGGCCTGTCTGGAACCCTTCGACCACTTCAAGGTGCACTGATGTCGCTGTTCTCCCCGGCTCCGGCGACGACGTCGGCGGCCGTTCCCGCCTCTCCCGCCCGCGCACGGAACCGCGCCCGGTTCCACACGCTCGAAGTCGAGGACGTCCGTCCGCTCACCGACGACTCCGTCGAGGTGACCTTCACGGTGCCCGCCGAACTCGCCGATGACTACGACCACCTCCCCGGGCAGTATGTGGCGCTGCGGACGACGCTGGACGGCGTGGAGGTCCGGCGCTCCTATTCGCTGTGCCGGGCGCCCGAGCATCGTACCGACGGCAGGCCGACCCGCCTGAGCGTCGCGGTCAAGCGCGACGAGGGCGGGGTGTTCTCCACGTGGGCCCAGACCGGCCTGCACCCGGGTTTCCGCATCGACGTCATGAGCCCCCAGGGCACGTTCACCTCCGGTCTCGACGATCTGGAGGAGAAGCACGTCGTCGGCATCGCGGCCGGCTCCGGGATCACGCCGCTGATGGCTCTTGCCCACACCGTGCTCTCCCGGTCACGGACCTCGCGGTTCACGCTGCTCTACACGAACCGCTCGACACTGGACGTGATGTTCCTGGAGGACCTCGCCGACCTCAAGGACCGCTATCCGACGAGGCTCACGCTGCACCACGTGCTGTCCCGCGAACAGCGCACCGCGCCGGTGCTCTCCGGCCGCATCGACGAGCCCAAGCTGCGGACGATCCTCGACGCGCTCATCGACCCGGCCGACGTGGACGAGTGGTTCCTGTGCGGACCGCTCGCGCTCGTCGACCTCTGCCGGGAGGTGCTGGCCGACGTGGGCGTGCCCCGCGAACACGTGCGCTTCGAGCTGTTCACGACCGGCGACGAGCCGGTGCGGGCCGCTCGGCCCGTCACAGTGCGCTCGGGCGAGAAGACGGTGCGGATCGAGGTGAACCTCGACGGCGTCTCGTCCACGGTGGAGAGCCCCGTCGCGGCGCGCGAGTCGGTGCTCAATGCCGCACTGCGGGTGCGCCCGGACGCCCCGTTCGCGTGCGCGGGCGGCGTCTGCGGCACCTGCCGCGCGCGCGTACTCGAGGGCAGCGTCACGATGACCGAGAACTACGCCCTGGAGCCCGACGAGCTGGAGCGCGGCTACGTGCTCACCTGCCAGTCCCATCCCACCAGCGACCGCGTGGTCGTGGACTACGACGTCTGAGGAGTCCTGGTGATCGATCTCGCCATCGCCGACGACGTCGCCACCGTGGTGCTCGACGCTCCCGCGAAGCTCAATGCCCTGGACGAGGCCGCCCTCGCGGAGCTCGACGCCGCGTACCGGGAAGCCGAGGCCGCCGGAGTGCGCGCACTGCTGCTCCGCGGCGAAGGACGGGCGTTCTGCGCCGGTCGGGACATCTCCGCCGTCGATCCGCGCGACGACGACGTGCTCGGCTACCTCGGCGGGCGGGTGACACCGCTGCTCCAGCGGATGTCCCGCTTCCCGGCGCCCACCTTCGCCGTCGCCCACGGGGCCTGCCTCGGCGTGGGGCTCGGGCTGCTCATCGCGACGGATGTGGTCTACGTCGCGGAGTCGGCGAAGATCGGCTCCCCGTTCGCGGCGCTCGGCGCGACCCTCGACTCCGGCGGGCACGCGCTGTTCCTCGACCGGCTCGGCCCGCACAAGACGCTCGACCTCATCTACACGGGCCGGCTCATGAGCGGCACCGAGGCGGTGCGCTCCGGCCTCTTCTCCCAGGTCTTCCCGGACGACGAGGTGCTCGCCGCCGGGAGGGCTGCTGCCGCGAAGGCCGCCCACGGCGCCACCGCCGCCTTCCGCGCGAGCAAGGAACTCGTCGCCCGTATCCGCGACGAGCGGCTGACCCTCTGGGAATCCATCGACGTCGAGAACGCCGCGCAGGCCGCCCTGTGCGACACCGACGACTACCGCGAGGGCTTCGCCGCGTTCCAGGAGAAGCGGAAGCCGGAGTTCCGCGGGCGCTGATCGACGACGGCAAGGGCTGCTGTCAACCGTCTCGTGCGGTGTCCGACGCCGGTGGGATGATGCCCGCATGCTGCTCTCGGAGCTCGTCACCACCACCGATCAGGTCGCCGCGACCTCGTCCCGCCTGGCCAAGATCGAGGCGATCGCGGCGCTGCTCCGCCGGGCGGACGCCGACGACATCGCGCCTCTCGTCGGCCTGCTCCTCGCCACGCCGCGCCAGGGTCGCCTCGGCGTGGGCTGGCGGGGGCTGACGGCTCTCGCGATCGATCACAACGCGACTCCGACGCTGACCATCGCGGAGGTCGACCACGCCTTCGACACCCTCGCGCACACCTCCGGCTCCGGATCGGCCGGTGTCCGCAGCGGCCTCCTGCACGACCTCGCCGCCCGCGCGACGGCCCCCGAATGGGACTTCCTGACGAGAGCCATGCTCGGGGAGCTCCGCACCGGAGCACTGGGCGGCGTGCTGCTCGACGCGATCGCCCGGGCCGCCGACGCGCCGGCCGGGACCGTGCGACGAGCCGCCATGCTCTCCGGCGACCTCGGCGAGACGGCGCTGCTCGCGCTCGCCGGTCCCGAAGGAGCGCTCGACGAGGTCGGGCTCCGAGTGGGACGCCCCGTGCTCCCCATGCTCGCGGCCACCGCGCCGACGCCCACGGCCGCCCTGGAGATCACCGGTCGCGCCTCGGTCGAGTACAAGCTCGACGGCGCGCGGATCCAGGTGCACCGCCGCGGCGACGATGTCGGCATCTACACCCGGAGCCTCGCGGACGTCACCCACCGGCTGCCCGAGATCGTCGACGTCGTCCGCGGCCTTCCCGCGCAGGAGGTCATCCTCGACGGCGAGACCCTGGCGCTCGACGAGGACGGCGGTCCCCGCCCCTTCCAGGAGACGATGTCGCGGTTCGGTGCGGATGCGGCGCGCGAACTCGCCCTCCGGCCCTGGTTCTTCGACGTCCTGCACGTGGACGGCCGCGACTTGCTGGACGAGCCACTGTCGGTACGTCAGGAGGTCCTGGCCGAGGTCGCCGGTGAGTGGCGCATGCCCGGCATCGTCACCGACAGCGCGGAGGAGGCCGAGCGCCTGTCCCGAGAAGCCCTGGCGGCGGGCCACGAAGGCGTCCTCGTGAAGGCCGTGGATGCGCCGTACGCCGCCGGCCGCCGCGGCAGATCATGGGTGAAGGTGAAACCCGTCCTCACGTTCGACCTCGTCGTGCTCGGAGCCGAGTGGGGGTCGGGGCGCCGGCGCGGATGGCTGTCGAACCTGCACCTCGGCGCCCGGGACCCGGAGGGCGACTTCGGCGACCCTGGCGGTTTCGTGATGGTGGGCAAGACGTTCAAGGGCCTCACCGACGCGCTGCTGCGGTGGCAGACCGACGAGTTCCCGGCGCACGAGACCCATCGCTCGGCGTCGACGGTGTTCCTCCGGCCGGAGCTCGTGGTCGAGATCGCGATCGACGGGGTGCAGCGCTCGCCGCGCTACCCCGGGGGCCTCGCCCTCCGGTTCGCCCGGGTCAAGGGCTATCGTCCGGACAAGACCGCCGCAGAGGCCGACACGATCCAGATGCTCCTGGCCCTCCGGCGCGGCGCGGCGGACGACGCCTGATCAGGCCGTGGGAGGCAGCCCCTCGTCCTCCTGGCGTACGGTGCCACGGAACGACCAGGGGAAGTCGATCCAGAGGTCGGTGTCCTTCCACGCGAAGTCCGGCTGGATGATCGTCGAGGGCTTCGTGTAGATCGTGACCGAGCGGACGTCGGCGCCCTTCTCCTGCAAGAGCTGCACCGCGAGCGCCAGCGTGCGACCGGAGTCGGCGACATCGTCCACGAGCAGCACGCGGCGACCGTCGAGGTAGGCCATGTCGAGCTCTGGCGGCAGCACCTCCGGGGCGTCCAGCACCGTGCCGATGCCGGTGTAGAACTCGACATTGATCGCGCCGCAGTTCTTCACGCCGAGCCCGTACGCGATGGCCCCGGCCGGGAGCAGGCCGCCGCGGGCGATGGCGACCACGACCTCCGGCTCGAAGCCCGCCGCGATGATGTTCCGCGCCAGATCGCGCGTTGCCGCGCCGAAGCCATCCCAGGTGAGCGTCTCGCGCTCGATCGATGCATCCGTCATCGGTCCATTCTCGCGCATCCGCTCTGCCGGAGCCGCCGCTAGACTGAGCAGGTCCGGCCCCGCCGGTGCCTGAAAAAGAGGCACGAAGCACCTCGCATCGCCGCGAGGGCGAGACACATACGGATCCCCCTTCTCCGTCCCTGTCTCGAAAGGCTTCTCCATGCCCTCCGTCTCCGCGCACGTCGCTCTCACCCTCGCCCAGCACGTCGATGCCGTCTTCGGCGTCATGGGCAACGGCAACGCCTACTTCCTCGACGCGCTCGAAACGCAGACCGACGCGACCTTCACCGCCGTCCGACACGAGCAGGGCGCGGTCGTCGCGGCCGACGCGCACTTCCGCGCCTCCGGCCGCATCGCTGCGGGCACGTCCACCTACGGCGCGGGCTTCACGAACACGATCACGGCGCTGGCCGAGGCGGTGCAGGCGCATGTGCCGCTCGTCCTCGTCGTCGGGGACGAGCCCACCTCGGGGCCGCGGCCCTGGGACGTGGACCAGATCGCCCTGGCCTCCGCGGTGGGCGCCCGCACCTATACCGTCGGCCGCACGGACGCTGCCGCGACCACCGTCATCGCCGTCGAGCACGCCCTCACCTATCGCGTGCCCGTGGTGCTCGCGATCCCCTACGACGTGGCCGCCCTCGAGGCAGGCGCGGTGCCGGCGGCCCCGGCTCCCCGGCTCCCCGCGCCGCTCGCCCCGCGCGGGGACTTCGCCGAGGGCATGCTCGACGAGATCGCCGCCGCCCTGCGGGACGCCGAGCGTCCGTTCCTCCTCGCCGGGCGCGGAGCCTGGCTGGCCGGCGCGGGCGAGGCTCTCGGCACCCTCGCCGCGCAGACCGGGGCCCTCACGGCCTCCTCCGCCCTCGGCCGCGGCATCTTCCCGGACGCGCGGTACGACCTCGGCGTCACCGGTGGCTTCGGCGCCGAGCGGGCGATGGAGCTCGTGCGGACGGCTGATGTCGCTGTCGTCTTCGGCGCGAGCCTGAACCAGTTCACGATGCGCTTCGGCGACCTCTTCGCCCCGGGCACCCGGGTCTTCCAGATCGATACCGCCCCGGCCGCGACCCACGCTCATGTCGGCGGCTTCGTGCGCGCCGACGCCCGCCTCGCCGCCGAGGCCCTCGTCGCCCGCCTCTCCTCCCCTTCCTCCCCCCAGCACGACACCTCCGGGCACGACCTCGGAGATGCCGCCGGACTCGCCGGGGTCACCCCCGCCTCCGGCGGCGTGTCGGGCGCGGACTCCGCAGTTGTGCCCGCCCGCCCGTGGCGGGAGACGGTCGATGTCGCCGCGGCCCGCGCGTACGAGCCGGGAGACGAACTCGCGCCGGACGGCCGCCTCGACCCGCGTTCCGCCGCGCGCCGGATCGCCGAGCTCCTCCCCGAAGACCGCGTCGTGGTGTCGGACGGCGGGCACTTCATCGGCTGGGCGAACATGTACTGGCCGGTCGCCGCGCCCGACCGGATGATGATGATCGGCACCGCGTTCCAGTCGATCGGACAGGGCTGGCCCAGCGTGGTGGGCGCGGCCCTCGCCCGTCGGGACGCGACCATCGTGCTCACCTCCGGCGACGGCGGCGGGCTCATGGCGATCGCCGACCTCGAATCGGCTGTGCGAGCCGCGGGCGGACGTGGCATGGCCGTGGTCTGGAACGACGCGGCCTACGGCGCCGAGGTCAACCTCTACGGACTGAAGGGCCTGGCCGAGGGGCCGATGCGCATCCCCGAGGTCGACTTCGCCGCGTTCGGGGCCGCGGTCGGCGCCGAGGGCGTCGTCGTGCGGACCCTCGACGACCTCGATCGTCTGGCCACCTGGGCTCAGGAAGATCCGGCGACGCGGCGCTTCCTCGTCCTCGACCTCCGGATCTCCGGCGACGTGATCGCGCCGTACCAGCAGGAGATCATCCGCGTGAACTCCTGACCCGTGCGGGCCGATAGGCTCCCGGAATGACGGATGCTCCCGAGGTCCTGCGCTACAGCGCCTTCGCCGCGACGCCGGACGGCGGCAATCCCGCCGGGGTCGTGCTCTCCGCGGACGGGCTCGACGAGGCGGACATGCAGCGGATCGCGACCGAGGTCGGCTACTCGGAGACCGCGTTCGTGCAGGACGCCGCGGCGGACGGCTCCCGCTTCCGGGTGCGGTACTGGTCGCCGGCCGCGGAGGTGCCCTTCTGCGGTCATGCGACGGTCGCGACCGCGGTGGCCCTCGCCGAGCGCCAGGGGCCGGGAGCGGTCGTGTTCGAGACCGCGGCCGGAGACGTGTCGATGGAGTCGTTCGCGGACGCGGACGGCCGGGTCACGGTGTCGTTCACGAGCGTGGAGCCGGACGTGCGCGACCTCGACCCCGCCGTGCGCGATCAGCTCCTCGCGCTGCTGGGCATGGAGCCGGCCGACCTGGACCCGCGCTTCCCGGTGCGCGAGGCGTTCGCGGGGAACTGGCATCCGATCGTCTTCGTCGCCGACCGGGAGCTCTTCCACCAGTTTCGTTTCTCCCCCGCCGAGGTCGCCGCCCTCATGCGCGCACAAGGCTGGCCGGGCACGGTGACGGTCCTGCACGCCGAGGATCCGGCCGAGATCCAGGCCCGCAACCTCTTCCCCGTGGGGCGCATCACGGAGGATCCGGCGACAGGGTCCGCGGCCGCTTCGGTCGGCGCCTATCTCCGCGCCCAGGGCTATCCGGGCGACACCGTCCGCATCCATCAGGGCGCCCACGTCGGTCGCCCGAGCGAACTCCGCGTCGCGATACCGTCCGCCGGCGGCCTCGTCGTCTCGGGCGGAGCCACGCGCCTCCCCTGACCCCGGCCCCGGCGTTCTCGACCCCGGCCCCCGACGGCACGGCCTGGTTCCGTCCGCACGACCGATGCCCGTCCTCGGTCGTGCACCCGTGACAGAGTCGTGCATCCGGAACCCCGGACCCCGCACCGGTCCGAGGACGTCGTCACCCCTGGGCGCTGTAGTCCGGGAGCTCCTGCAGGGTCCAGGTGTTGCCGTCGGGGTCGTCGAAGCGCACGAAACGCCCCCAGTCCTGCTCGTCCACGCCCTCGGCTTCCACGCCGAGACCCCGCAGGTGCGCGAGAGCCTCGTCGGCGTCGGGGACCACCACCTGGATGGTGTTCTGCTCCCCCGGCGCCAGACCGGTGGTCAGCCCGGTGCCGAAGGCGATCGAGCAGGCCGATCCCGGCGGCGTCATCTGCACGAAACGCAGCCCCTCGTAGGGCACATGGTCGTGGTCGGCGTTGAAACCGATCTTCACGTAGAAGTCCTTCGCCCGGTCGACATCACTGACCGGCACGAAGATGAGTTCGATCTTCCAATCCATCACGCACTCCTCCTGTCGGGCGCCCTCGCCCGTCGGGCCTCACAGTACGCGCGGCCTCGGACACCCGCCAGAGCCGGAGTGATTCCGGCGGTCAGCGCGCGGGAAGCAGCGCCCCGTCCAGGAAGCCCGCCAGCTCGTCCACGCCGTCCAGCGGGAGGATCGCGGCGACGTACTGGTCCGGACGCACGACGATCACGACGCCGTCGCGGGACAGTTCCCGCGCCTCGAAGATGTCCGTTCCGCACCACTTGCTCGGCCCGGCGGCGTACACCTTCTCCCAATCGGTGAGTCCGAGCGGTCCGGTCTTCGGCTGGAAGAGCTCGGGAGTCGTCGTGACCTCGACCTCCTCGAACGGCTGCTGGTACACGGCCTTCACGTCGAACACGGCGTCCGCGTCGGCGCCCGTCGGGGTGAAGCGGGCGAACACGGGCGCCGCCTCCTTCGCCCATGCGGCGAGTGCCTCCCCGCTCCGGTCGCCGAACGCGTAGACCCGCCACCGGCCGTCGGCCTTCGCGTGGTGTCCGAGGTGGACGACGTTGCCGTCCCCGACCCGGACGACCTCCGCCGACTTGAAGCGCTTGCCGAGCGGGTACCCGACCGCGAGCGCCTGATGCGCGTCGGCGCCGGTGATCATGGACGACGTGTACTGGGTCATGAATCCGGACGGGAACTCGGCCGTCGCGAGGTAGTACGTCGCCAGCTCGTTCGGGTCCGAGATCTCCTCCGGCTTGCGCGCCATGAGGCTGGACCACTCGCGGTCGAAGTCGATGAGCTGCTGCGCGACGGGACGACGCTCGGCGCCGTACGTGGCGAGCAGCGCCTCGGGCGCACGGCCGCTCAACACGGAGCCGAGCTTCCAGCCGAGGTTGAAGCCGTCCTGCATCGACACGTTCATCCCCTGGCCGGCCTTGGCGCTGTGCGTGTGGCAGGCGTCGCCGGTGAGGAAGACGCGCGGGCTGCGGTCGACGCCGGGATCGACGTCGTCGAAGCCGTCCGTCACACGGTGGCCGACCTCGTAGACGCTGTGCCAGGCGACCTGCTTCACATCGAGCGTGTAGGGGTGGAGGATCGCGTTGGCGCGCCGGATGATCTCCTCGATCGGCGTCTGACGCACGCGGTGATCGTCGTCCGCGGCGACCTCACCGAGATCGATGTACATGCGGCTGAGGTAGCCGCCCTCCCGGGGGATGTGCAGGATGTTGCCGGCCTTCGAGTTGATCGCGCACTTCGTGCGCCAATCCGGGAAGTCGGTGTTGACGAGCACGTCCATGACGCCCCAGGCGTGCGCGGCGCTCGCGCCGACGTGCGTGCGTCCGATCGCCTGCCGCACGCCGCTTCGAGCTCCGTCGCAGCCCACCACGTACTTCGCCCGGACGACGCGCTCCTCCGCTTCCCCGACATGGCGGACGCGCACCTCGACCGGGTATTCGCCCACCTCGTGCACGGTGAGCCCGAGGAACTCGACGCCGTAATCCGGCACGATCCGTCCGGGGCCGTCCGCTGCCGCTTCGGCGAAGTAGTCCAGCACGCGGGCCTGGTTGACGATGAGGTGCGGGAATTCGCAGATGTCGTAGGCGTAGTCGGCGGTGCGAGTGGTCCGCACGATCTGATCGGGGTGCTCGGGGTCGGGACCCCAGAAGTTCATCCATCCGATGTTGTAGGCCTCGGCGATGATGCGCTCGGCGAAGCCGAAGGCCTGGAAGGTCTCCACGCTGCGGGGCTGGATGCCGTCGGCCTGTCCGAGGACGAGGCGGCCCTCGCGCTTCTCGATGATGCGCGTGGTGATGTCGGGGTACTGCGACATCTGCGCCGCGAGCAGCATGCCCGCGGGCCCGGAGCCGACGATGAGGACGTCGACCTCGTCGGGCAGGGCAGCGGGGCGGTCGATCCCGGTGCCGGCGGCGTCCTGCACGCGCGGGTCTCCGGACACATAGCCGTGGTGGTGGAACTGCATCGTCGTCGATTCCTTCCGGACGTCTTCGTCGGGTGTTGCGTCCAGGAACACCGTGTTCTATATTCGAACACGGTGTTCTACTATTGAACACAGCCTAGACCGGTGCCTCGCGCATCGCAAGGAGAGCCATGCCCGAGCGCCCCGCCGCCCCCGCCTCGCAGACACTGAGCCGCGGCATCCGCATCCTCGAGGTGCTCGCCGACGCCCGCACTGCGCTGACCATCGACGACATCGCGGGGCGCCTCGATGTGCATCGGTCCATCGCCTACCGTCTCCTGCGCACGCTCGAGGACCACGGTCTCATCACCCGCGATGCGAGCGGTGCGGTGACCCTCGGCGCTCGCATGGCTGCTCTCGCCGCCGGCGTCGCCCACGATCTCCAGGCGGAGGCCCTGCCGGAGCTGACCGCCATCGCGAACGAACTCGGCATGACCTGTTTCCTCGCCGTCCTCGACGGCGCCGAGTGCATCACGCTCGCCAGCGTCGAACCGCGGCACGCCGTCGCCAGCGTCGCCCAGCGCCCCGGCGCTCGGCACTCCGTCACGGTCGGCGCCCCCGGGAAGGCGATCCTCGCACAGCTCGACCCGGCGGAGGTGCCCGCCGACATCTCCCCCGCGCTGCGCGCCGAGATCGGCACCGCCACCGCGCGGGGCTACGCCACGAGTCACGACGAGGTCATCCCCACGGTCCAGTCGGTCGCGGTCCCGCTGCGCCTGCGCGGTCAGCGCCCCGCCGCGATCGCGGTCGTGCACGTCGCGACCGACCTCGACGACGGAGAGATCGCGGCGCGCCTCCAGCGCTCCGCCGCCCTCATCCGCGAAGCCCTCGACGGCTGAGGCGGAACGCACGAGAGCGCACGCCCCAGGACGGGACGTGCGCTCTCGAATCGGTACGAGCTCAGGCCTTCGCGAGGCCGCGGATCGGGCTGACCGACTGCTCCTCCTCGTGGTCCGGTCCCAGCGGGATGCCCGAGCGGTCACGCAGCAGGAGCGTCGCGACGAGACCGAGGAGCGTCATGCCGGCGAGGTACCAGGTGACGGCATCGGTGGACCCGGTCTTGTCCACGATCGCGGCGGCGATAAGCGGCGCGAAGGCCCCACCGGCGATCGCGCCGATCGCGTACGAGATGGAGACACCCGAGAAGCGGATGCTTGCCGGGAACAGCTCGGTGTACAGCGCCGCCTGCGGCCCGTAGGTGAAGCCCAGGCCGATCGTGAGGATCGCGAGGCCCGCGAACAGCAGTCCCACCTCACCGGTGTTGACGAGCGGGAACAGCGTGAACACGCCGACGAGCTGGAGCACCCAGCCGACGAGGTAGGTGGTGCGACGGCCGATGCGGTCCGACACCCACCCGGCGAGCAGCGTCGTGAGCAGCCAGCTGACAGCCGAGCCGGTGACGGCCCACAGCACCGGCCCGCGCTCGAGGCCGATCGGTCCGTCCGGGTTCGTGGCGTAGCCCTGGATGTAGCCGCCGGTGGTCATGTAGCCGACGGCGTTGTTCCCGGCGAAGACGAGGGCGGCGATGATGACGAGCAGCAGGTGCTTGCGGAAGAGCTGCACGATCGGCATCTTCGCCTTCTCCTTGCGTTCGGCGAGCTCCGCGAACACGGGGCTCTCCTCCACGCGACGGCGGACGTAGTAGCCGACGAGGATCAGCACGACGCTCAGCAGGAACGGCACGCGCCAGCCCCAGGCGAGGAACTGGTCCCCGGGAGCGATGGCGGTCATCAGCGCCATGACGCCGGAGGCGAGCAGCAGGCCGAGCGGCACGCCGATCTGCGGGGAGGCGCCGAAGATGCCGCGCTTCTTGCGCGGGGCGTGCTCGACGGCCATCAGCACCGCGCCGCCCCACTCACCGCCGGCCGAGATGCCCTGCACGATGCGCAGGAGCACGAGGAGGATCGGCGCCATCACGCCGATGGTCTCGTAGGTGGGGAGCAGACCGATCAGGGCGGTCGCGGCGCCCATGAGGATGAGCGTCCACATCAGCACCGCCTTGCGACCGAGCTTGTCGCCGTAGTGGCCGGCGAGGAACGCCCCGAGCGGCCGGAAGAGGAAGCTCACCCCGACCGTGGCGAAGCCCACGAGAGCGCTGTTGGCGCCGAGCGGCGCGAAGAAGAGCTGGGTGAAGACCAGCCCGACCGCCGTGGCGTAGATGAAGAAGTCGTACCACTCGACGGTGGTCCCGACGACGGTGGCGAAGACGACACGGCGCCGGTCGGCCGGCGTCGCGATGGTTCCGGTGGGCGTGAACCCATCCTGTGACTGCCCGCTCATGGGGTGTCTCCTTTGTGCTTGTGACCGCGTTGTCACGGCGCGCACGGACGTGAATCCGATCTGCTTGCCGAGGGGTGAGACGATGATATATGATTTCGGATACGACGCACAACGCGTCCTGACGAGCGCGAGGAGGCGCAGCCGTGACGGACACCATCGCCCGCCCGGGGAAGATCATCGCGATCCACCTGAGCTACGCTTCGCGGGCCGACCAGCGCGGTCGACGCCCCGCCCACCCCTCCTACTTCTTCAAGCCGGCCAGCTCGGTCGGCGTCTCCGGTGGCACCGTCGAGCGTCCCGCCGGCACCGAACTGCTCGCGTTCGAGGGCGAGATCGCGCTGATCATCGGCGCCCCGGCCCGCCGGGTCTCCCTCGCCGAGGCCTGGGATCACGTGCAGTGGGTGACGGCCTCGAACGACCTCGGTCTCTACGATCTGCGCGCAAACGACAAGGGCTCCAACGTCCGGTCCAAGGGTGGCGACGGGTACACCCCGCTCGGCCCGGAGCTGATCGACGCCCGGACGGTCGACCCCGCTGCCCTCCGCGTGCGCGCCTGGGTGAACGGTGAGCTCCGCCAGGACGACACCACCGCCGGGCTCATCTTCCCGCTCTCCCAGCTCGTCGCCGACCTCTCCCAGCACTTCACGCTGGAGACCGGCGACGTGATCCTCACCGGCACTCCCGCCGGTTCGTCGGTCATCGTCCCCGGCGACGTGGTCGAGATCGAGGTCGACGCCCCGGACGCCCCCGGCGCTCCCACCTCCGGCCGCCTGGTCACGACGGTGACGCAGGGCGATGTCCCCTTCGACGGCGACCTGGGCTCGCTTCCCGCCGTCGACGACCTCCAGCGCACCGAGGCCTGGGGCTCTCGCGAGGCCGCGGGCCTGCCCGAGGAGGACACCGCACCCATGCTCACGGCCGAGCTCCGCGCCCAGCTTCTGGAGGCTCCCACCGCCGGGCTCTCGGCACAGCTGCGCAAGCGCGGGCACCACTCCTGCTTCATCGACGGCGTCTCCGCGAACCTCCCTGACACGAAGATCGTCGGCACCGCGAAGACTCTCCGCTTCGTGCCGTTCCGCGAGGACCTCTTCCGGAGCCACGGCGGCGGGTACAACGCCCAGAAGCGCGCGTTCGACGCCGTGGCCGAGGGCGAGATCATCGTCATCGAGGCCCGCGGCGACGCGACCACGGGCACGCTCGGCGACATCCTCGCCCTGCGCGCACAGACCCGCGGCGCCGCAGGCGTGGTGACCGACGGCGGTGTCCGCGACTTCCAGGCCGTCGCCGAGATCGGACTGCCGGTCTTCTCCCGGGGCGCGCATCCGTCCGTGCTCGGCCGCAAGCACGTGCCGTGGGACGTCGATGTGACGATTTCGTGCGGCGGCGCCACCGTGCAGCCCGGCGACATCATCGTCGGCGACAGCGACGGCGTGATCGTGATCCCGCCGGCTCTCGCCGCCGAGGTCGCCGCCGACGCTGTCGCCCAGGAGATCGAGGACGCCTGGATCGCCGAGCAGGTCGCCGCGGGGCATCCGGTCGACGGCCTCTTCCCGATGAACGCCGAGTGGCGCGCCCGCTACGAGCAGGCGACCGGCACCGGAGCGGAGCGGAAGTGAGCACGGTCGAGAACGCCAGCAAGTCGGAGCAGGCGTACGCCTGGATCCGCGCGCGCATCTCGGCGCACACCTACGGGCCCGGCTACCGCCTGGTCCTCGGTCCGATCGCCGAGGAGCTGGGGATGAGCGTCGTCCCGGTGCGCGAGGCGATCCGCCGCCTGGAGGCCGAGGGGCTCGTGACCTTCGAGCGCAATGTCGGCGCCCGCGTGACCCTTGTGGACGAGGGCGAGTACGCCCACACCATGCAGACGCTCGGACTCGTCGAGGGTGCGGCCACGGCTCTGTCCGCTCCCCTGCTCGACGCGGACGCGCTCGCGCAGGCCGCGGAGGTTAACGAGCGCATGAGCCGCCTGCTCGACCACTTCGACCCGCACACGTTCACCGAGCTCAACCGGCAGTTCCATTCCGTGCTGTTCGAGCCGTGCCCCAACCCGCACCTGCTCGACCTCGTGCACCGCGGCTGGGCCCGGCTCTCCGGCATCCGCGACTCCACCTTCGCCTACGTGCCCGGCCGCGCCCACCACTCGGTCGACGAGCACGCCCAGATCCTCGAGCTGATCCGCGACGGCGCCGAGCCGCTGGAGATCGAGCTCGCCGCCCGCAACCACCGGTGGCGCACGAGGGACGCGTTCCTCGACGCCCTGCACACCCGTTCCGTCCCCGCCGAAGGAGAAGCATCATGACCGACTCCCGCATCCCCGCCGACCTGCCCGACCACATCCAGCACTACATCGACGGCGCTTTCGTCGACTCGATCGACGGCGACACGTTCGACGTGCTCGACCCGGTGACGAACCAGACCTACACCACGGCCGCTGCGGGGAAGAAGGCCGACATCGAGCGGGCGGTGGCCGCCGCCAAGCGCGCCTTCGACGAAGGTCCGTGGCCGCGCATGCTCCCCCGCGAGCGCTCGCGGGTGCTGCACCGGATCGCCGACATCGTGGAGTCGCGCGACGCCCGACTCGCGGAACTGGAGTCCTACGACTCCGGCCTGCCGATCACGCAGGCTCTCGGTCAGGCCCGCCGCGCCGCCGAGAACTTCCGATTCTTCGCCGACCTGATCGTCGCGCAGGCCGACGACGCCTTCAAGGTGCCCGGCAAGCAGATGAACTACGTCAACCGCAAGCCGATCGGCGTCGCGGGGCTCATCACTCCGTGGAACACGCCGTTCATGCTGGAGTCCTGGAAGCTCGGCCCCGCGCTCGCGACCGGCAACACGGTCGTGCTGAAGCCCGCCGAGTTCACGCCTCTCTCCGCCTCGCTGTGGGCGGGCATCTTCGAGGAGGCAGGGCTCCCGCAGGGCGTCTTCAACTTGGTCAACGGCCTCGGCGAGGATGCCGGCGATGCGCTGGTGAAGCACCCCGACGTGCCGCTCATCTCGTTCACCGGCGAGAGCCGCACGGGGCAGATCATCTTCGGCAACGCCGCCCCGTACCTCAAGGGGCTGTCCATGGAGCTCGGCGGCAAGTCGCCCGCCGTCGTCTTCGCGGACGCCGACCTGGAGGCCGCCGTCGACGCCACCATCTTCGGCGTCTTCTCCCTCAACGGCGAGCGCTGCACCGCCGGCTCCCGCATCATCGTGGAACGCTCGATCTACGACGAGTTCGTGGAGCGCTATGCCGCGCAGGCGAAGCGCGTGAAGGTCGGCTACCCGCACGACCCCGAGACCGAGGTCGGCGCGCTCGTGCACCCCGAGCACTACGACAAGGTGATGTCCTATGTCGAGATCGGCAAGACCGAGGGCCGCCTGGTCGCCGGCGGCGGTCGCCCGGAGGGGTTCGAGGAGGGGAACTTCGTCGCCCCGACGGTGTTCGCCGACGTCGCCCCCGATGCGCGCATCTTCCAGGAGGAGATCTTCGGCCCGGTCGTCGCGATCACCCCGTTCGACTCGGATGAGGAGGCGCTGGCTCTCGCGAACAACACGAAGTACGGCCTCGCGGCCTACATCTGGACCAACGACCTCAAGCGGGCCCACACGTTCGCGCAGTCCGTCGAGGCCGGGATGGTCTGGCTGAACAGCAACAACGTCCGCGACCTCCGAACACCGTTCGGCGGCGTCAAGGCGTCGGGCCTCGGCCACGAGGGCGGCTACCGCTCCATCGACTTCTACACCGACCAGCAGAGCGTGCACATCACGCTCGCCTCGACCCCGCACAACCCGACGTTCGGCAAGAAGGCCCTCGCCGAAGACGTGGCCGAGGCGGCGGAAGACGCCGAGAGCTGACCCGATCCCCTGACGAGCAAGGACGCTGACATGACCGACAAGACCGCCAAGACCCTCACCTCCTCCGGCTACTACGTGAGCCAGGAGGCCCCGATTCAGAGCGACAACCCCGTCGCGACGCCGAAGAGCACCCCGCCGGACATCCTGCGATGCGCGTACATGGAGCTCGTCGTGACCGACCTGGCCGCCTCGCGGCAGTTCTACGTCGACATCCTGGGCCTGTACGTGACCGAGGAGGACGACGAGGCGATCTACCTGCGCTCGACGGAGGAGTTCATCCACCACAACCTCGTGCTGCGTCAGGGACCGATCGCCGCGGTCGCCGCGTTCTCGTACCGGGTGCGGGCGGCGGAGGACCTCGACCGTGCTGTGGAGTTCTACACGGAGCTCGGCTGCGACGTGCGTCGTCAGGAGAACGGCTTCGTGAAGGGCATCGGCGACTCCGTGCGCGTCGTCGACCCGCTCGGGTTCCCGTACGAGTTCTTCTACGCCACCGAGCACGTGGAACGCCTGTCCTGGCGGTACGATCTGCACACCCCCGGGGAGCTCGTGCGCCTCGACCACTTCAACCAGGTCACTCCCGACGTGCCGCGCGCAGTGCGCCACTACCAGGACCTCGGCTTCCGCGTGACGGAGGACATCCAGGACGACGAGGGCACCGTGTACGCCGCGTGGATGCGCCGCAAGCCCACCGTCCACGACACCGCGGCGACGGGCGGCGACGGTCCGCGCATGCACCACGTCGCCTTCGCCACGCACGAGAAGCACAACATCCTCGCGATCTGCGACAAGCTCGGGGCGCTGCGCCGCTCCGACGCCATCGAGCGCGGTCCCGGCCGTCACGGCGTGTCCAACGCGTTCTACCTCTACCTGCGCGACCCCGACGGCCACCGCGTCGAGATCTACACGCAGGACTACTACACGGGCGACCCGGACAACCCGGTCGTCACCTGGGACGTGCACGACAACCAGCGCCGCGACTGGTGGGGCACCCCGGTGGTCCCCTCCTGGTACACCGACGCCTCGCTCGTGCTCGACCTCGACGGCAACCCGCAGCCGGTGATCGCCCGCACGGACTCCAGCGAGATGGCGGTGACGATCGGTGCCGACGGCTTCTCCTACACCCGCGCGGACGAGGGCGAGAACTCGATGCCCGAGTACAAGCAGGGCGAGTACAAGCTCGGCCACCAGCTCTAGGAGGCGCCCATGCTTTCTGAGGAGACGATCGCGCAGATCGCCGCGGAGCTCGCGGAGGCCGACCGCACGCACGGGGTGATCCCCCGCATCACGGCGCGGTACCCCGAGGCGACCGTGGAGGACTCGTACGCCATCCAGGGCGTCTGGCGCGACTCGCAGGTCGCGGCGGGCCGTCGGCTGGTCGGGCGCAAGATCGGCCTGACCTCGAAGGCCATGCAGCTGGCGACGGGGATCACCGAGCCCGACTACGGCGTCATGTTCGATGACACCGTGTACGAGTCCGGCGCGGAGATCCCCACGGAGCACTTCTCCAACGTGCGCATCGAGGTCGAGCTCGCGTTCGTGCTCAAGGAGCCTCTGGAGGGCCCCGACTGCACGCTGGAGGACGCCCTCGCCGCGATCGACTACGCCGTGCCGGCCCTCGAGGTGCTCAACTCGCACATCGAGCTCGAGGGCCGCACGATCATCGACACCATCAGCGACAACGCCGCCTACGGCGCGATGGTCCTGGGGACGGTGCGCAGGCGCCCGGACGAGATCGACCTGCGGTGGGTTCCCGGCGTGCTGTCCCGCAACGGGGAGATCGAGGAGACCGGCGTCGCCGCCGGCGTGCTCGGCCACCCCGCCACCGGGGTCGCCTGGCTGGCGAACAAGTTCCACCAGCACGGCGCGCGTCTGGAGGCGGGCGAGATCATCCTGGCAGGATCGTTCACACGCCCGATGTGGGTGTCGCGCGGCGACGAGGTGCTGTGCGACTACGGACCGATGGGGACCATCACATGCCGCTTCGTCTAGTCCCGTCCTTCCGCGAGCAGCTCGCCGCGTCCGACCACCCCTTCGTGGGGATGTGGGTGTGCTCCGGCAGCCCGCTGCTCGCCGAGGTCGCCGCGGGCTCCGGGCTGGACTGGCTGCTCGTCGACATGGAGCACTCCGCCAACACGCTCGAGTCCGTGCTGACCCAGCTCCAGGCGGTCGCGGCCTATCCGGTCACCCCGCTCGTCCGGGTGCCGTTCAACGACGCGGTCGCGATCAAGCAGGTGCTCGACCTCGGCGCGCAGAACCTCATCGTCCCGATGGTGTCGTCCGCCGACGAGGCCAGGGCCGCCGTGGCCGCGACCCGCTATCCCCCCGAGGGCGTCCGCGGCGTCGGCAGCGCGCTCGCCCGCAGCGCCCGCTGGAACCGCGTCGACCGGTACCTGCAGGAGTCCGCGCAGCACGTGTCGCTGACGGTGCAGATCGAGACGGCCGCGGGGGTCGAGGCCGCCGCCGACATCGCCGCGGTCGACGGCGTGGACGCGGTCTTCGTCGGCCCCTCCGACCTGTCCGCGTCGATGGGCCGGCTCGGACAGCAGACGCATCCGGACGTGGTCGCCGCCGTGGAGTCGGTGTTCGCCGCGGTCCATGGCGCCGGGAAGCCGGTGGGCGTGAACGCCTTCGACCCGTCCGCCGCCGACGCGTATCTCGCGGCGGGCGCCGACTTCGTGGCCGTCGGCGCCGACGTCGCCCTCCTCGCCCGGGCCTCCGAAGCTCTCGCCGCCCGCTTCCTCCCCCGCTCCGACGCCTCCGGCCGCGCCAGCTACTGACTTCGAATCGCGCACTTGGCTCCATCCGCGGCCGATCTGGGGCCCTGTGCGCGATGCGAAGCGGAGTGGCGGATTCATAGCAATCCCGGCGAGACTGTGGTCATGACCTTCGCCCCGCTGCAGCCCCTCGCCGATCGTGCCGCCCTCTTCACCGCGCTCCGCCAGGACGCCCTCTCCGCGGCCGCCGACGCACTCGGCGAGCACCGGTGGGACGCCGACCTCGCCGCGGGGACGCTGACCTTCACCGCGAACGCCGACCCGGCCCGGCAGCTCGTGACCCGCGCGCACCTCATCGCCACCATCGCCCCCGGACCGCGCTCGCTGCTGTGGGCGTGGGCACACCCGCAGGGCGACCCCCAGGGCATCGCGGCGCAGCTCCGCGCGTACGGCGAGCAGCACGGCATCGCCGACCTCACCGCCCCCGAGGTCCCGTTCCCGGCCGATGCCTCCGGCGACGCGGACTGGATCGCCCGCGCGGCGCACACGATCGGCGGCGTCGCGGTCGAGCTCACCGGCCGCTCCCCCTACTACTCGGCCCCCGTCGAGGGCGGCACCCGCGCGGTGTTCCTGCTCGACGCCCCGCTGGCCCCGTTGACGGTCGCCGACACGGTGGTGGCGCTCCCCCGCACCCTCGCGCAGACGCCGCTCGCCGACGCCCGCACGGCCGTCTGGGACCTCGCCCGCCTCGCCGGCTGGACCCTCACCTGGACGGACGAGTCCTTCTCCGGCGCCACGGTGACGGACGCGTCGGGCACCGCGACGATCCGCTTCGACGAGCAGGCCAGGATCAGCGGCGTCGAGAGCTCGCTGCACGGCCAGGTCTGAATCCGCAGAAACACACGAACGCCGCAGGGATCACCGGGATCCCTGCGGCGTTCGTGTGAATCCGCGACGCGGCGCGGCGGTCAGACCATCCGCTCGGCCGCCTCGACGACGTTGGTCATGAGCAGGGCGACCGTCATCGGGCCCACCCCTCCCGGATTCGGCGACAGGTAACCGGCGACCTCGGCGACCTCGGGAGCGACGTCGCCGAAGACGACGTTCTTCCCGGTCTCCGGGTCCGTCTCCCGGGTCACGCCGACATCCAGCACCGCGGCTCCGGGCTTGACGTCCTCAGCGCGGATGAGGTGCTTGACCCCCGCGGCCGCCACGATCACGTCGGCCTCCCGCAGGTAGCGCGGCATGTCGACGGTGCCGGTGTGCGTCAGCGTGACGGTGGCGTTGAGGTCGCGACGGGTCAGCAGCAGCCCGATCGAGCGCCCGATCGTGACACCGCGGCCGACGACCACGACGTGCTTGCCCGTGAGGTCGTAGTCGTTGCGCAGCAGCAGCTCGATGACCCCGCGCGGGGTGCACGGCAGCGGCGTGTGGATGGGCGCGTTGACGTTGAGCACGAGCCTCCCGAGGTTGGTCGGGTGGAGGCCGTCCGCGTCCTTGGCCGGGTCGATCCGCTCCAGGACCGCGTCGGTGTCGAGGTGCTTCGGCAGCGGCAGCTGCACGATGTACCCGTGGCAGGCGGGATCGGCGTTGAGCTCGTCGATCAGGGCCTCGACGTCGGCCTGGGTGGCGTCGGCCGGCAGTTCGCGCTGGATCGAGTTCATCCCGATCGCCTCGGACTGCCGGTGCTTCATGCCCACGTAGAGCTGTGAGGCCGGGTCGGCTCCCACCAGCACCGTGGCGATGCCGGGGGTGACGCCCTTCTCCTTCAGCGCGGCGACCCGCTCCGTCAGCTCGGCGCGGATCTCAGCGGCCGCCGCCTTGCCGTCGAGGACGACCGCGGTCACTGCTGCAGGTCCGGGTAGAGCGGGAAGGCCGCGGCGAGCGCGTCCACGCGGGCGCGGAGAGCCTCGACGTCGGCGCCCGGGAGCAGCGCGAGGGCGATGATGTCGGCCACCTCCGCGAACTCGGCGTCGCCGAAGCCACGGGTCGCGAGCGCAGGCGTGCCGATGCGCAGGCCTGAGGTCACCATCGGCGGACGGGGGTCGTTGGGCACGGCGTTACGGTTCACGGTGATGTGGATGTCGTGCAGGAGGTCCTCCGCCTGCTTGCCGTCGATCTCGGCGTCGCGGAGGTCGACGAGCACGAGGTGCACGTCCGTGCCGCCGGAGCGCACCGCGATGCCGGCGTCCTTCACGTCCTGCTGCGACAGGCGCTCGGCGATGAGCTTCGCACCGCGCAGCACGCGCTCCTGGCGCTCCTTGAACTCCGGCGTGCCGGCGAGCTTGAAGGCGGTCGCCTTCGCCGCGATCACGTGCATGAGCGGACCGCCCTGCTGCCCGGGGAACACCGCGGTGTTGATCTTCTTGGCGAGGTCGGCGTCGTTGGTGAGGATGAAGCCCGAGCGCGGGCCGCCGATGGTCTTGTGCACGGTGGAGGAAACGACGTGCGCGTGCGGCACCGGGTTGGGGTGCAGACCGGCGGCGACGAGGCCGGCGAAGTGCGCCATGTCGACCCAGAGGAGGGCGCCCACCTCGTCGGCGATGGCACGGAACGCGGCGAAGTCCATCGTCCGCGGGTACGCCGACCACCCGGCGATGATGACCTTGGGCTTGTGCTCGATGGCGAGGCGGCGGACCTCGTCCATGTCGATCGTCGAGGTCTCGGCGTCGACCCCGTAGGCGACGATGTCGTACAGGCGCCCGGAGAAGTTGATCTTCATGCCGTGCGTGAGGTGACCGCCCTGGTCGAGCGAGAGACCGAGGAGCGTGTCGCCGGGGCGGGCGATCGCGTGCAGGACCGCGGCGTTCGCCGACGCACCGGAGTGCGGCTGGACGTTCGCGAACTCGGCGCCGAACAGGCTCTTGGCGCGGGAGATCGCGAGCTCCTCCGCAACGTCGACCTCCTCGCAGCCGCCGTAGTAGCGGCGGCCGGGGTAGCCCTCGGCGTACTTGTTGGTGAGCACCGAGCCCTGCGACTGCAGGACCGAGACGGGGACGAAGTTCTCCGAGGCGATCATCTCGAGGAAGGTCTGCTGACGCTTCAGCTCGCGATCCAGGACCTCGGCGATCTCCGGGTCGACCTCGACCAGCGGGGCGTTGAAGTAACGGTCGGTCATGACGTGCTCCTTTTGACGACGGATTCGAAAAGGGTGTTCCTATCGGCCCAGGCGCGCGGTCGAATTCCGTGGTCAGTCGCTCCCCGGTGGTTGTCCACCCAGACGCCAGTCGCGACGGTTACGAGCATAGCCGATGCGTGGCGCCGCGCACGCGGACGTTTCCCGTCCTGGGCCGGGCGACTGCAGAATCGTTTCGATCCCGTTGTTCCCTTGCAGCGCTCGGGCGGCTAGGTTTTGTTCATGGTCCTACCTCTTGATGTGCCCCTCGTCCCCGCTCCGGTGTCCGCGAAGGCGCGGGGCGGACGCCTGCCGCTCACCGCGACGACGCGAGTGCTCGGCTCCTCCCCCGCCGCCGGACAGCTGATCGACGCCGTCGAGCGTCGCACCGGCCTCCGCCTCGCCGCGGTGGAGTCCGGCCCTGCCGAGATCGAGCTGTTCGCCGACCCGGCTTCCTCTGCCCCGGAGGGCTACACGCTGGAGATCGGCGACCGCGCCGTCCTCATCGGCGCCGACGAGGCGGGGCTCTTCTACGGCGTCCAGACACTGCTGCAGCTGCTGCGGGAGGACGACGCCGGCTGGGGACTGCTCCGCGCCGACATCGCCGACGCACCGCGCTTCCCCCGCCGCGGCGTGATGCTCGATGTGGCCAGGCACTTCTTCGGCGTCGACGACGTGAAGCGGTTCATCGACAGCACCAGCGCCCTGAAGTTCAACCACCTGCACCTGCACCTCACCGATGATCAGGGCTGGCGCGTGCACATCGACTCCTGGCCGCTGCTCACTGAGCGGGCCGCCGCCACCGCGGCGAACGGCGCCCCTGGCGGCTACTACACCAAGGACGACTACCGCGAGATCGTGGCGTACGCGGCCGCGCGTCACATGATCGTGATCCCCGAGGTCGACCTCCCCGGTCACACCCACGCGATCGGCGTGGCCTACCCCGAGCTGGTCGAGGCCCCGGTCCTGAACGACGCGCTGGTCGCCCAGTCCGAGCAGCTCGGCCAGCCGCTCCCCGTGGCGGGAGAGCCCTACCTGGGCTGGGGCGTCGGGCACTCCAGCGTCCGCATCCACGAGGAGGAGACGTACCGGTTCGTCCGCGACGTCGTCCGCGAGCTCGCCGAGATGACGCCCGGGCCCTACATCCACATCGGGGGCGACGAGTCCCTCGGCACACCCCAGGCCGACTTCGACCTCTTCGCGGAGCGCGCGACGGCGATCGTCGTCGAGGAGGGCAAGACCCCGGTCGCGTGGCACGAGATGGGATCCGCAGCCGACATCGCCCGCGGGACGGTCGGCCAGTACTGGGGCATGACGACGCCGACGGGTACGCACGCCGAGGAGGCCACCCACTTCGTCGAGCGCGGCGGCGCCCTCCTCATGTCGGCGGCGGATGCGACCTATCTCGACATGAAGTACACGGCCGACTTCCCGCTGGGTCTCACGTGGGCGGCGATCATCGACGTCCGCCGCGCGTACGAGTGGGAGCCGACTGCCGTGCTCGACGTGCCGGACGGGGCGATCCTGGGCATCGAGGCCCCGCTGTGGTCGGAGACCACCCGCACGTTCGATGAGGTGGAGCAGCTCGTGTTCCCGCGCGCCGCCGCACAGGCCGAGATCGCCTGGTCTCCGCGCGAGGGTGCGGGACGCACGTGGGAGTCCTTCCGCGACCGGCTCGGTGCGCTGGCACCGCTGTGGAAGGCTGAGGGGGTCGATTTCCACCCCGCCCCCGAGATCCCCTGGAGCGCCCGTTGAAGACCCTCTCCTCCGTGACCGGTTCCCTCGTCATCCACTCCGTCCGCCTGGTAGACCGCGGGGAGATCGTCGAGGACGCGTGGGTGCGCATCGAGGAGGGCGTCGTCGTCGCGCGCGGCACGGGCACGGACTGGGAGCCCGCGACCGACGTCGTGGACGGGGCGGAGGTGGGAGGCACCGGCGCGCTGCTCACGCCGGGCTTCGTGGACATCCACGGACACGGCGGAGCGGGTGCCGCCTACGACGACGGCGTGGACGCCATCCGGACGGGGCGGCGTCTGCACCGGGAGCATGGCACGACCAGGGCCGTCATCTCCCTCGTCACCGGGACGATCGACGACCTCGCTCGCAGCGTCGCCACGATCGCGGCGTTGACCAGGACGGACGGGGACGTCCTCGGGTCGCACTTGGAGGGCCCGTTCCTCGACCCCGGTCACCACGGCGCCCATGAGCCTTCGCTGCTCCGCCACCCCGTCGCGGCCGACGTCGCCCGGCTGCTGGAGGCCGGAGAGGGCACCGTGCGACAGGTCACCATCGCGCCGGAGCTCCCTGGCGGAATCGACGCCGTCCGCCAGATCGTCGCGGCCGGCGCCGCCGCCGCCGTGGGACACACCGATGCCGACGCCGCGATGGCCGTCGCGGCCTTCGAGGCCGGCGCCTCGCTGCTGACCCACGCGTTCAACGCCATGCCCGGCATCCACCACCGCGCTCCCGGTCCGGTGCTGGCCGCGGCCGCCGACCACCGGGTGATCCTGGAGGCCATCGCCGACGATGTCCATCTCGACCCGCATGTCGTCAAGCTCGTGTTCGATGCGGCGCCGCACCGCGTCGCGCTCATCACCGACGCCATGGCAGCCGCAGGAAGCGCCGACGGACACTACGACCTCGGTGCGGTGAAGGTCACCGTCGAGAACGGCGTGGCCCGCGCCGACGACACGGGCTCGATCGCCGGCTCCACGCTCACCCAGGACGTCGCCCTGCAGCGGGCCGTCGCGGCGGGCGTCGCCCTGCCGGAGGTCGTGCGCGCGCTCACCGAGACGCCCGCGCGGGCGATCGGACGCGATGCGCACCTCGGTGCGCTGCGTCCTGGGCTGCTCGGCGATGCCGTGCTGCTGGACGCGGAGCTGCGCGTCGCGCGGGTCTGGACAGGACCGGCGCTGCCCGCCTAGGGGTGCAGCGCTTCGCGCGACGCGCAGCGCTGCGGTCTCCGGTCGATCGGACGAGACGGTGACGCCGGACTCCCCAGATCGACATCGCGCATCTCGCAAGGTGGGAGTGGAGGGCCGCCGTTCTCCCCAGATCGGCGGCCCTGTCCCTCCCGTTCGAGCGGGCGGGGCCGGGAGCTCCTCCCCCGAGGATCCCGACCCGCCCACTGGTGCAGTACCCCCCGCACCAGTGCCGGAACTCCGCCCCCCGGTGGAGTCCCATTCGGCTGTCTCTACGGGATGAGACGTGGGGTGCTGCGGTTCATTACGCGGTTCTCGGAAAAAAGTTCAGAGCACCTTCCGCGCCGCTTCTCCGCAGGGTTGTCGTCGACCGCGGAGCCATCCCGAGCATCTGCTCAAAGTCCTCCCTGGGGCTGGCCACCCGGTCGATTTCGCGAGAGAATCGTCTGACCGCGTAATGAATGACGCCTACCCGCGTCTCTCCTCCTGGGGACGGTCGTGTGCCCCGGGACCAGATGGATGACCGTGCACCGAGAGAACACCACACCAGACGAGACCATCGGCGATGCCGACCTGATCCTTCGCGTCCGCTCCGGCGACAGGGGGGCGTTCGGGGAACTCTGGAGGCGGCACTATCCCTCAGGAATGGCCGTCGCGCGTTCGGTGACGTCGTCGATCGATCCCGATGATCTGGTGCAGGAGTCCTACACCCGCATCTATCAGGCGATCCTCAAGGGCGGCGGCCCCAATGGGTCGTTCCGCGCCTACCTCTTCACCAGCATCCGCAACACCGCGGCCGCGTGGGGACGCGCGCGCCGCGAGACGGCGATCGACGAACTCGACACGGTCGCCGACCCGGACAGCACCGAGCACGCCACGAACGAGGCGCTCGACCGCAGCCTCACGGCCCAAGCCTTCCGCAGCCTCCCCTCCCGGTGGCAGGAAGTCCTCTGGTACACCGAGATCGAGCAGATGAAACCGCAGGAGGTCGCTCCCCTCCTCGGGATGAAGGCGGGTGCGGTGTCACAGCTCGCCTTCCGCGCTCGTGAGGGACTGCGCGAGGCCTGGATCCAAGCGCACCTCCGCAGCGCCAGCCCGGGCTCCGAATGCCAGTGGACGATCGAGCACCTCGGCGCCTACTCGCGCGGCAACCTCGCCACCCGCGACCACCGTCGCCTGGAGCTGCATCTGAACGAGTGCGCCCGCTGCATGATCGTCGCCGCCGAGGCGAAAGACGTGTCCAAGCGCCTCGCGCTGGTGCTGCTTCCCCTGGTTCTCGGCGCGACCGGCGCCTCCGGCTACCTCGCCGCCCTACAGGGCGGTGCACCTGTCGTCGCGGTGGCGGCGATGTCCTCCACCGTCCCCGGGGCCGTTTTCCTCGGCGACGGCGGCGTCGGCCAGGCGTCTGCCGGCGCGGCGGGCGGCAGCGCGGCCGGCTCTGCCGGCGGTGCGGGCACGGGAGCGAGCTCAGGCGGCGTCTTCACGGGCATGGGCGCCGTCGTCGGCGCCGGTTCCGCTGCCCTCGTGGTCGCCGGCGTCGTCGCAGCGGCCGCCATCGTCCCCGGGCTCGCAGGGGCGAATCCCGCCACCTCGCTGCCCAGCGCCTCCGACACCGATCCGTCGTCGATCACGACCGACATCGCCCCGGATTCCTCGCTCGACCTCGATGAGCCCCTGGTGATCGAGACGCCGCCCGACGATGAGACACCTGCCCCTCCGGTCGAGGAGGAAGCGGCTCCACCGCCCTCCACCGAGACCGGGCCCGACGCTGCTCCCGCCACCCCGGAGATCCCCGCGGCGCTTCCCGAGGCGACGCAGCCGCCGGTCGCCCCCGTGGACCCGGTCGACCCGGCGGACCCGGTCGACCCGGCGGACCCGGTCGACCCCGTGGACCCGGTCGACCCCGTGGACCCGGTCGACCCCGTGGACCCGGTCGACCCCGTAGACCCCGTAGACCCCGTAGACCCGGTCGACCCCGTAGACCCCGTAGACCCCGTAGACCCGGTCGACCCCGTGGACCCCGCGATCCCCACGGACCCGCCCACCTGGAGCACCGCCGACGTCTGGCTCGACGTGGATCTGCACTGGTACTACGTCGTGCCGATCGCCGGCGCCCCGGGTACGATCGTGCAGGCCCTCCTCGGCGGCGAAGACGCCGGTCGCGTCGTCCTCGGCGAGGACGGCACCGGCACCCTCGAGCTCCGCGCTTCGTGGGAACAGTTCTGGCTCGCCCGGCGCGTACCGGTGACGTTCCGATACCTCCTCCCGTCCGGAGAGGCGGGCCCCTCGGCCGACACCACGCTCTACGCGTTGGAGCCCGAGGGCGCGGGCGCGGATGAGCGCACGGCGGCTTCTGCGCCCGTCGAGCAGCCGGCGGTCGTCATCGACGAGGCCGAACCGGTGGCGGCTCCGGTCGAGGCACCGGCGCCCGACGCGGCCTCCGAGGAGAACGCGGCACCCGCCGTCGAGGTCGCGGACCCCGTCCTGCCGGGGCCCGCCGCAACGGCGCCGACAGACGCCGCCCCGGCCGCCGAGGCGGCACCGGCCGCGCCCGCACCCGCCGATGACGCCGCCGCCGTGCAGACGGAGGCCCCGGCCGAGGCGGCCACCGTCGCCGAATAGACTGGACGCATGACCCCGGATTCCGCTCCCGTCGCCGGCGTCGACCGTCCGGCCATCACGGCCCTCGACATCGTGCGCGTCGTCGTCCTCATCGTGGCGATCGCCTCGCTGGCCCTCTGGGGCTTCGCCAGCTGGGATCTGCCGTGGAACATCGTGATCGGCGTGGGGGCCCCCGTGGTCACCCTCCTGCTGTGGGCACTCTTCCTCTCCCCGCGCCCGGTGCTCCGGGTGCATCCCTTCCTCCGCGCCGTCGTGGAGCTCTTCATCTACGTGGGCGTGACCATCGCCTGGTGGTCGATGGGTCAGGCGCTCATCGGCACCGCGTTCGCGCTCGTCGCCGTCGTCGCGGGCGTCCTCAGCGGGCGCCGCGCCCTGGCGTGAGCGAGCGGTCGTGAGCGTCGTCTCGCTGCTCATCGACGCCCTCGGCGCGCGCGTCGACGTCAGCGAGCAGGCCAGGCACGCTGCGCGGGCCGATCGCTCCGGCCATGCCGCCGCGGGGCTCCCGCTGGCGGTCGTGCACGCCGAGACCGTGGACGATGTCCAGCAGACCATGCGGATCGCGACCGCCACGCGCACGTCGGTCGTGGTGCGCGGTGCCGGAACCGGACTCGCGGGAGCCGCCAACGCCGGCGACGGCGAGATCGTCCTCTCGCTCCGCCGGATGGATGCGATCCTCGAAGTGCGACCAGACGACCTCCTCGCCGTCGTCGAGCCGGGCATCCTCAACGCCGACCTCAACGCGCACCTGGCGACGCACGGCCTGTGGTGGGCTCCCGACCCCGCCAGCCGCGACATCTCGACCGTGGGCGGCAACATCGCGACCGGCGCCGGCGGGCTGCTCTGCGCGAAGTACGGCGTCGTGCGGGATGCGGTGCTCGGCGTCGATCTCGTCCTCGCCGACGGCCGCCTGTTGCATCTGGGACACCGCAGCGTGAAGGGCGTGACCGGACTCGACCTCACCGCTCTCGTCGTGGGCTCCGAGGGGACGCTCGGCGTCGTCGTCGGCGCGACCCTCAAACTGCGTCGGCTGGTGCCGGGCGAGACTTGCACGGTGACGGCGACCTTCCCCGGAGTGCGGGCGGCCGCCGCAGGCTCCGCCGCTGTGACCGCCGCGGGGATCCAGCCCGCGATCATGGAGCTCATGGACGCCGCGAGCCTCGCCGCCGTTCACACCCTGCTCGCGCTTCCCGCACCGACGCCCGGTGCCGCGCAGCTGACGATCCAGACCGACGGCCCGGCCGCGCGCGCGGAGGCGCAGGCGATCGCCGCGATCCTGAGCGCTCACGAAGGCGTCCCCGTGGTCTCGCACGACCCCGTCGAAGGAGACCGTCTCCTCGCGGTCCGGCGGTCCATGCACGCCGCGATGGCGTCGTTGGGGACCACCCTCATCGAAGACGTCTCGGTGCCGCGGAGCGCCATGCCGGCGATGTTCGACGAGATCGCCCGCATCGAGCGCGAGTTCGACATGGTGATCCCGACCGTCGCGCATGCGGGCGACGGCAACCTGCATCCCAACTTCATCTTCGAGGGGGCGGAAACGCCCCCTGAGGTGTGGGCGGCGGCCGACGAGCTGTTCCGGGCCGCGATCCGGCTGGGCGGGACACTCACCGGCGAGCACGGCATCGGCGTCCTGAAACGGCGCTGGCTGGCCGACGAACTCGGCGACGACCAGTGGCGCCTCCAGCGCGACATCGCCGCCGTGTTCGATCCCCTCGGTCTCCTCAATCCCGGAAAGGTCTTCGCCCCCGATGCCTGACATCCATGTGAGCGCCGCCGTGATCGTCGATGACGAGAACCGCGTCCTCGTCGTCCGCAAGCACGGCACGACCCGCTTCATGCAGCCGGGCGGCAAACCGGAGCCCGGCGAGTCCGCGGCCGAGACGCTCATCCGCGAGCTGCACGAGGAGCTCGGTCTTGTCCTGGCCGAGTCGGACCTCCGGCCGCTGGGGCGGTTCGTGTCGGCCGCGGCGAATGAGCCGGGGCACCGCGTCGTGGCCGACGCCTTCTCGGCCTCGATCGATCCCGACGGGGTCCGGGTGCAGGCCGAGCTCGCCGAACTGCGGTGGATCACTCCGGAGGACGCCCTGGCGCTCCCGCTGGCCCCGCTGAGCGTCGAGCACCTGCTGCCGCTCGCCTGGCCCGCCGGAGCGCGCTAGCGCGCCCGGATCAGATGCCCTGCCAGGAGGGCTTGTTCGCGAACGTGTAGCGGTAGTAGTCGGCGAGCCGCAGCTTCGAGGCGGCGGCCTCGTCGACGACGACGGTCGCGTGCGGGTGCAGCTGGATGGCCGACCCGGGCAGCAGCGCGGTGAGCGGGCCCTCGACCGCGCCGGCCACGGCCTCGGCCTTGCCGGCGCCGAACGCCAGCAGCACGAGGTGTCGAGCCTCGAGGATGGTGCCGAGGCCCTGCGTGATGCAGTGCATCGGAACGTCGTCGATGGCGTCGAAGAAGCGGGCGTTGTCCTCGCGGGTCTGCTGGGTGAGGGTCTTCACCCGCGTGCGGGAGGCGAAAGAGGACCCGGGCTCGTTGAAGCCGATGTGCCCGTCCGTGCCGATGCCGAGGATCTGCAGGTCCACCCCGCCCGCCGCGGCGATGGACGCGTCGTAGTCCACCCCCGCGTGCTGAATGGTCGCCTCCGCGCCGTTCGGGACGTGGATGCGCTCAGGGTCGAGGCCGAGCGGCTCGACCACCTCGCGGGTGATCACCGAGCGGTAGCTCTCCGGGTGGGAGGGATCGATGCCGACGTACTCGTCCAGTGCGAAGCCGCGCACCTGCGAGACGTCGCGTCCCGCGAGGCGGCTGCGGAGAGCCTGATAGACCGGCAGCGGGGTCGATCCGGTTGCGAGTCCGAGCACCGCGTCGGGGCGGCGGTCGATGAGTTCGACGATCTCGGTGGCGACCAGGGCACCGGCGGCCTCGGCATTCTCGACGATGACGACCTCAGCCATGCGGAACGATCTCCTTCTCAGATTGGGATGCGCCCACCAGGGCGGCGCCGAAAGCGGCGGCGGGCGAACCCGCGGGGAGCAGTTCGATTCTCTCATCCAGCCGGAGGGACCTCAGGAACGGTGACGCCTCGGCCCCCGCGTGCAGAGCCGCACGGATCCCTTCCGCAAGCCGTCCGCCCAGAGCGGTGAGGCCACCGCCGATGACCACGGTCTCGACGTCGGCGGACAGCACGAGAACGCGCACGGCCGCTGCCGCACCGAAGAAGAGGTCCGCCTGCAGCGCCAGGGCGTGCGGATCCCCCGCCTCGGCCGCGTCGACGATGTCCTTGACGGGGAGGGCGCCAGGGCGCCCCCAGGCCTTGGCCAGAGCGCCCCCACCGCAGAAGGTCTCCACGCAGCCGCGCTGTCCGCACCCGCAGAGCCGCCCACGGGGATCGACCGAGAGGTGCCCGACCTCGCCGGCGGTTCCCCGCGAGCCCCGCCAGATGCGTCCGTCCACGACGATGCCGGCGGCGACCCCGGTGCCGAGGTTGAGATAGGCCATCGAGCCCGCGACGTCGCTCAGGACGGCGGCGCCGAGCGCGGCGGCCTTCACGTCGTTCTCCACCCGGAAGGGAATCCCGAGCGCCTGCTCGGCGCGCGCCGCGAGGTCGAGCGATTCCACCCCGAGGTTCACGGCATGGAGAACACGCCCCGCCTCCGCGTCCACGAGACCGGGGATGCCGATACCGGCGGAACCGACGGCGGACAACGGGAGCCCGCTCTCCTCGGCGAGCGCCGCGACGGTCGAGACGATGCTGTCGACGACGGCGTCCTCGCCCCAGCCGGTGGGGCGGCGGAGTCGGGCGAGGATCGTCCCCGCCGGGTCGACGGCGACCGCGTCGATCTTCGTACCGCCGACGTCCAGGCCCACGCGAAGGGGCCGACCGACGAGGTCGGCGAGGGCAGCGACGGTCATCGGATGCCGATCCCGGTCGTCGTCGCGGTGATCACGACACCCCCAGTTGGCCGGAGAGCACCATGACGGCGGCACCGCGGAGCACGATGTCGTCCTGACGGGTCAAGCGCACCATGACGTCTTCGAAGACACCCTCGAGCGTGCGCGCGTGCAGCGTCTCGACCGCCGCGTCGATGAGGGTGCCGTCAAGCAGTCCGGTGGGCCCGGAGAGCACGACCTCGGACAGGTCGAGCGCGGCGACGATGGGGGCGATGGCGATGGCCATGCGGGTGCCGGAGTCACGGAGGATCTCCTCGCGCGCGGCCGGGTCGGCGTCGATCGCCTCCTGCATCCGGCTCACGCTCAGCCACGCCTCGAGGCAGCCGATCTTGCCGCAGGCGCACCGAGGGCCGCCGTCGGTGCCGACGACGACGTGACCGATCTCCCCCGCGGCGAATCGGCTGCCGAGGAGTGGCTGGCTTCCGGTGATCAGCCCGGCACCGACACCGCGACCGATCTTGATGAGCATGAAGTCGGCTTCCGCCTCGCCGAAGGTGTACTCGGCGAGCACCGCCGCGTTCGCGTCGTTCCGAGCGAGGACGGGGAGGTCGAGCTCGAGGCTGAGCTTCGCCTCGAGCGGGAAGTCGGTCCAGCCGAGGTTGGGCGAGCTGAGCACGAGTCCGTCCGGGCGCACGACACCCGGGGTGCCGATGCCCACGCCGAGCACGGGCTGCGTGGCGATCTCGACGAGGCTCTGTGCGAGCGCGCGCAGCGCCTCGTACGCCGCATCGCCGTCGGGCCTCTCGGGCCGCGGCACCTGCCGTCGTTCCAGCACGTCGCCGTCGAGGCTGAGGACGGCACCCTCGAATGCCGTCGGCCCGGAGAGGTCCAGTCCGATGATCTGGTGGCCGACCCGGTCGATGTCGATGAGGATGGGCGGCTTGCCCGGGCCGACGGCCTCGCGGACGCCGATCTCGACGACGATGCCGTCGGCGATGAACTCCGCGACGAGGTCGGAGATCGTCACACGGGTGAGGCCCGTCTCACGAGAGAGATCCGCGCGACTCATCGCCCCCGAGTGGTAGAGCGTCTGCAGCACGAGAGCGCGGTTGTGTCCGCGCGCGTGCTCGGGGAGCACCTTGGTGCGCGAACGGAGGTGACGCGCGGGGCCGAAGGCGTGCGCGTTCGCGGCGACGAAGTCTGTCGTCGCCGCTGGGCGCTGGTCATCCGAAACGGACATGTTTGTTAGTAGACCTTACGAACAGAGATTGTGCAACTGTCCCGCGCGATTCCGCGGGCAGGGTTACCGAAACGTGACATCAGGCCGTGCCCGACGGGGCCTCGTCCGACGCCGATCGGAGCAGGCGTTCGACGAGCCCGGCGACGATCCCCTCCCGCGTCTCGATCGACATCGGCTTCCCAGGCACGCCCGGTCGCCGCTGCTCCGGCGTCGGACCGTCCAGCGGACGATACCGCACCCCCGCCGCCGCGAGACGGCGCAGATGCGTGGGCAGGCGTCGCGCGAAGTCGGCGTACGGCGCCGGTTCTCCGCCGTCCCACAGCCGTTCCGCGATCGCGGCGAGGCGGGGGAACATCGCGAAGTCGACCCGGTCCCTGCTCGGCAGGTGCTCGGTCCAGACGTTCGCCTGACCGCCGACCGCGCCGTCGACGACGCGGAACGAGTACGACCGTTCGATGGTGAGCGGCGGGCCGACCCGGATGGGCTCCTCCGTCGACTCGGACTGCGGATAGTCGAGGTAGACCTCGAGGTCCGGACAGCCCACGACCGGGATCCCCCGTCGCAGCGCCTCCCGCATGGCGACCGGGCCCCGCCAGGCGAGGATCCGCACTCCTTCGGGAACCTCGCCCTCCAGCACCTCGTCCCAGGCCAGGGCCGTTCGCCCCCTGCGGCGGACGTGCTCGACGAAGTGTGCTGTGAACCAGGGCTGCACATCGTGCGCCGTCTCCAGCCCGAGCTCTCGCATCCGCGCCGCCGCCGCGGGGCTCTCCGCCCATTCCGTGACCGGGACCTCGTCGCCACCGATCCCGATCCACGCGGACGGGAACACCTCGCACAGCGCATCGATGGCGGCACGGCCGAACGCCAGCGCTTCCTCGGTCGGCGCGAGGGTGCGCGCGTTCACGCCGAAACGCTCCCACGGTCCGGTCGCCGGCTCCGCGACATCGACGTTGCCGAGCTCCGGATAGGCGGCGAGCGCGGCCTGGACGTGCCCCGGCAGCTCGACCTCGGGCACGAGCGTGACGAAGCGCTCGGCCGCATACCGCACCAGCTCGCGCAACTCGGCTGTGGTGTAGAAGCCCTCGTGCACGCCGGGCTCCACCGTCGCCTCCGGACCGTGTCCGCGCTGGGTGGCCTCGCGCCGTGCGCCGACCTCGGTGAGCCGCGGGTAGCCGGGCACCTCGAAGCGCCATCCCTGATCGTCCGTCAGGTGCAGGTGCAGGATGTTGAGCTGATGGTCCGCCAGCAGGTCGATGAGGCGGCGCACATCCTCCGCGGGACGGAAGTGCCTGGCCACATCGAGCATCGCGCCGCGCCAGGCATACGCGGGTGCCCCCTCCCAGCGCCCCGCCGGAATCGTCGCCGCAAGCGCGGGATCCCCCTCGGGATCGCGGAGCTGGCGGAGTGTCGTCACCCCGCGGAAGACGCCCTCGGGGGTCGCACCGGCGACCTCGACCCCGGAGGCGGCCACGGTCACCCGGAAAGCCTCGTCAGGGTGACGCCCCGCCGTGGCTGCTACGGTTCCCAGCTCCGCGTCGACCACGAGACGGATGGCGGGCAGGGAGCCGTCCGCTCGCCCGCCGCCGAGACGTCCGACGGCGGCGGCCAGCTCGGGAGCGGCGTCGATGGGCGTCTCCGGGGTCCACCGGAACCCGGGCGCCAGCGGGTCGATGCGCGCGGAGATGCGCGGCACGGTCGCGCGCGGCGCCGGCGGCGGCATGCGCAGCGCACGTCCGGCGACAGCCCCCGTCGGCTCACCGTCCGTGACGACCGGCACGCCGGCGACGAGCACCTCGTGCACCCCGCGCGGCGTTCCGTGCGGGTCCTCGAACGTCGCCCCCGCCGCGATCGTCTCGGGGTCGAACAGCACCAGGTCGGCGGTAGCCCCGGCGCGGAGGACGCCGCGCGGCGCGTCGCCGCGGTCGAGGCCCAGGCGCGCGGCCGGGTTGCCGGAGAGGTGGCGCACGGCTTCCTCGAGGCTCAGCACCCCGAGTTCCCGGACGTAGTGCCCGAGATAGCGGGGGAAGGTGCCGCGTCCGCGGGGGTGCGGCCGCGCTCCGATGAGGATGCCGTCGCTGCCGCCGGAGTGCCGGGGGTGCCGCATGATGGCTCGGACGTTGTCTTCGTCGCCGATGTGCATGAGCACGCCGGTGGCTCCCGCGTCGGCGAGGATCGTGTCGATCACGACATCGACGGCCCGGCGCCCCGACTCGGCGGCGATGTCGGCGACCGTCCGGCCGACGAGTCCGGCCAGGGCGGGGTTCGCGGTCCCGGAGATCTGGATCACCGACCAGTCGGCGACCTCCCCGTGGAAGCCGTCGCACCCGATCTCCTCGAGCTCCACCCGGACGGCCTCGCGCCCTCGCGCGTCGAGGGCGGCCAAGGAGCCCAGCAGATCACCGGTCGCCGCCAGGCGGCTCGGCAGGAGGGCGGAGAGGGTGGTCGCGCCCGGCAGGTACGGATACGTGTCCAACGTGACGTCGACCCCATCGGCCACCGCCTCGTCCACGAGCGCCAGCAGCTCCGCGGAGCGGCCCCGGTTCGGCGCGAAGTTCATGGTCGCATGCGTGAGGTGGACAGGGCACCCGGTGCGGCGGCCGATCTCGATCGCCTCGCGATACGCGTCCAGGGCAGCACCGCCGTAGCTGCGCGTGTGCGGCGCCCAGTAGCCTCCGCGTTCCGCGACCACGCGGCAGAGGACCTCCAGCTCGGCGACATCGGCGTACATCCCCGGCGTGTAGGTCAGGCCACTCGACATTCCGAAGGCCCCGGCGTCCAGAGCCTGGCCGAGGAGGTCGACCATGGCCGTGATCTCCTTGGTGGTCGCCGGGCGGTTGTCGTGGCCGACGACGATCATCCGGAGATTGCCCTGCGGCACGAGGACGGCCGCGTTGGCCACGGCCACGCCGTCGATCGCCCCCAGCAGATCGTCCATCGACCGCCACGGCACGGCCCCGGGCAGCCCGTTCCAGCCCGCGATCTGCGCGGGGATGACAGCGGCGGTGGCATCGTCCAGCGGCGCATAGCCCAGGCCGTCCTGCCCGAGCACCTCGGTCGTGACGCCCTGACGGATCTTCGCGTCGTGCGCGGCGCCCCGGAGCACCGCGAGATCGCTGTGCGCGTGCATGTCGATGAACCCGGGCGCGAGCACCAGGCCGGCCGCGTCGACCTCGACCGCACCGTCCGGCAGCTCGAACGTCCCTGCGTCGCCCTCGCGGACGACCGCCACCACCCTGGCCCCCTCCACCGCGACATCCGCGACGAACCGCTCGGCGCCGGTGCCGTCGACGACGGTCGCGCGCCGATAGACGCGTACCAGGCCGGCCGCGGCCTTCTCGGCGCTCAGAAGCATGTCGCCACCGCGCCGATCACCCGCGGGTCGGCGGCGTCGGGGTCGTCGATCACGGCGACGACGCGCCACTTGTCGAAGGCGGTGCACGGATGCGAGAGGCCCAGGCGGACGACGTCGCCCACGTCGACCGTCTCCCCGTCGGCGGGCCGCAGGAAAGCGTGCTGGTCGTTCAGGGCCGTGACGGCGCCGGCGACGGACTGCGGCACGGGGAGGTCGATGTCGAACGGCACGTCGCGGCGCCCGGCGTCCAGCAGGGCGAGCCCGGGCTCCGGGTGCGACACCACACGCGACCAGGCGTGCATCGCCGAGCGCAGCGGTGCGGTGTCGGTGAGCGGGCCGAACGGCGACATGCGGGAGTAGAAGCCGTCATCGTGGATCTGGAACGCCCCCGACCGCAGCACGACCTCGGCCTCTCCGCTCACCGTCCCGAGCACCGCTGCGGCGCGGTCGGGGAAGGCACTCCCGCCGGCGCTGAGCACGGGGCGGAGGCCGTCCGGATAGCGCAGCCGGCGGTGCAGCTCGATGAGCGTGGCGAGGAAGCCGTCGACCGCCGCGACGGAGTCGGCGGATCGGTCCGGGCCGAAGGGCCCCTCGTAGCCGGTCACCCCGGCAAGGCGGAGGCCGGGAGCCGCCGCGATGGCCTCGGCGATGCGCTCGCCCTCCCCCACCGTCCTGGCGCCGGTCCGTCCCTGTGCACCGCCGAGCTCGACGAGCACGTCGAGGGGGCGCGGGGCGTCGGCGAGCGCCTCGGCGAGGATCGCCACACCGGCGAGGGAATCCGCCCCGCACAGGATCCGCAGATCCGCATCGGCGACGAGCAGCGCGCCCAGCTCACGCGCGGCCGCGCCATCGGTCACCCCGTTGGCGATGAGCACCGTGTCGACGCCGGCGTCGACGGCGACGCGGGCCTGCCACGGCGTCGCGACGGAGATGCCCCAGGCTCCGGCGTCCAGCAGCCGCTGCCACAGGGCCGGGGCCATCGTGGTCTTGCCGTGCGGAGCGAGGCGGACGCCCTCCCGCGCGGCCCAGCCGAACACCGTGTCCTCGTTGTGCGCGATCGCGTCGGCGTGCACCGTGAGCACCGGGGTCTGGAGGTCGGAGAGGCGCAGGTCGGCAGCGGCGACCTGCGACAGCCGCAACCCCGTCGCGCGCGCCGGGAACCCCTTCGCCCAGGTGCCGAGAACGGGATCCGGAATTTGTAGAGGCATCTAACAAGGCTACTAGGCTGGCGGCATGACCGCGAAGACACGAGTTTCCACCGACGCCGCCCCCGCCCCCGCGCACACGTTCTCGCAGGGCGTCCGCAAGGGCCCGATCGTCCAGGTCTCCGGCCAGGGCCCCGTGGACCCGCAGACCAACGAATACCTGTACCCCGGCGACGTCGCGGCACAGACCACCCGCACCCTCGAGAACGTCAAGGCCATCGTCGAGGCATCCGGTGCCACCTTCGACGACGTCGTGATGCTCCGCGTGTACCTCACCAAGCGCGAGGACTTCCCGATCATGAACGAGGCCTACGGGGCGTTCGTGGAGGCGCACACGACCGGGGGCGTGCTCCCGTCTCGCACCACCGTCTTCACCGGCCTCCCCCGGGAGGAGATGCTCGTCGAGATCGACGGACTCGCCGTCGTCGACTGAGCCGAGCCCCCGGAAAGCGGGGAGGCACCCTATCAGGACCGTTGCCTCCCCGTTACCAGCCATCCCGTACCATGGACGACAGGACACGTCGAGACTGCGGGGGGTGTGGTTCGTGACCGATCTGATTTCAACGCCGGGCGCTGCAACGGGGGCACAGCCCGACGATGCGACGCCGACGAGCGTCTTGACGCCGTCCGATGCTCCGACCGACGCGGTTCCGCCGCAGACCGGCGAGCAGCCTCTCGCCTGGGCTCCCACCGAGCCGGCGCCGAGGAAGCGCCGTCTCGGCCTGTGGATCGGTCTCGGCCTCGGAGTGGTTGCGCTCGGTGCCGGTGCCGCCTCGATGATCCTCATCGCCCCCGGCACCACCGTCGCCGGGATCCCGGTCGGCTGGATGACGCCCGGCGCGGCGGCCGATGCGATCAGCTCGCACCTCGCCCAGACGGAAGTCACCCTCACGGGCGAGGGCGGCGACGCCGTGCTCACCGGAGCTGAACTGGGCGCGACCGCTGATGCCACCGCCCTCGCGGATACCGCGTTCTCCGCGCACCCGATGTGGAACCTCGGCTCCTGGATGGGCGACCCCGTCCCCGCTGACATCGTCCTCGACCAGGAGACCGCCTCCGCCGCGCTCCGCGACGCCGTACCAGGGAGCTTCACCGACCCGGTCGACGCCGGGGTCGTCTTCGACGCCGCGAACGGGTCGTACGTCGTCACACCGTCCGTTCCGGGAACGGGCATCGACGTTGCCAGCCTGAACGCCGCCTTCATCGAGGCCGTAGGCGACGGCCGCTCGACGTTCGAGTACCCCGGTGGTCCAGCCGAAGCGGCGCCCGCCGTGTCCGACGACGACGCCACGGCGACCGCGACCACGCTCAACACCATGCTCTCGACCATCGGCTTCTACGTCGGCGAGGAGCGGACCGTCCCGGTGTCCCCCGAGGTGGCCGCCTCCTGGCTGACAGTGGTCGACGACGATGGCCAGCTTCGCATCGAGGCCGACCCGAAGGCGATCCAGGCCACCGTCGACACGCTGCCCGCGGCCGTGGATCGCGCCCCTGTCAACGCGACCAACATCGTCGACTCCGCCGGCACCGTGCTGCGCGCCGAGCAGGAGGGTGTCGCGGGGCGCGCCCTCGGCGACACCTCGCAGATCGCCGACCAGTTCGCGACCCAGCTCGCCGCGGGCGATGGCGCCTTCATGCTCTCGGTGACGGAGACGCCCTTCGAGACGACGAACCTGTTCCGTCGCGCGGAGATCAACCTCAGCACGCAGCGGGCGTACCTGTTCGAGAACGACGAGGTCGTGCAGTCCTGGGCGGTCTCGACCGGGCTCCCGGGAACGCCGACGCCGACCGGCAACTTCAAGGTCTTCGCGCACACCGCCATGCAGGACATGGGGTGCTTCGAAGGGGCACCGTACTGCACCGAGGACGTGCCCTGGATCACCTGGTTCGCTCCGAACATCGGCTTCCACGGCACCTACTGGCACAACAACTTCGGCAACCGGATGAGCCACGGCTGCGTCAACCTGCCGATCGACCTCGCCAAGTACGTCTACGACTGGTCTCCCGAGGGCCTCGAGGTCGCCGTCTACAACTGACCTGGCGCCGCGCCCCGGGGCCCGCAGACGAGAAGGGGCGGATGCCGCAGCATCCGCCCCTTTCTATCGTCTCAGCGCAGGGCGTCGACGATCTCGTTGAGCGTCGTGGACGGGCGCATGACCGCCTCGACGAGCTTCTCATCCGGGCGGTAGTAGCCGCCGATCTCCGCCGGCTTGCCCTGCACCGCGTTGAGCTCGGAGACGATGGTCTCCTCGTTCGCGGCGAGCTTGTCGGCGATCGGCGCGAAGGCCGCGGCGAGCTCCGGGTCCTTCGTCTGCTTCGCCAGCTCCTGCGCCCAGTACAGACCGAGGTAGAAGTGGCTTCCGCGGTTGTCGATCGTGCCGAGCGCACGGCCCGGCGAGCGGTCTTCCTCAAGGAAGGTGCCGGTCGCGGCGTCGAGCGTCTCGGCGAGCACGCGGGCCTTCTCATTGCCCGTGCGGTCGGCGAAGTGCTCGAGCGAGGCCGCGAGCGCGAAGAACTCGCCCAGCGAGTCCCAGCGCAGGTAGTTCTCCTCGACAAGCTGCTGCACGTGCTTCGGCGCGGAGCCGCCGGCGCCGGTCTCGAACAGGCCGCCGCCCGCGAGCAGCGGCACGATCGAGAGCATCTTGGCGCTCGTGCCGACCTCGAGGATCGGGAACAGGTCGGTGAGGTAATCGCGCAGCACGTTGCCGGTCACCGAGATGGTGTCCAGACCGTGACGCATGCGGGCGAGCGTGTACCGCGTCGCCTCCTCCGGCGCGAGGATCGTGATCGTCAGGCCCTTGGTGTCGAGCGTGGCGAGACCCTGGTGCACCTTCGCGATGATCTGCGCGTCGTGCGAACGGTTCGCGTCGAGCCAGAACACCGCGGGGGCACCGGTCGCGCGGGCGCGGCCGACCGCGAGCTTGACCCAGTCCATGACCGGGATGTGCTTGGTCTGCGTCGCGCGCCAGATGTCGCCCTTGCCGACCTCGTGCTCGATGAGGACCGTACCCTCGCTGTCGAGCACCTGCACGATGCCGTCCGCCGCGATCTCGAACGTCTTGTCGTGGCTGCCGTACTCCTCGGCCGCCTGCGCCATGAGGCCCACGTTCGGGACGGTGCCGATGGTGGCGGGGTCGAGCGGACCGTTCGCGATCACGTCGTCGATCACGGCCTGGTAGACGCTCGCGTAGGACGAGTCGGGGATGACCGCGATCGTGTCGGCCTCCTCGCCGTCCTTGCCCCAGAGCTTGCCACCGTTGCGGACGAGCGCGGGCATGGACGCGTCGACGATGACGTCGCTCGGCACGTGGAGGTTCGTGATCCCCTTGTCCGAGTTCACGTAGGAGAGCCGCGGCCCCTCGGCGATCGCCTTGTCGAACGCCGCGGCGATCTCGGCGCCGCCGGTCACGTTCGCCAGGCCCGCGAGGATCGACCCGAGGCCGTCGTTCGGGCTGAGGCCCGCCTCGGCGAGCTGCGTGCCGTACTGGTCGAAGACATCCTTGAAGAACGCCTTCACGACGTGGCCGAAGATGATCGGGTCGCTGACCTTCATCATCGTGGCCTTGAGGTGCACCGAGTAGAGCACGTCGTCGGCCTTGGCGGCCTCGAGCGTCTCCGCGAGGAACGCGTCCAACTCCTTCGCGGAGAGGAAGGTGGCGTCGATGATCTCCCGCGGGAGGACCTTGAGGCCCTCCTTGAGGACGGTGACGGTGCCGTCCTTCGCCGTGTGACGGAAGGAGAGGACATCGTCGTGGGCGGCGACCCAGGAGCGCTCGTTGTGCTTGAAGTCGTCGTGGCCCAGCGTCGCGACGCGGGTCTTCGACCCCTCCGCGAACGGCTTGTTGCGGTGCGGGTGCTTCTTCGCGTAGTTCTTCACGGCCAGCGGCGCCCGGCGGTCGCTGTTGCCCTCACGCAGGACGGGGTTCACGGCGGAACCCTTGATGCGGTCGTAGCGGGCGCGGACGTCCTTCTCCTCGAGCGTCGAGGGCTCGTCCGGGAAGTCGGGGACGTCGTACCCCTGCTGCTGTAGCTCCGCGATGGCGGCCTTGAGCTGCGGGATCGACGCCGAGATGTTCGGCAGCTTGATAATGTTCGCCTCGGGGAGGGTGGCGAGGCCGCCCAGCTCCGCCAGCGCGTCGCCGACCTGCTGCTCGGGGGTGAGCTTCTGAGGGAAGGCGGCGAGGATGCGGCCGGCCAGAGAGATGTCCCGCGTCTCGAATTCGATGCCCGCCTGGCCCGTGTAGGCCTGGATGATCGGCAGGAACGAGGCGGTGGCCAGTGCCGGTGCCTCGTCGGTATAGGTGTAGATGATGGCGTCGTCGGTCACCGGGAGGTTCTCCGTTCACGAGGTCTATTTGTCTCGATACCAAGATACCTGAGCGGCTCCCGTCCCGAAGCGGGGGGTCCTGTCGCGCATGCCGTGACTCGTCACGTCCGCGAAAAGTCCGCGCGAGTGGTGAATGCGATGTCGGGAGGGGCTAGCCTGGGGACATGTCCGAACTGCGCATGGTCGAACTCTCCGCCGCGACGATCGTCGCCGTGAACAACCTGTCGCTCAAGCCCGGACAGGAGCAGTTCCTCGCCCCCGTCTCGTACGGCATCGCGGCCACCGTCATCAACCCGCAGACCTCCTGGCAGCGGGTGATCCTGGACCGCAACGAGGTCGTGGGCTTCGTCAGCGCCAACTTCGACGACGAGGCCCCGGAGGAGCACTTCCGCTCCGTGCTGTGGCGCATCAATGTCGACGCGGACGACCAGGGTCGCGGCATCGGCCGCTTCGCCGTCGAGAACCTCATCGACGAAGCGCGCACCCGCGGCGTCGACCACGTCAACGTGATCTACGAAGCGGGCGAGGACGGCCCGGAGGCCTTCTTCCGTCGCGTCGGCTTCACCCCCGTCGGGGAGACGGCCTACGGCGAGGTCATCGCCGAGATCCGCGTCCCCTCCTGAGACCGGCGGCGGGGTCTCGAATCCCCTCCCCCATCGAGACTCCGTCGCCCTCGGTCTTCCTGCCGACACCCGACGCGAGTCACCGCGGCCCGGCGCCGTCCGAGGGTGTGCCTTTGCCGCGGCGGCTGTTCCACGCGGCCAGCGCGGACGCCGCTGCGCCCGCCGCACGATCGATGGCCTCGGCGGAGCGCTGGATCATGTACTGTGCTGCGTCCTGCCAGGCGGGCGTCGGCGGCGCCTCGCCGGTCTGCACCTTCGCGGCGTGCTCGGCGGCCTCGAATGCCCGCTCCAGCTCCGCCACGGCATCACGGTACGCGGCATACTCGGCGGCGGTGACGCGGCCGGTCGTCTGCCGTCGCGCCTCGACCGCGGCTCCCGCCGCACGCAGGTACGCGGCCGTCTCCGGGCGCTTGACGTCCGTCATCTCCGGATAGGCGATCTGCAGCGCCGTGTCGGTCTCGTAGCGCATCCACCGCGCGGTCACGGCGTCGTGCTCCGCGTACAGGCGCTCCAGCGGTCGCGGGGCGGAGCCGACGGGGATCGCGGCGCGCGCGGCGTTCATCCGCACGCGGCGCGCACGCACGTCAGCGGCCGCTGCGCGCGCATCGCGTTCGCGCTCCTTGAGCATGCGGCGCGCACCGGCCACCTGCTCCGCGCTCGCCCGCTGCGCGGCTCGTTCCGCGGAGACCCGAGCGAGATCGGCACGGGCGACCTTCAGTGCGGTCCGACGGACGACCGCGCGCTGCTGGGCCTCGCGGAGGTCGTGCCGCGCCGCGTCGTACTCCAGCCGACGGCCGCTGCGGGTGTTACGGCGTCGGACGCCGATCGCGCCCGCGGTCACCCCGGCGGCGGCGGTCGGCGCGAGCCACCACCACTCCGCGACCAACAGGAAGGGGTCCATTCCTCGATGCTACCCACCAGGACCGACGAGCGCCGGACGAGAAGGGCCCGACATCTCATCGGATGCCGGGCCCCTCGGACGCACCGCAGCGTCAGACCAGCGTCTCCTGCCAGGCGGCGTGCAGCTGGGCGAATTTCCCGGTGCCACCGATCAGGACGTCCGGAGCATCGTCCTCGATGATGCGACCGTGCTCCATCACGAGGACCCGATCCGCGATCGCCACCGTCGACAACCGGTGCGCGATGATGATCGCCGTCCGGTCGGCCAGCAGGGTCTGCAGCGCGTCCTGGATCAGTCGCTCCGACGGGATGTCCAGCGAGGCCGTCGCCTCGTCGAGGATCAGCACCGCCGGGTCGGCGAGGAAGGCGCGGGCGAACGAGATGAGCTGACGCTGACCCGCCGAGACGCGGCCACCGCGCTTGTTCACGTCGGTGTCGTAGCCGTCCGGCAGCGCCGAGATGAACGCGTCGGCGCCCACCGCCCGCGCCGCCTCACGGATCTCGTCGAGCGTCGCGTCCGGCCGCCCGAGCGCGATGTTGTCGGCGACGGTCCCGCTGAACAGGTACGCCTCCTGCGTGACCATGACGATCGCGCGCCGCAGATCCTTCGGGTGCAGCGACCGCAGATCGACGCCGTCGAGCGTCACGGTCCCCGCGGACGGGTCGTAGAAACGCGAGATGAGCTTGGCCAGCGTCGACTTGCCCGCTCCCGTCGTCCCGACCAGCGCGATCGTCTGCCCGGCCGGGATGTCGAGCGAGAAGTTCGGCAGGATCGTCTTGTCCTCGTTGTAGGCGAACGTGACCTCGTCGAAGCGGATGTGTCCGCGGGACTCCCAGAGATCCACAGGCTTCTCCGGATCCGGCACCGTCGGCACCTCCTCCAGGACGCCGGACACCTTCTCCAGCGCCGCGGTGGCGGACTGGTAGGAGTTGAGGAACATCGCGATCTCCTGCATCGGAGCGAAGAAGTTGCGGACGTAGAGCACGGCCGACAGCAGCACGCCGACGGTGAGGGCGCCCTCCGAGACCCGGATGCCGCCCCACAGCACGACGATGCCGAGCACGAGCGCCGCGACGCCCATCAGGCCCGGCTCGAAGGTGCCGAACAGCAGCATCGAGCGACGGTTCACATCGCGGTATTCGCCCGCGACGCCCTGGAACGCCTCGTCGTTGCGCGGCTCCTTCCGGAACGCCTTGACGGCGCGGATGCCGGTCATCGTCTCCACGAACTGCACGATCACCTTCGCGCTGATGACGCGGGACTCGCGGTAGACGAGCTGCGAGCGCGAGTAGAACCAGCGCATGAGGAAGAACAGCGGGATGCCGCCGATCGCCAGGATCAGGCCCGACTGCCAGTCCCACACGCACAGCGCGATGAACGTGAACACGCCGAAGAGCACACCGGAGACGAGCTCGTTGAGCCCGCCGTCGAGAAGCTCCTTGATGGAGTCCAAGTCGCTCGTCTGACGGGAGATGATCCGCCCCGACGTGTACGACTCATGGAACTCCAGGCTCAGGCGCTGGGTGTGCAGGAAGATGCGCTTGCGCAGGTCCAGCAGCACCGCCTGGGTGAGCTTGGCCGCGATGATGACGTACCAGGCGATGAGCACGGCGGCCAGGGCGCCGGCGAGCAGGTAGATCCCGCCGACGACGAAGGTCGGCATCCAGTCGGCATCGTCCAGCACCGCCGGGAGCGCCCGGTCGAGGCCGATGCTGATGAGGATCGGGCCGGCCACCTGCAGCGCCGTCGAGATGACGAGCACGGTCGCGGCGAGCACGATCTGCGGCTTGAGCGGACGCACGAGCGAACCGAGCAGCCGCAGCGAGCGGCGGCGGATCGCCCTGCTCTCCTCCGTGGTGAGGCGGGAGCGGTCCTCGTCCTGGGTTCCGGTGAGGGAGCTCATCGCTGCACCTCCTCTCCTGCGAATCGCGGGGCGCTTGCGGGCGCCTCGTCGTCGGCCTCCTCGCGGATGCCTTCCTGCACGGTCTCGTGGATCTCGGTCTGCTCGTCGCGGATGATCGGGATCGCCCCGGTACGCGCGGCCTCCTCCGCCTCCAGGCTGGAGATGACGTGGCGGTAGTGCCGGCTCGTCTTCAGCAGCTCGGTGTGCGTACCGACCGCGGTGATCCGGCCGTCCTCGAGCAGCGCCACCCGGTCGGCGAGTGCCACGGTGGACGGACGATGCGCGACGATCATCGCCGTGGTGTCGGCGAGCACATGGCGCAGCGCCTCCTCCACGAGAGCCTCGGTGTCGACGTCGAGCGCCGACAGCGGGTCATCGAGGACGAGGACCCGGGGGTTGGCGGCCACGGCTCGGGCGAGGGCGAGCCGCTGGCGCTGTCCGCCGGAGAGGCTCAGCCCCTCTTCGCCGATCACCGTCTCGACGCCCTCGGGCAGCGTGTCGACGAACGAAGCCTGGGCGACCTCGAGCGCCTCGCGCAGCACGCGCTCCGCCTCGGGGCTGTGCACGTCGAGATCGGCGCGACCGAGGAGGACGTTCTCGCGGACCGAGGCGGAGAAGAGCGTGGCGTCCTCGAACGCCATCGCGATGTGCTCCCGCAGCTCGGCGAGCGTCAGGTCGCGCACGTCGACGCCGTCGAGCGTGACCCGCCCGCCCGTCACGTCGTACAGCCGCGTCGGAAGGGTCGTCAGCGTCGTCTTGCCGCTGCCGGTGAGCCCCACGAGGGCCATCGTCTCCCCCGGGCGCAGCACGAGGTCGATGCCGTCCAGCAGATCACGCTCGTCAGGACCGGCGTCCTGGTAGCGGAAGTGCGCGTTCTCGAACGCGAGTTCGCCGCGCGGGTTCTCGATGCGCACGGGGTCCGCGGGGTCGGTGATGGTGTTCGTCTCCGAGAAGATGTCGAACACGCGGTCCGTCGCGGTGCGCGCGTCGAGCATGAACGAGAAGAGGAAGCCGATCGACTCGATCGGCCAGCGCAGCACCACGGCCATCGCGAAGAACGCGAACAGCTCGGCCTGCGAGATCGCGCCCTGGGAGATGAGCCAGATGCCCGACATCAGGCTCAGGCCGAAGGCGATCTGCGGCATGAGGTCGAGCCAGAACCAGATCGAGGCGATCGCGCCGGCCTTGCTCATCTCCGTCTCGCGCAGCGTCTCCGCCTGACGGCTGAAGCGGCGGAGGGCGTGCTTCCCGCGCCCGAAGGCCTTGAGCACCCGGATGCCGTGCACGCTCTCCTCGACGCTCGTGGCGAGGTCGCCCGCCTGGTCCTGGCTACGGCGGGTGAGGGCGCCGTAGCGCTTCTCGAAGAGGTAGCCGCGGATCCACAGCGGGACGGCGGTCACGAGGAAGATCGTGCCCAGCAGCCAGTGCCAGCGGAACAGGAGGACGGAGCCGATGAGGATCGTCAGCACGTTCACGACGAGCAGCACGAGACCGAAGGCGAGCCACCGGCGGATCAGGCCGATGTCCTGCATCATGCGGCTGAGCAGCTGTCCGGACTGCCACCGGTCGTGGAAGGCCACGGGAAGGGTCTGCAGACGCGAGTAGAGCTCGGTACGCATGCGGTACTCGACCTGGGTGGCCGGGAACAGGACGAACTGACGACGGAGCCAGACCATGAGGGCTTCACCGAGGCCGAGGGCGAACACTGCGAGCGCGCCCCAGATGATCGCGTCGAGCGCTCCCGACTGCACGGGCCCGCCGATGATCTGCTCGAGCACGATGGGGATCATCAGCGCGATCAGCGCGGCCGCGAGCGCGCTGGCCGCGCCGCCGGCGAGCCGCCAGATGACCGGCTTCACGAACGGCTTCAGCCGCCACAGCGCGGCGGGCGTGGAGAGGGTGGACGAAGGGGACGGATTCTGCGCGGAAGACGAGGAGGACATGTCTCTCAGAGGAGTCGAAGGGGAGAAGAGCGGGGGACGGATGCGAGAGCGGGCTCGTGGAGCCCGGCATCCGGTGCAGAAGGGGAGGCGGAAGGCTCTAGGAGAGCGGGCGCGCCGGGGTCGAGCCGAGGGTGGCGATCCGCGCGGTGGCGATCGTGGTCATGGTGTCCTCCTCAAGGGCTCGGCGAGGTCGTCCGGTTGGCGCGACAGCCCATCAGCCTATTCCTGTGAACGAGCTGAGCGCAAGAGGAATTCCCGAGACGACGAGGAGCCCGCTCTCGGTAGAGCGGGCTCCGGGAGACCGGGGGGGTCAGCGGGCGGCGCGCTCCCGCGCCAGCAGGCTCTCTTTGACGGGCAGACCCCAGGCGAATCCGCCGAGGGAGCCGTCGGTGCGCAGCACCCGGTGGCAGGGCACGAACAGCGCAGGGGTGTTTCGCGCGCAGATGGACGCGGCCGCCCGCACCGCCCGCGGACTGCCGAGCCGGGCCGCGAAGCTGGTGTAGGTCAGCGGTTCCCCCGGCGTGATGCCGCGGAGCGCGGCCCATCCCGCGAGCTGCAGCGCGGTGCCGGTCTGCGCGACCGCGACCGCGTCCACGGCCGCGACGTCGCCCGCGTAGTAGGCGCGGACGGCCTCAGCGGCCTCCGTCTCGGTCTCCCGCACGGCGTCGGGACGGCTGCGGGCAGGCAGGCGGCCGAGGATCGCTTCGACGTCGTCCGTCCACCCGGAGACGAGGACGCGCTGGCGCTCGTCGGCGAGGATCGTGAAGGGACCGTCGGCGGTGTCGAGGGTCTGGATGAGAGCGGTCATGAGGTCTCCTCGGTGTCGAGAGCGGTGTGTCGGGCGGCCGGCGAGGCGGGTCTCTTCCGCGGGCCGGCGGGACGGACGGGGGCGGCGCGCCACAGGTGCGCACTGAGGTAGCTGCGCCACGGCGCGGTGCGCTCCGCCCAGGCGGTGAGAGCCTTCGGGTCGGCGGGAAGTCCGGATGCCGCGGCACCGGCGCGGAGGGCGACGTCGCCGGGGAGCAGCACGTCCGGATCGCCGAGCACCCGCATCCGGACGTAGTCGGCGGTCCAGGGGCCGATGCCGGGCATCGCCAGGAGGGCGGCGCGCTGCGTGGGGCCGTCGTCGCCGACGGTGAGGGTCAGACTCCCGTCCGCCAGAGCGGCGGCGGCGCCCGTGATGGCGCGGATCCGGGCGGCGGGCCCACGCAGCACCTCCGCGCCGTGCGCCGCGATCGCCGACATCGTGGGGAACAGCAGTCCGTCGGGGGTGCGCTCCCCCAGTGCCTCGGTGAGCGCCGTGAGGGCGGTGCGGGCGGCGACGACCGTGATCTGCTGACCGATCATCGCCCGGATGAGCATCTCGTGCGGATCGGCGGCCCCGGGGACGCGGATGCCGGGGGTCCGGGCGACGAGGGGCACGAGCGGCGGGTGCGCCGTCAGCGCCTCCTCGATCGCGAGGGGGTCCGCATCCAGGTCGAAGATCCGGCGCGCGGTCGCCACGAGCGGTGCGAGGTCGCTGAGCTGCGCGACCCGCGCACGGAGGCGGAGACGGTCCGCGGCGTCCTGGCGTACCTCGAACCATGCGGGGCCGCCCGGCATCCGGAGGTGCCGTGAGAACGAGGTCGCCGTGGTCTCCTCCACACCGGTCACGGCCCGGGCCGCCATCCAGCCGAAGACTCCGGCGGCATCCAGCGGCCCCCGGTACGGCAGGATCAGGTCGATCGTCCCCGGAGTTTCCGCGGCCGGGGTGCGGCGGCGCGCACGGAGCTCTCCCGGCGTGAGTCCGAACACCTCGCGGATCGTGTCGTTGCCCTGCCGGATGCTGTGGAAGCCGGCGGCGAACGCGACGTCCGCGATGGGCATGTCCGTGCCCACGAGGAGCATGCGGGCGGTGTGGGCCCGATGTGCCCTGGCGAGCGCGAGCGGTCCGGCGCCGAGCTCGGTCGTGAGCAGCCGGGTGAGGTGTCGGCTCGAATAGCCGAGGCGGCCGGCGAGGCCCGCGACGCCCTCGCGTTCGACGACGCCGGACGCGATCAGCCGCATCGCGCGGGCGGCGGTGTCTCCGCGGACATCCCACGCGGGCGATCCGGGGGCGGCCTCCGGCAGGCAGCGCTTGCACGCGCGGTAACCGGCCTCGTGCGCCGCCGCGCTCGTCGGATAGAACGTGACGTTCTGCGGCCTGGGCGTGCGGGCCGGGCAGCTGGGCCGGCAGTAGATCCCTGTCGACCGCACGGCCGTGACGAACTGCCCGTCGAAGCGGGTGTCCCTGGCGCTGATCGCCCGGTAGCGCTCGTCGAAGGAGGGGCTCATGTCCTCCACTCTCTCACCCCCGCGCGGCCACGGCTGGCGGAAATCGGACATCGCGGTGCGTCTCCCGAAACCCCGCCGACGCGTCGAGGCCCCGGCGTGCAGACGTGCGCACGGCGGGGCCTCGGCGAAAGATCGGGGTCTCGGTCAGTGGAAGAAGTGACGCTCCCCCGTGAAGAACATCGTGACGCCGGCCTTGCGCGCGGCATCCACGACCTCCTCGTCGCGCACGGAGCCGCCCGGCTGCACGATCGCCGTGACACCGGCGTCGATGAGCACCTGCGCACCGTCCGCGAAGGGGAAGAACGCATCGGATGCGGCCACCGATCCGGCCGCGCGGTCTCCCGCACGCTCGACCGCGAGGCGGCACGAGTCGACGCGGTTGACCTGGCCCATGCCGACGCCGACCGTCGCATTGTCCTTCGCCAGCACGATCGCGTTCGACTTCACGGCGCGGCAGGCCTTCCACGCGAAGATGAGGTTCTCCATCTCGGCGTCGCTCGGGCGCTCCCCCGAGACGAGCTCCCAGTCCTTGGCGACGGAGACGATGTCGTCCGGGAAGCGGTCCGCGTCCTGGAGCAGGAGGCCCCCGGACACCAGGCGCACATCCATGCGCTCCTGCTGCCAGTCCTCCGGGAGCTGCAGCAGCCGCAGGTTCTTCTTCGCCTTGAAGACCTCGAGGGCCGCGGGCTCGAACGACGGCGCGACGATGACCTCGGTGAAGATGTCCTTGAGGTTCTCGGCCATCTTCAGCGTCACGGTGCCGTTCGCGGCGATCACGCCGCCGTACGCGGAGACCGGGTCGCACTCGTGGGCGCGGAGGTGCGCGCTGGCGATGGGGTCGAGGGCGTTCGGCGCGGTGGTCGCGATGCCGCACGGGTTCGCGTGCTTGATGATGGCGACGGCCGGCTTGACCATGTCGTAGGCAGCGCGCAGAGCGGCGTCCGCATCGACGTAGTTGTTGTACGACATCTCCTTGCCCTGCAGCTGCGTGGCCTGGGCGATGCCGTGGCCACCGGCGCGGGTGTAGATGGCGCCGCGCTGGTGGGAGTTCTCCCCGTAGCGGAGCGTCGCGAGCCGCTCGGCCTGGATCGTCAGGTGAGCAGGGAGGTCGCCAGGGTCGTTGAGCGTGCCCTCGGCGAACCACTGCGCGACGGCGGTGTCGTAGGCCGCGGTGTGCGCGAACGCTCGCGCGGCGAGCTCGCGCCGCTGGGCGAGCGAGGTCCCGCCATCGGCGACCGCGGCGACGATCGCCGGGTAGGACTGCGGCGACACGACGATCGCGACGTTCGCATGGTTCTTCGCGGCCGCGCGCACCATGGCGGGTCCGCCGATGTCGATCTGCTCCACCACGTCGTCACCCTCGGCCCCGGACGCCACGGTCTCCACGAACGGATAGAGGTTGACCACGACGAGCTCGAACGGCGCGATGTCGAGGTCGGCGAGCTGACGTTCGTGGTCCTCCAGGCGCAGGTCGGCGAGCAGACCCCCGTGCACCTTCGGGTGCAGCGTCTTGACCCGGCCGTCGAGCATCTCGGCGACACCCGTGACCGCGGCCACGTCCGTCACCTCGAAGCCGGCCTCGCGGATGGTGGAAGCCGTCGAGCCCGTCGAGACGATCTCGACGCCCGCCTCCGCCAGGGCGGCGGCGAGCACGAGCAGATCGGTCTTGTCGCTGACCGAGACGAGAGCGCGCCGGATCGGCACGGTGTCGCGTTCGCGGTAGAGCGTGGGGGCGTGGCGGGGGCCGGCCATGATGGGCTCCTTCGTGCGGGGGCGTTCGGGTCAGGGGGCGGAAGTCAGGGCGAGGTCGCCGGTCGCGATGCGCCGGACGACGTCGATGAGGAGCCGGCGCTCGACCGGCTTGATGCGCTCGTGCAGCGTGTGCTCGGTGTCGTCTGCCCGGATCGGCACGCGCTCCTGCGCGAGGATCGGGCCGGTGTCGACGCCGTCGTCCACGACGATCACGCTGGCGCCGGTCTCACGGACGCCGGCGGCGAGCGCGTCACGCACGCCGTGGGCTCCGGGGAACTCCGGAAGGTACGCGGGATGGGTGTTGATGATCCGGGGCGCGTACGCCGCGACGAGCGACGACGGCAGCAGGCGCATGAGGCCGCTGAGCACCACGAGGTCCGGCGTCCAGACGGCGAGCTGACGACCCAGCTCTTCCCCCCAGGCCTCACGGCTCTCGTGCTCGTGCCACGGCACGGTGAAGCTGGGGATGCCGAACTCCTCGGCGTGAGCCAGCCCGTCGGCTTCGCGATCCGCCCCGACGACGACGACGCGCGCCGGGAAATCGGGGTGGCGAGCGGCCTCGAGGAGGGCGCGAAGGTTCGAGCCGGCGCCCGAGATGAGTACGGCGACCGTGAGCACGCGCCCAGTCTACCGGCGTGCCGGAGGCGCTCCGTCCGGGGCCGTGAGGCGCCGGGGCGGCTAGCGGCGGTCGTCGTCGGCGGGGTCGCGCGGTATCGTCCGACCGGGCAGCCCGCTGAGCGGTGCGGTGTCGGCGGCCACGTCGGAGGATACGGCCGAACCGTCGACGGGCCCCGCGGATTCCAGGGTGGACATCTCGGCGATCCAGCGGTCCGTGCGCTCCTCTGCGAGCTCGTCCCGGTGCCGCGGCGAGAGCAGCAGGATCGCCGCACCGACGAGCACCTCCGCGCCCAGGCACGCGGCGAACGGCAGCACCGCCGGTCCCGCCGCCTCGAGGCGGCCCGGCCCCATCGATCCCTGCGCGAAGACCGCGGCGAGCGCGGCCGCACCGGCGGAGACGGCGGCGATCCCCAGGGCGATGACGGCCCGCTGCAGAAGCCCGAGGGGCGTTCCCTCCCACACGAGTCGTGAACGCACGGCCCACCCGGCGAACGCGCCGGCGGCCACCGGGACGAGGATGACGATGAGCATCCACATCGAGGTGTTCTCCGGAAGCAGCCCGAAGGCCGGGATGCCGGGTACGACGCCGAGCTGCGTCCCGGCCGGCGACACCGCTGTGCCCGCACCGACGGCGAAGCCCGGGCCGGCCAGCCACGAGGCGGCCCATACGATCAGGGTCGGCAGGTAGGCGAGCTGGCCGAGGGTCAGCACGGTCGCGCCGAGCGCGTCGACCCGCGCCGCCTGGAACAGTGCGACGACCTCCCCCCCGCGGGTCAGGACCGACAGGGCGACGGCCAGCGCCGCGGCCCCCGTCACCCCGACCAGCGTGAACGCGGCCCCCTGGACGATCGCGGTCGGCACCGGCGCCCAGTCCTCCCTCGCATCCAGCACGTCGTGGATGCGATCGAGCAGTCCGCCGTCGCCGTCCTCCCAGGCCACGCGGACGGCACCGCACACCGCACCCACGAGATAGACGGCGGGGGGCAGCAGGATCGCGAGCGCGAGCGGGACCCGCGCGGCCTCCAGCGCGGAGGTGAGCGCGACGACCGCGGAGATCACGGCGAACACGACGCTCCCCGACAGCGACCCCAGCAGCCACGCCCCGGATCGCGCGGCCCGGGCTCCGGAGCGCGCGGCGAGGAGCAGGGTGAGGAACAGGAAAGCCAGGGGCGTGATCGAGACGACGAATCGAGCCGCCTCGGCGGGGATCGCCAGGGTCACGAGCAGGGCGTCGGGGATCGTGATCTCCAGCGGGACGCCGTGCCCGAACTCCCACAGCGTGCCGGTGAGCGGCCAGAGCGCACCCCAGTCGGCGGTGACGCCGAACACCAACGTCCAGAGGAGCGTCAGCGGCGCCAGCAGCACGGCCAGCCCGATGGCCGCGGTGATGGCGGCGTCGAGGGCGGCGAGAAGCGCGACGAGGAGGCGTTGCATAGCGCTTTCGAGACTACGACGAGTTCCCGTGCAGCCCCCGTGGGCGCGCGCGAGGCGGGCGACACGGTAGCGTTTCTCCGGAGGTTTCCCGATGACTACTGCCCCGCCCGCCCCGGCGTCCACCGAGCCCACCAGCACCCTGGACCGCTTCTTCGAGATCAGCAAGCGCGGATCGACGATCGGCACCGAGATCCGTGGAGGCCTCGTGACGTTCGTCACGATGGCCTACATCGTGATCCTGAACCCGATCATCCTGTCCGGAAAGCCGGACGTCGCCGGCCACATGCTCGACTTCAACGCTGTCGGCGCCGCGACCGCGCTGACCGCCGGCGTGATGACGATCCTCTTCGGGCTCGTCACCCGCCTGCCGTTCGGCTTCGCCGCCGGCCTCGGCATCAACGCCTTCGTCGCGTTCTCCGTCGTCGGCCAGGTCACCTGGCCCGAGGCGATGGCGCTCGTGATGATCAACGGCGTCGTGATCGTGCTCCTCGCCGCCACCGGGCTGCGCAAGGCGATCTTCGACGCGGTGCCGTTCCAGCTGAAGATCGCGATCACGGTCGGCATCGGCCTGTTCATCGCCTTCATCGGCTTCGTGAACTCGGGCTTCGTCACGGCCACCGGCGCCTCCTCGCCGCCTGTCGGCCTCGGCGTCAACGGGTCCGTCGCGACCGTGCCGAGCCTGCTGTTCGTGATCACCCTGCTCCTCACGGGCATCCTCGTCGCGCTCCGCATCAAGGGCGGCATGCTCATCGGCCTCGTCGGCGGCACCGTGCTCGCGGTCATCGTCGAGGCCATCTGGCACATCGGCGCCCGCGGCGTCGACGACGAGGGGAACGTCGTGAACCCCGGCGGTTGGGGCCTCACGGTCCCGGCGCTGAACGGCTCCCCCGTCAGCGTCCCCGACCTGAGCCTCATCGGCGCCGTCGACTTCTCGTTCGACCTCGGCAAGGTCAGTCTCGTCGCGCTGGTGATGATCGTCTTCACGCTGCTGTTCACGAACTTCTTCGACGCCATGGGCACCATGACGGGCCTGGCGAAGGAGGCGAACCTCGCCGACGACAACGGCGACTTCCCGCGCATCAAGTCGGCCCTCGTGGTCGAGGGCGTCGGCGCGATCGCCGGCGGTGCGACCTCGTCGTCTTCCAGCACGGTCTTCATCGAATCCGGCGCGGGCATCGGCGAGGGCGCCCGCACGGGCCTCGCGAACGTCGTGACGGGCATCGTGTTCCTCATCGCGATGTTCCTCACGCCGCTGACCTCGATCGTCCCGACCGAGATCGCCGCCGCGGCACTGATCATCGTCGGCGCGATGATGATGGCGCAGATCCGTCACATCGACTTCGGCGACTTCCGGGTACTGCTGCCGGTGTTCCTCACGGTCTCCGTCATGCCGCTGACGTACTCGATCGCCAACGGCATCGGAGCGGGCTTCGTGAGCTGGGTGCTCATCCACGCCTTCTCCGGCAAGGCCAAGACGATCAGCCCGCTGCTGTGGGTGGTCGGCGCCGGCTTCCTGATCTTCTTCGCCCGCGGCCCCATCGAGGCCCTCTTCGGCGTCGGGATCTGACCCCGCTTCTCGCCACACAAATGGCCCCATTCCGAAGCGGAATGGGGCCGTTTGCGTGATCGGGAGATGTGCGGGCATGACGAAGGCCCCGGGGTGGAGCCCGGGGCCTTCACATCAACCGTAGCTCAGATCAGAGCGACTCGATGATCTCGCGCATGAGAGCAGCGGTCTCGGACGGCGTCTTGCCGACCTTGACACCGGCGGCCTCGAGGGCCTCCTTCTTCGCCTGCGCGGTACCGGCCGAGCCGGAGACGATGGCGCCGGCGTGGCCCATGGTCTTGCCCTCGGGAGCCGTGAAGCCCGCGACGTAGCCGACGACCGGCTTGGTGACGTTGGCCTTGATGTACTCGGCCGCGCGCTCCTCGGCGTCGCCGCCGATCTCGCCGATCATGACGATGGCCTTGGTCTCGGGGTCGGCCTCGAACGCGGCGAGCGCGTCGATGTGCGTGGTGCCGATGACCGGGTCGCCGCCGATGCCGATGGCGGTCGAGAAGCCGAGGTCGCGCAGTTCGAACATCATCTGGTAGGTCAGCGTGCCCGACTTCGACACGAGACCGATCGGGCCCTTGCCGGTGATGTTCGCGGGCGTGATGCCGACGAGCGCCTCACCGGGGGTGATGATGCCGGGGCAGTTCGGCCCGATGATCCGGGTCTTGTTGCCCTTGCTCTGCGCGTAGGCCCAGGCTTCGGCCGAGTCGCCTACGGGGACGCCCTCGGTGATGACGACCAGCAGCGGGATCTCGGCGTCGATGGCCTCGATCATCGCGTCCTTGGTGAAGGCGCCGGGAACGAAGGCGATCGACACGTCGGCGCCGGTCTCCTTCATCGCCTCGGCGACGGAGCCGAAGACGGGGAGCTCGACGGCGTTGCCGTCCTTGTCCGTGTGCGAGACCGTGGTGCCGGCCTTGCGGGCGTTGACGCCGCCGACGACCTGGGTGCCGGCCTTGAGCATCAGCGCGGTGTGCTTGGTGCCCTCGCCGCCGGTGATGCCCTGGACGATGACCTTGGAGTCCTTGTTGAGGTAGATCGACATTCTTCTCGTCCTTCAGTCTCAGGCGTTGGCGAGCTCGGCGGCCTTGTCGGCGCCCTCGTCCATGGTTGCGGCCAGGGTGACAAGCGGGTGCGCGTAGTCGGCGAGGATCGCGCGACCCTCGTCGACGCGGTTGCCGTCGAGGCGGACGACGAGCGGCTTCGAGGCCGTGTCGCCCAGCGTCTCCAGGGCGCCCTTGATGCCGTTGGCGACGGCGTCGCACGCCGTGATGCCGCCGAACACGTTGACGAACACGCTCTTGACCTGCGGGTCGCCGAGGATGACGTCGAGACCGGCGGCCATGACCTCGGCCGAGGCGCCACCGCCGATGTCGAGGAAGTTGGCGGGCTTGACGCCGTTGTGGTTCTCGCCGGCGTACGCGACGACGTCGAGCGTCGACATGACGAGTCCCGCACCGTTGCCGATGATGCCGACCTCGCCGTCCAGCTTGACGTAGTTGAGGCCGGACGCCTTGGCCTTGGCCTCGAGCGGGTCGGCCGCGTCCTTGTCCTCGAGCGCCTCGTGCTCGGGGTGGCGGATCTCGGAGGCGTTGTCGTCGAGCGTGACCTTGCCGTCGAGTGCGATGATGTCGCCGTCCTCGGTGCGGACGAGCGGGTTGACCTCGACGAGCGTCGCGTCCTCACCCTTGTAGACGTCGTACAGCTTCACGAACACGTCGGAGACCTTCTCGACGAGGTCCTCCGGGAAGTTCGCGGCGCGGGCGATCTCGACCGCCTTCTCCTTGTCGATGCCGGTCAGCGGGTTGACCTCGACGCGGGCGAGGGCCTCGGGCTTCTCGACGGCGAGCTGCTCGATCTCCATGCCGCCCTCGACGGAGCAGAGGGAGAGGTAGGAGCGGTTGGCGCGGTCGAGCAGCACGGAGAAGTAGAACTCCTCGGCGATGCGGGCACCCTGCGCGACCATGACGCGCTTGACGACGTGGCCCTTGATGTCGAGCCCGAGGATGGCCTTCGCCGCCTCGTACGCCTCGTCGGGGGTCTTGGCGACCTTGACACCGCCGGCCTTGCCGCGGCCTCCGGTCTTGACCTGGGCCTTGACGACCACGACACCGCCGATCTTCTCGGCAGCCGCCTTCACCTCCTCGGGGGTGTCCGCGACGATGCCGGCGAGGACCGGCACTCCGTACTTCTCGAAAACGTCTCGTGCCTGGTACTCGTACAGATCCACTGTGCTTCCTTCACTGGGCTGCGGTCTGGTCTGGTGATTCTCTCGATGTCGAGACATCGACCAGTCCCCCAGCCTACTACCGCAGGCTGAACGCTCCGACGCCGGCGGACCTCGGCGACGAGCGCACCCCTCCGGTACCATCCTCAGCGTCGGAGCAAGACGGAGGAGACCACGTGAGCGACCTCACCCGCGCCCAGGCGCAGCGCATCATCCGGGACGAGAGGCTCACCGCGACCGCCAACTGGTTCGGCCGTACAGGCCGCCGCGAACGATCGGCATGGATCGATCGAGAGGGTGACGCGTGGATCGTGTGGGAGACCGACGAACGCGGCGAGGAGTTCTTCGACCCATCGCGCTTCTCGTCCGAGGCCGAAGCACTTGACCAGTTCCTGCGCATGGCCCGCGCCCACAAGGCGGCGGATTCCACCGCCGTGCGCCGGGTCGAAGGGGCAGACATGACGGCGCTCACCGCCGAAGGCGCGCAGCACCTCATCCGCGAGGAGAGGCTCACCGCGACCGCCAACTGGTTCGGCCGCACAGGACGGCCCCAGTCCGCCGCCTGGATCGATCGCGACGGCGAGGACTGGATCGTGTGGGAGACGGACGAGCGCGGTGGCCGCTTCCACGCGCCGCTCCGCTTCCGCTCCGAAGCCGAAGCCCTGGACCTCTTCATACGGATCGCGCGGCGGTATCGGACGTCGGACGCTCACGCGGAACGGCGGCCCTTGGACGCCTCCTGACCACAGCCAGGATCAGCATGGACGGTCGCGCGCGCTCACGGAGACGCGGGTGCGGGAACGTCGGCATCGGTCTGTTCCCGCGGGGCCGTCGGGCGCGGGCCCCACGGCGGTCTAGGCTTTCGCCATGCACGAATCCGCAGAGCTGCGCACCGGGGGCGTCGTCGCCGCCGCGCTCGAACTCTTCAGCGCCCAGGGGTTCGACCAGACGTCCGTGGAGCAGATCGCCAAGGCCGCCGGTGTCTCCCGGTCGACCTTCTTCCGGCAGTTCGGCGGTAAGGAGGACGTGGTCTTCGCCGATCACGAGGTCCTGCTGGAGCAGCTTCGGGAGTTCCTCGACGAGGGGCACGACGATCCGTGGGGTGCGGTCTGCGCGGCATCGGAGTCCGTGTTCACGCACTTCGCGAACGACCCGGAGCTCGCGCGACGGCGCTACCAGATCGTGCGGGAGGTGCCGGTGCTCCGCGAGCGCGAGATCATCACCGTGTTCCGCTACGAGCGGCTGTTCGACGAGTACCTGCGCAGCGCCCTTCCGGGGGTGGATCCGCTGGACGCGGTGGGCTTCGCCGCGCTCGTGACGGCGGTGCACAACCACGTGCTGCGGCAGCTCCTGCGCGGACGGAAGAAGGTGCCGCTGTCCACGCTGCAGTCCGCACTCGCGGATGCGCGTCGACGGTACGGCGTGGGCGAGGACGCCACCGCCGGGGCTCCGGACGACGTGGTCGTGGCGGTCTTCCCCCGCTCGATGCCCATCGCCGAGGTCACCAGGAGACTGCGCTCCGAGCTCGACTGAGCCCGCCGGGGAGGTCGTGATACCGAGTATCGAGGAGTACGATACCTGGTGTCACGAAGGAGCATCATGAGCACCGAAGCCTCCCCCTTCCCCGGCGAGCGCGTCTCGTCCTACGACATCACCGGACGGCAGGACAGCGACTACTACGCGGTCTTCGCCGACATCCCCGCCGCCGACCGGGAGGCCTGGGACCGCGCGAAGGCGTACGTCGACGAGGTCGCCCCGCCGATGGCCGAGGCCTGGGATCGCGCCGAGTACCCGCTCGACGCCGCCCGCCGCATGGGTGAGATGGACCTCGTCGTCGACGGCGTCGACCACCCCGCGCTGACCCGGCTCTCCCCGCTCGCCGCGGGCCTGGTCAACATGGAGATCTCTCGCGGGGACGGCTCGCTCGGCACGATCCTCGCGGTGCAGGGCGGGCTCGCGCTGCGGACGCTCGCCCTGTTCGGCTCGCCCACCCAGCAGGACCGCTGGCTCACGGCACTCGCCGACGGCTCGGTGCTCGGGTCCTTCGCCCTGACCGAGCCCGACCACGGCTCCGACTCCGTCTCGCTGGAGACCGTAGCCCGCCGCGACGGGGACTCCTGGGTGCTCCGCGGTGCCAAGAAATGGATCGGCAATGGAGCCTCGGGCGGGATCACGTTCGTCTGGGCGCGGGTCGAGGACGAGTCCGCCGCCGAGCACGGGGCGGTGCGGTGCTTCCTCGTCGAGCAGGACACCCCTGGATACACCGGCACCGTGATCCGCGGGAAGGCCTCCCTCCGCGCGATCCATCAGGCCCACATCCGCCTGGACGACGTGCGGGTGCCGCTGGACGCGGTGCTGCCGGGGACGAAGAGCTTCAAGGACGCCTCGACGGTGCTGTACGCCACCCGGTCCGGGGTCGCCTGGTCGGCGCTGGGTCACGCGACGGCCTGCTACGAGGCGGCGCTGGCCTACGCGAAGCAGCGCGTGCAGTTCGGCAAGCCGCTCGCGAAGTTCCAGATGGTGCAGGAGCGGCTCACGCACATGCTGGAGGATCTGACGGCGATGCAGCTCTACTGCCGCCGCATGGCCGATCTGGAGCAGGCGGGGGCGCTGCGGCCGACGCAGGCCTCGCTCGCGAAGTTCCACAACACCCGGGCGGCCCGTCGGATCGCCGCGACGGCGCGGGATCTCCTCGGCGGCAACGGCATCCTTCTGGAGAACGGCGTCATGCAGCACATGGCCGACATCGAGGCCATCCACACCTACGAGGGCACCGAATCCGTCCAGGCGCTGCTGCTCGGCCGCGACATCACCGGGATGAGCGCCTTCGCCTAGCCTTCGAATCGCTCACTGTGCGGCGTTCGGCGGCCGGATGCAGCGAAGTGCGCGACTCGAAGCAGAGGAGGCGGTCGCGGTCGTCCCACGGGTCGACGGGACGGAAGCCGCGGGACGTGTAGAGCCGGATCGCGGCGTCGCGCCAGTCCCAGACCGACAGCCGCACCGCGCCCTCGGCCGCCGCCAGGACGGCGTCGAGCAGCGCGGAGCCGACGCCGCGGCCGCGGACCGCCGGATCCGCCCAGAGTCGTTTGATCTCGGTGTACCCGGCATGCGGAAGAGCGATCACCACGCCGACCGGAGCCCCGTCGAGCTCCGCCACGAGCACCCGTGCTCCGGCGTACGCGCTCGCGGGGTCACGAAGCTCCGGCAGGTATCGCTCGGGGAGTTCGCCCTCGGGCTCCGCGGGGTCACCCAGGACGTCGTGTTTCTCCTGCTCGGTCTGCCGGAGATACGTCGACACCGCGGCACCGACGAAGGCCGCGTCACCCGGCCAGTCCGCCTCACGGACGGTGACGCCGCGCCGCGACGCGGAGGCGGCGGGCATCAGTCGCAGCCGCACCCGCCGGCGGGCGTCTTCACCATGAAGCACACGTCGCACACGCCGTAGTCGCGCTCGACGGGCTTCGGACTCGCGGGCGTGCGCGGAGCAGCGGGGGTGCGCGGCGTCGACGAGCGCTTGGCCTTGACGGGCACCTGCGGGGCGAACGTGCTCGGGTGCGTGACGTAGAAGTACGGCGCGCGCCCCTCGCTGGGCTGCAACCGGAGGCGGGTCGAGCCGACGGTGACGACCTCGTCCTCCGTGAAGCCGTTGGTGTACGTGCGGCCGATGTGCAGCGCCGCGCCGTCGCGGCGGATCGCCTCGATGTAGCGACCGCGATCGATCAGCGAGGTCACCCCCACGGCCTCGACGATCTCGGTGATGAACGCATGGTTCACCGGATCGATGCGGTGGGCGCGCAGCGCCTCGGGAAGCGAGCGGTACGGACGGGAGGTGCCGGCGGGGGTCGGGCCCTGGACTTCATTCATCCCTTCCAGGATCGCACGGCGCAACCCCCTCCGCCGACCGCGGGCTCGCGTGCGAGACTGGCCGCATGGCACTCGCGACGATCATCGGATCCGGACCGAACGGCCTCGCGGCCGCCGTCTCCCTCGCCCGCGCCGGCTACCGTGTCCGCGTGCTCGAGGCGGCGGACACGGTCGGCGGCGGCCTGCGCACCCAGGAAGCCACCCTCCCCGGCTTCCTTCACGACGTGTGCTCCGCCGTGCACCCCGCCGCCGTCGCCTCGCCCTTCTTCCGTGCGTTCGGGCTCGACGAGCGGATCGAGTGGATCCGCCCCGAGATCTCCTTCGCCCATCCGCTGGACGGAGGCCGTGCCGCCATCGCCTGGCGCGACATCGAGCGCACCGCCACCGGGCTCGGCATCGACGGGGACGCGTGGCTGCGCCGACTCCGCCCCCTCAGCACCCATATCGACGGCGTCACAGACTTCACCGGGAACCAGCTCCTCCGTCTCCCGCACGATCCGATCACCGCCGTCCGCTACGCCATCCGCATGCTCGATCAGGGCACGCCGCTCGCGCGCGCCGCCTTCCGCACCGAGGAAGCGGCAGCGCTCATGGCCGGAGTGGTCGCGCACGCGAACTCCCCGCAGCCGACGCTCGCCGGCGCCGCGGCCGGACTGCTGCTGGCCGGACTCGCCCACGCCGGGGGCTGGCCCTACCCCCGCGGAGGCTCGCAGGTGATCGCGGACGCCCTGATCGCCGACCTCGAGGCCCACGGCGGCACGATCGAGACGGGCGCCCGCATCACCGACCTCACCACGCTGGACTGGGGCGACCCCGACCGGGGAGACGTGCTGCTGCTCAACACGTCCCCCCGGCTCGCGCTCACCCACCCGGACATCCCGGCCTCGTACGCGCGCGCCCTCCGCGGCTACCGCTACGGCGCCGCGGCGGCCAAGGTCGACTTCGCGCTCGACGGACCCGTCCCGTGGGCGAACGAGCACGTGCGGAGCGCCCCGACCGTGCACGTCGCCGGGACGAGGGACGAGGTGTGGAACAGCGAGAACGCCGTCGCCGTCGGCCATGTGTCCGAGCGCCCCTACGTCCTGGCCGTCCAGCCCTCGCTCTTCGACCCGACGAGGGCGCCCGACGGCAAGGCCGTGCTCTGGGCGTACATCCACGTGCCGAACGGCTCCGACCTCGACCCGACGGAGCTCATCACCGCTCAGGTCGAGCGTTTCGCGCCGGGATTCCGCGACCGGATCCTCGCCCACCACGCGGTGCCGGCCTCCTCTCGCGAGGCCATCAACCCGGCCGAGATCGGCGGCGACATCTCCGGCGGCGTCTTCGACATGCGTCAGGCTCTGCGCCGTCCCGTCCTCTCCCCCGCCCCGTGGCGGACGCCGATGCCGGGCATCTATCTCGCGTCGGCCTCGACCCCGCCCGGCCCCGCGGTCAACGGCATGGCCGGATGGCACGCGGCGCACACCGTGCTCCGGGACGCGGGCACGCCCGCGGAACTCGGCGACCTGTTCGGCTGACCCGACCCTTTCCCCCGCCCGCCGCCCGGTCCAGGATGGGTACATGCGCTACGAGATCCCGGCCCCCATGCTCGCCAAGGCCGTCGCGGCCGTCCCCGATCCGGACAAGACGCCCGGCGGTCTGCTCTACGAGCCGAAGTGGGACGGCTTCCGCGGCCTCATCGCGTGGGACGGCGAGACGGTCGAGATCGGGTCCCGCGGGGCGAAGCCCCTCACCCGCTACTTCCCGGAGCTCGTCGACGCGATCCCGCAACTGCTGCCCGTCCCCTGCCTGCTCGACGGCGAGATCGTCGTGGCGACGGGTCCGCATGGCGCGCAGCGCTTGGACTGGGAGGCTCTCAGCCAGCGCATCCACCCGGCCGCCTCCCGCGTCGCGAAGCTCGCCACCGAGACCCCGGCGATGTTCATCGCCTTCGACCTGCTGGCCTCCGGGGAGGACGATCTGCGCGACCAGTCGTTCGAGACGCGGCGGGCACGACTGGAGACGCTCATGGAGTCCGTGGAGCACCCGCTCCACCTGACGAGGACCACCCGCGATCAGGACGCCGCCGTCCGCTGGCTGGAGGAGTTCGAGGGCGCGGGGCTCGACGGTGTCGTGGCCAAGCCGCTGGCGCAGCCGTATGCGCCGGGAAAGCGCACCCTGTTCAAGATCAAGCACGCGCGGACCGCCGACGTCGTCGCCCTCGGCTACCGCATCCACAAGTCCGGTACCGGCGTCGGGTCGCTGCTCGTCGGGCTCTATGACGCCGACGGCGCCCTGCGCCAGGTCGGCGGCGTCGCGGCGTGGAGCGACGCGAAGCGGAAGCAGCTCGTGGAGGAGCTCGCGCCGCTCGTCGAGCGCGACGAGGACGGCGCGGCCGTGACCGGCGAGGGTGAGCGGTCGCGGTTCAGCGGGTCGAAGGATGTCTCCTTCGTGCGGCTGCGTCCCGAGCGGGTGTTGGAGGTGCGGTACGACCAGCTCGAGGGCGCCCGCTTCCGCCACACGGTGCAGTTCGAGCGGTGGAGGCCGGACCGCGACGCCCGCTCCTGCACGTACGACCAGCTCGACACCGTCGACGGCTACGACCTCGCCGACGTCCTGAGCTGAGCGCTCTCAGTCGTCGACGGGGTTGCCGTCGGCGTCCCAGTTCGCGGCGTTCTTCTTGCTCGGCTGCACGCGGGGCGGCTCGCCCGGCATCTTCGGGAACTCCGGCGGGAAGGGCAGCTCCCCGAGGCCGTTCGCCGTGTCGCGCTCCCACCACTCCAGGAGCGTGTCGATACGTCCGGGCTTCGCCTGCATGTCGGCCCACGGGTCGCCGACCTCGTCGAGCCGCTGCGGGACGGTCCGCACGGTGAAGCCGCGGGGGTCGAGATCGTCGAGCTCCTCCCAGTGCACGGGCGTCGCGACGGTCGCACCGGGGAGGGCTCGCGGACTGTAGGCACCGGCCATCGTGCGGTCGCGGTTGGCCTGGTTGAAGTCGACGAAGAGGCGCTCGCCGCGCTCCTCCTTCCACCAGTTCGTCGTGACCCGGTCCGGCATCCGGCGTTCGAGCTCCCGGCCGGCGGCGATCACGGCGTGCCGCACGTCGAGGAACTCGTGGGTCGGCTCGATCGGGGCGAAGACGTGCAGGCCGCGGTTGCCGCTCGTCTTCGCGAACGCCTCCAGCCCGGCTTCCCGCAACACCTCCCGCAGAGCGTGGGCGGCGGGGACGGCCTCGGCGAACCCGGTGCCCGGCTGCGGGTCGAGGTCGATCCGCAGCTCGACCGGGTTGTCGGAGTCGGTCGCCAGCGATGCCCACGGGTGGAAGACGATGGTGTTCATCTGCACCGCCCAGACGATCGCGCTCGTGCGGTTCAGGACGATCTGGGGATGCCGTCGGCCGCTGTTGTACGTGACCGTGACGGCGTCGACGAAGTCCGGTGTGCCCTTCGGCGGATTCTTCGAGAAGAACCCCTCCGGCCGCGGTCCTCCGGGCGTCCCCACGCCGTCCCGGAAGCGCTCCAAAGACACCGGGCGGTTGCCGTTCGCCGAGAGGAACGGCACCGACACGAGCTGCGCGTACTCGGCGAGCTCGGCCTTGGTGATGCCGAGGTCGGGCCAGACGATCCGGTTCGGGCTGGAGAGCGCGACCTCACGCTCTCCGTCGGTGTCGGAGACGGTCAGGGTCACGCGTTCTGAGGCCATGCTCCGACCCTAGGGGGCGGTCACGACCCGCGGAACCCCCGGCAGGCCCGCGGTGTCCGCGCGCCGTCAGTCCTCGATCCGCACCGCGCGCACGAGTACCGGAGCGAGAGCATCGCGCTCCACCACGATGGAGGGCCCTGCGGAGTCGATGATGACGCCGGCCATCTCGGAGTGGCTGGAGAGCACCTTGGCGAGCTGCTCCGGCTCGAACGGCAACGGACGGTCGCCCCGGCCGAGCGCGATGACCTCGAGCGGGTGCGAGAAGAGCTGGAGGAAGCGACGGCCGTCGGCGGTCTGGGCCTCGGCGATGCCGACCTGGCCTGTGCCGGATCCGTCGTTCACCGCCACCCACATGCGCGTCGTGGCGAGAGCCTCCCCGACCTTGACCGGCGAGTCCTGCTCCCGCGGCGCCGCGAGCAGCGCCTTCACGGTCATGTCGACGTCCGCCTGCTCCAGCGTCTTCTGCAGGAGCTCCGTCGGAAAGACCACGCGGTGCGGCGCCGACGCGTTGTCGATGATGAGACCCGCGAAGTCGCCGGAGACGACCTGCTGCATGACCGAGGTCGTCGGCTGGGCGACCGCTGAGGTCGCGGACGGGTCGGCTTCGAGCTGCACGGAGTCGCGGACGGCGGCCGCCGAGCTGAACGCCAGCATGAACTGCCGCTCTCCATCGCGCACGACGGCGACGGCCAGCGGCTTGCCCTCGCTGATCTGCGCACGGGCATCGCCGTTCACGCGGATGTAGAGGTGACCCTGGAGGGCCTGGCGGAGGACCCCGAGGAGCTGCTCGTTCGAGGCCCCCGCCTCGATCTGCGCCAGGGACTCGCGCAGGAGGACGTTGTCCTTCATCCCCGCCACGGTCTCGGTCTGCTCCGGCGGGAGCGCGGGAGCGAGCGGGAGCTTCCGCTCGGCCGCCGGTGCCGCGGGCTCCGCGGTGGAGCTCGGCGGCGTCGGCGCGGCAGCGGGCGCCGCGGCTGCCGCCGCGGCCTCCGGATCCGGAAGCGCGACCTCGGGCCCGGCTTCGGCGCCGACACCGCGGAACGCCTGCACCGAGATGCCGACGGCGGGCGATGCCTCGACCGTCGGAGCCTCCCCCTCCTCGGTCGCCGTGCTCGCGTCCTCCTCGGTCTCGGCCACCGGACCGGCGGAGGGGGTGGGAGCGACGGCGTCGTCGCCGGACTTCTTGCGGCGGGAGAAGAGGGCCATGGGAGCCAGCCTAACCGTGTCTCCCCGCCCTCTTCGCCGTGACGTCAGAGCTTCTGGATCGGCGCGACCTTGATGAGCAGCTTCTTCTGCCCGGCGGTGTCGAACCGGACATGGGCGATGCGCTTGGCCCCTTCGCCGGTGACGGCGTCGACCCGACCCTCACCGAAGTCGTCGTGGCGGATGCGGTCGCCGGCGGCGAGCTCGAGGTCGCCGTTGTCACGCATCTTGGCGGTGACGCGGTTGGGGATCTTGTCCATCGCCGTGGAGAGCGGCTTGAGGGACTCTCGCGGCAGGGCCTTCACGCCGAAGCGGTCGCCGGAGCCGCCGGAGCGACGGGCGTTCAGCGCCCGCGACTGCATGCCCCCGCGGGAGTTCACGTCGCCCGGGGACTGTCGCCAGTCGATGAGGGAGGCCGGGATCTCCTGCAGGAACCGGCTGGGCATCGCGACCGTCACCTCGCCGAACTGCGCGCGGGTCATCGCCAGGGACAGGTGCAGACGCTTGCGGGCGCGGGTGATGCCCACGTAGAACAGGCGCCGTTCCTCCTGCGGGCCCCCGGGCTCTCCCGCCGAGATGCGGTGCGGGATGAGGTCCTCCTCGACGCCGGTGACGAAGACGGCGTCGTACTCCAGGCCCTTGGCGGTGTGCATCGTCATGAGCGAGACCGACCCGGATTCGTCGTCGAGGTCGTCCGCATCGGAGACCAGCGCGACCTCGGTGAGGAAGTCGGTGATGGTGCCCTCGGGGTTGTTGCGCGCGAAGTCGCGGGTCACGGCCACGAACTCGTCGAGGTTCTCCACACGGGCCTCGTCCTGCGGGTCGCGGCTGGCACGCAGCGCGTCGAGATAGCCGCTCTTGGAGAGCAGCAGGCTGAGCCCGTCCGCCACGGAGGTGGGCGGCGGCACCTCCCCCGTCGGCGGGAGCATGATCGCCGTCGCCTCGGCGAGCACGGCGTCGAGCTGGGCGATGGCGGCCTGGATCTTCGGGCCTACGCCGAGCTGGCCCGGCAGCGACAGGGCATCGCGGAAGGAGATCCCGTGCTCCTCGGCGAAACGGGCGATGGCGGTCTCGGTGACGTCGCCGATGCCGCGCCGCGGCTTGTTGAGGATACGGCGCACCGCCATCTCGTCGGCCGGGTTCGCGACCGCCACGAGGTAGGCCAAGGCGTCCTTGATCTCGGCGCGCTCATAGAACTTCGTGCCGCCCATGATCTTGTACGGCACGGCCGAGCGGATGAAGATCTCCTCCAGGGCGCGGGACTGCGAGTTCGTGCGGTAGAAGACGGCCATCTCGGAGTACGGCATGCCCTTGCGGTGCAGGGCCTCGATCTCGTCGGCGACGAACTGCGCCTCGTCGTGCTGCGAGTAGCCGGTGAAGCCGATGATCCGGTCGCCCTCGCCGCGGTCGCTCCAGAGCTTCTTGTCCTTGCGGTCGAAGTTGTTGCCGATCACCGCGTTGGCCGCGGAGAGGATGTTCTGCGTCGAGCGGTAGTTCTGCTCGAGCAGCACCACCTTGGCACCGGGGAAGTCGCGCTCGAACTCGCTGATGTTGCGGATGTCGGCCCCGCGGAAGGCGTAGATCGACTGGTCCGAGTCACCCACCACGGTCAGCGACGCCCCGGCCTCACCGGCGCCCGGTGCCGGCTCGGGGTCGGGCTCGAAGATCATCATGCCGTTGGCGGCATACGGCTCCGGTGTCGCACCGACGCCGGACACCGGACGGGTGAGCTCGTGGATGAGCGCATACTGCGCGTGGTTGGTGTCCTGGTACTCGTCGACGAGGATGTGTCGGAAGCGGCGGCGGTAGGTGTCGGCGACCTGGGGGAACGCCCGGAACAGGTAGACCGTCTGCCCGATGAGGTCGTCGAAGTCGAAGGCGTTGGCCTTCTGGAGCTGCCGCTGGTAGTCGGCGAAGACCTCGACGAAGACGCGTTCGGCCGGGTCGCTCATGTTGGCCTGGCGGGCATAGGCCTCGGCGTCGGAGAGCTCGTTCTTGAGCTTGGAGATACGCCCCTGCACCGCCGCCGGGGTGAGGCCGTAGGCATCGGCCTCGTGCTCCTTGACCAGCCGCTTGATGAGGGCGCGGGAGTCGCCGGAGTCGTAGATGGTGAAGTTCTTGGTGAATCCGAACTGCTGCGCCTCGCGGCGGAGGATCCGCACGCACGCGGAGTGGAACGTCGAGATCCACATCCCGCGCGCGGCGTCGCCGATGAGCCCCTCGACGCGCTCGCGCATCTCGCCGGCGGCCTTGTTGGTGAAGGTGATGGCGAGGATCTGGCTCGGCCACGCTTCCCGGCTGCGCAGGAGCGAGGCGATGCGACGCGTGAGCACGCTCGTCTTGCCCGAGCCGGCGCCGGCGACGATGAGCAGCGCGGGGCCGCGATAGGTGACGGCCTCGAGCTGCTGGGGGTTGAGGCCGGCGAGGAGGTCGTCCTGCGCGGGGGCGCCGGAGGAGCGGGGGCCGACGGAACCGGGGACGATGAGAGGGGCTTCGGTCATGACCTCTCGAGTCTAGGCGGCGGCACCGACATCGCGGTCCGCGTCGGCGGAGGGGTGCAGGCGACCGCCCGCACCCCTCCGCCCGATCAGGCGGTGCGCTTCCGACGGCGCAGCGCGAGGGCCCCGGTCGTGAGGAGCATCAGCGCGAGCGCGGTGGCGGCCACCGGCAGGTCCGCTCCGGTCGCGGCCAGCCCCGCGCCCGCGGCGGTGACGCGCAGGTCGGCCCAGCCGAGGAGCGTCCCGTCCGCCGCGTAGACGGCGATGCGGTGCGCGCCCAGCGGGGCGTCCATCGGAACGGTGACCGTGAGGGCCCCCGTCGCGGAAAGGGTCCCGGCCGCCAGACGGACCGGGTCGGAGTACAGCCAGACCTCCGCCCGCGCTCCCGCGGCATCCGCGCCGACCGAGACGGTGACCCGCTGCCCCCGTGCGGCCACCGCCGGATCGACGGTGACGCCGTGGCGGTTGCCGTCCACGAGCTCCGTGCCGGGGAGCGGCGGGTTCTCCCCACCAGGGTTCTCGCCGCCGGGGTTCTCCCCACCGGGGTTCTCGGCGCCTGTGCCGCCCGGCAGCGTGCCGGTGCGCAGCGCCTCCGAGGCGAAGCCATCGGCGAACCACCACACCGGACGCTGTCCGTCGACCGCGAGCGACGCGGGAGCCGTGGCGAAGCCCTCGTTGTTGATATCGGGCATGCCGGCGGGCCGCGCGTAGTGGGCGATCCCGGGCCGGGCGGTCCCGTTCAGGGTGAGCTCGGCGGAGCGGCCCTGGCAACCGTCGTCGCACACCGCCCACAGGGTGCCGCGGAGGGCATCCCAGTCGAGCGCCATGACACCGGTGAGTCCCGGGGCGATCTCGGAGACGAGCGTGGCCGTGCCGTCCGCGGCGAGCGCGAAGGCGTAGACGTGCCCGTTGTCCTCCACCGCGACGAAGAAGAGGCCGTCGCCGTGTCCCGGATGCACGGCCGGGTCGTAGGCGGTTCCGGTGGTGTCGTCGAAGAGCTTTCCGGTCAGCGCGGTGTCCGGCACCCACTGCACGGCCTCGATGCCGAGGTTCGCACCGACCGCCGGGAGCATCGCCGTGAGATCCCATTCCCGCTGCGCCACGAGATCGTCGGCCGCGGCGTCCGGGTCGACCTGCAGCAGCACGTTCTCGTTCACTCCCTTCGCGCTGTTGTCGCGCTCGGAGGCCACGTAGACCACACCCTTCCCGTCGACCGTGATGCCTTCCGTGTCCGGCCCTGCGGCGCCCGGGTTCGCGGCGTCCTTGGCGAAGCGCACGCGCTTGCCCTCGTCCCAGCCCGCGGCTTTCTCCACCGAGCCGTCCGCATGGGCCTCGAGCTTCCAGATGCGCCCCTCGCCGTTGTCCACGGCCCAGAGGAACACCCCGTCCGCGGTCTCCTGCACATCGAGGCCGGAGCTGTCCTCGAGGAACGTCGGCACGTCGTCGAGCACCCGCACCTCGGCCGACCCCGGCCAGGTGCCGACCGCGACCTCGCCGGCGCACACGTTCGGCGCGCCCTTCGTGGGCCTCGCGGTCGCCGCGAAGGTTCCCGTGGTGTCAGGGCACCGGCCCCAGGAGGTCGGTGCATGGCCCTCGCCCCAGGCCGTCTCGTCGATGAGCAGATCACCGTCGAAGAGGCGGACGGCGTCGCCCGACCCCAGCCCGAAGCCGAGGGCCGAACGCTCGACGACGAAGAAGCCTCCGGCCGGGATCGTCGTGCCGACCGGAACCGTGTAGGCGTGGGCGTCGTCGTCGTCCTTCACGACGACGCCACCGATGTCGAGCGAGGCGCCGGTCGGGTTGACGAGCTCGATCCAGTCGTCCGGCGCGCCGCCGTCCGACTCGACCTCGTTGATCCGCACCGGGTTCCCGCAGGCGTTGCGCTGACCCTTCGTCGCCGCCGGCGCGTCGATGAACGTGCCCGTCCCGTCGGCACAGCGCGCCCAGACGCCGTCGGCGTGCGCGGTGTAGACGTGCTCGTCGATCGTGAGACCGTTCGCATCCCGCAACGTCACGGTGTCGCCGTTGCCCAGCCCGAAGACGAAGTCGGTGGGCTGATCGAACACCCGGTATCCGCCCGGGGGCAGCAGCGTCCCCGCCGGCAGCGGCGTCGTCTCCGAGGCGTGTCCGACCGGATCGCTGTCCATGACCGTCCACCCGGACAGGTCGACCGCGGTGCTGCCGGTGTTCACCACCTCGACCCAGTCGGTCGCGTCCCCGTTGGACTCGATCTCGTTGATCGCGACATCAGGGAGGACGCACGAGTTCGCCGCCCCGGGGGTCGCATGGGCGAGCACGAAGGCGCCGACGCCGTCCGGGCAGCGCGCGAGCGTGGCGGCGGCGAAATCGCCGTCGATGGCCGCGTGCCCCTCCCAGGGCTGCGTGTCGTCGATGAGCGCGCCCGCGGTGTCGAAGAGGCGGATCCGGTCGGCGCTGCCGATCCCGATCGGGTCGCGGAACGCCGTCTCGACGCCGTCGACGAGTCCGATCGTGCCCTCAGCGACGACGAGGAACGCTCCTGGTTCGATCGTGGTCCCCGGCAGGAAGCGCCACCGGTGGTCGTCGGAGTTGTCCCGGATCTCGTAGCCGGAGACATCGAGCGCCTCCGTCCCCGGGTTGTGGAACTCGACCCAGTCGGCCGGCTGCGAATCCACCTCGTTGACGCGGATCGACCCCGCGACCGTCGCGACCTCGCAGTCGTTGGGCGCGCCCGGCGTCGCCGCCGTGGCGTGCGCCCAGGCGCCCGTTCCGTCGGGGCACCGCGCCCAGACCGCCAGCGGCGCGGTGTTCGCGTAGGCGTAGGAATCGATCTCGACCCCCTCCGGGTCGTGGAGGACGACCTCGTCCCCCTTGCCGAGCCCGAAGGCGAAGTCCACGTCCTTCACCAGCACGAGGAACGCGCCCGGCGCGAGCACCGTCCCGGCGGGTGCCGCGCCGTAACTGTCGCGCTTCTCGTCCGAGACCCGCCAGCCGGTGAGGTCGACCGCCGCCGATCCCGCGTTGTAGAGCTCGATCTGATCGGCGAGTCCGGTCACCGCGTCGTCGTACACGATCTCGTTCAGCACGAGACCGGCGTCGGCCGCCGCCGGTACGACCTCAGCCGGAGAGGCGGCGCCGGAAGCGGCGACGGGGGCGGCGAGCAGGGCGGCGGCGCTCAGCGCGCACGCCGCAGTGACGGCCGCCACGGAGTGCAGTCGGGGCATGGGGGCTCCTGGAAGAAGGCTCGACTGAGCGCAGACGGGTACCCGCTCAGATCACCGCCGCCACATGGCCGCCCGACGACACGTCGGTGGACGGCCGGTGAACGCCAGGTGGCGACTTCCGCCCGCTCTCCCCGTCAGGCGATGCGTGTGCCGGGCGGCAGCCGTCGCGCCGGCGTCCGTGTGCGAGCCCACGCTCCCGCGAGCAGCGCCCCGGCGAGCACGACCTGCACCCCGAGCCCCACGAACCAGCTGGGCACGGTCTCGTCGATGACTTCCTCGGCTGTCTGGGAACCGCTCTCCGGGTCGCAGTCGTCCCAGCGCTGCTCCAGCGGCGAGAGCTGCGCGCTGCGGACACCCCACTTGATCTGCCCGTACAGATCGACCGGATAGCCGTCCTTGCTGAACTCGGTGGGGGTCGCGTCGGCGAGCACGACGAACGGGTTGGCGGCGAGCGCCCACCACACGAGGTCGAACCGCGGCGCCTCGTACGTGTAGCTGTCCCAGCTCTCGCAGTCCACGTTGCCGTTGCTGTCGTACGGCCGGCTGTAGCTCGTCGCCTCGCTGCGCACCGCAAGGCCACCGAGGGCGAAGACGATGATCGTGCCGATGACGAGCGCCGAGACCACGAGGTAGGTCGACGCGACGGAGAAGAGCGGTCGGGCGATGAGGCCACTCAGCCCGACGCCGATGGCGGCGACGATGACGATCTCCGCGGCGAGGATGAGCAAGGCCACGAACAGCACGACCGGCTGGGTCCCGCCCGCCAGCAGCGACGCCGCGAGGAACGGCACCGCCACCAGGAGGAACGCGCCACCCGTCGCGATCGCCGCCAGCAGCTTGCCGAGCATGATGTCGCCGGTGGACGCCGCGGTGACCTGGATCGGCGCGAGCGTCGCTGCGTCCCGGTCGCCGTTGATGGCGTTGCCGCTGAGCGTCGGCGAGACGAGGACGACGAGCAGCAGGACCACGTTGACGACGATGGACGACACGCCGGCCCCGACGTCCTCCCCCCAGGAGTACACGGCGAATGACAGGCCGGTGACCCCGAGGAGCACGAGCGCGAAGACCCCGAGGAGCACGTACCAGCCGACGCTCCGCAGCCGCTGGGTCAGCTCCAGGCGCGCGATGACGCCGATGTTCGCGAGGCTCATGCTCCGGCCTCCGTTCCGTGGGGCGCCGCAGGCGGCGGGGGTGGGTTCCGGAGCGCGAGGAACGTGTGCTCGAGATCGCTTTGCGCGGGAGCGAACTCCACCACCGGCAGACCGGCCTCCACGAGACGGCGCAGCGACTGGGCGGCCGCCTCCTCTCCTGCCAAGCCGACGAGGACGCCTCCGCGGTCGACGGCGAGGGAGTCCGGAGCGAGACCGAGGGTCGAGGCGACCTGCCACGTGTCCGCGTTCAGGCGCTCGGGTGTCGCACCGGCGATCCGCACCCGCCACGCGCGGACGGTGCTCTGCGCGGGTGCGGCATCCACGACAGCGCCGCCCACGAGGAAGACGGCGTCGTCGACGACCTCCTCGAGCTCGGACAGGACGTGGCTGGAGATGAGGACCGTGCGCCCCTCAGCCGCGAAGCGTCGCAGCAGCACCCGCAACTGCACGCGGGCCTCGGGGTCGAGACCGGAGGCCGGCTCGTCGAGGAGCAGCACCTGCGGGTCGTGGACCAGGGCGCGGGCGAGGCCGAGCTTCTGCTTCTGCCCGCGAGAGAGCACCTTCGCGGCGGAATCCGCGAGCTCCCCCAGGCCGACGAGCCCGAGGAGGTGCTGCGCCCGCCGCTCCGCGTCCGCGCGGTCGATCCCGTAAAGCCGAGCGGTGGTGACGATCGTCTCGCGGGCCGTGAGCGAGGGCCAGGCGCCCAGAGCGTCCGGCATCCACCCCAGCACCCGGCGGGCGGCGAGCGGATCGGCTTCGGGGTCGACGCCGCCGATGCGGATGGAGCCGCTGTCGGGGGCGAGCAACGAGGCGAGCATCAGGAGCAGGGTCGACTTGCCCGCGCCGTTCGGGCCCACCAGGCCCGTCACCTTTCCCGCCTCCGCGCGCAGCGTGGCCCCTCGCACGGCCTGCACGTCCCCGAACGCTCTGCTGACGTCGTCCACCACTATTCCGGTCATGCGGTCAGTCTGGCATCGCAGCGGGTCGGCGCCGGGGACCTCCGGGCGGATCCCCAGCCGCGCCGCTCTCCGGGTGACACAATCGCTGTATGCGCACGATCCTCAACATCATCTGGGTCATCCTCGCGGGCTGGGCGCTCTTCCTCGGCTACGTGCTGGCCGGCCTGCTGCTGTGCATCCCGATCGTCACGATCCCCTGGGCCATCGCCTCGTTCCGCATCGCCGCCTACGCGATCTGGCCGTTCGGCCGCGAGGTCGTCAGCAAGCCGACGGCCGGCGTCGGGTCGTTCCTCGGGAACGTGCTCTGGGTCATCCTCGCGGGGTGGTGGCTCGCGCTCGGCCACATCGTGTCGGGACTGGCGCTGTGCATCACCATCATCGGCATCCCCATGGGTATCGCCGACTTCAAGATGGTCCCGGTGTCGCTCATGCCGCTCGGCAAGGAGATCGTCTCCACCCGTCAGGGCGCGTTCGACCGCACGCTCTGACCCGGCGGGTCAGCCGCGGAAGAACGCGACGCCGAGATCGGGGTGGTCGACGAAGACGCCGTCCACGCCCTGCCGGGCGATCACGTCCCACTCGGCCTCGTAATCCCCGAACGCCGTCTTGCCTCCGGGTCCGCGGTACGGCGCCGCGAGGAAGCTGTTCTCCGGGCGGCAGGTCCACGTGAAGACGGTCAGGCCGCGGGCGTGGGCATCGGCCACCAGGGTCGTCCCCGGCACGAGGAGCATCTTCTTGTCGACGCTGATCCCGTCCACCTGCCCGACCAGGCGGTCGAGGTTCTCAGGAATCACCGTCTCCGGGTAGCTCAGGGCCGTCGATCCCTCTGCGACGAGGAGGTCGTACGGCTGTCCCGCCGCCTCGATCAGGTAGACGAAGCTCGCATCGATACCCTCGGCGCGGAGCTGCCCGAGCACGGTCGACTCGAAGCTCTCCAGGATGAGCGGCAGCTCCCCCGCCGCCCATCCTGCATCCCGCAGCTCCTGCGCGATGAGGGGCGAGAGGTCGAGCCCGATGCTCGCGAAGTGGGTGGCGTGCTTGACCTCGAGCACCACGCCGATCTCCCTGCCCTGCGCCTCTGCTGCCGCGCGCACCAGGTCGAGGACGTCGCGCAGGCGCAGCATCGGCTCGGCATCGTCGAAGGAAGCGCTGGCCGCCCGGACCTTCGGCAGCCGCTCCCGGCACCGCAGCGTGGACAGCTCCGCCCAGGTGAAGTCCTCGGTGAACCACCCGGTCAGCGCGGCGCCGTCGACGCGCCTCGTCGTGTGGCGGTCGGCGAACTCCGGGTGATCGGCGACGTCCGTGGTGCCGGAGATCTCGTTCTCGTGCCGCACGACCAGGACGCCGTCCTTGGTGGCGACCACGTCCGGCTCGACGGCGTCGACCCCCGTCGCGAGGGCGAGCTCGTAGGACGAACGGGTGTGCTCTGGGCGGTAGCCCGGCGCACCGCGATGCCCGATGACGAGCGGGGATTTGCTGGGCACGCTCACAGCGTAAGGCACCCCGGGAGTGTCGTCGCGCGGGTATCGTGGAGGAAAGCGACCTACGACCCCCCTTTGGAGTGAGGCCCACCTGATGAGCAACTTCGCTTTCAACAATCCTGCTTTCCAGCAGCAGGACCCGCGCAACGTCGCGACCTACCCGGGCGCCCCCCAGGGTGCTCAGGGCGCCCAGGCCGCGTCGCTCCAGCACGGTGCGATGGATGCCGCCGCCAACGCGCAGCTCGAGGGCATGTACGCCGCCCCCGCTGCCGGCTCTCTCGAGACCGACCGGATGTCCGTCGAGGACACCGTGTGGAAGACCGCCGGCCTGTTCGGCATCCTCCTCGTCACCGCCGCCATCGGCTGGGTGCTGACCCTGGGCGGCATCACCGTCCCCGAGCGCGACCCGTACAGCGACTACGCGCCCAACCTGCTGCCGTGGATCGTCGGCGCACTCGGCGGTTTCGTGCTCGCGATGGTCATCACCTTCACGTCGCGCAAGAAGGTCCGCCCCGCGCTGATCTTCGCCTACGCCGCCTTCGAGGGCCTGTTCATCGGTGGCATCTCCTCGTACTTCGAGGTGCTGTGGCCGGGCATCGTGTTCCAGGCGACTCTCGCGACGGTCTCGGTCGTCGGCGTCACCCTCGCGCTCTTCGCCAGCGGCAAGATCCGCGCGTCGAAGAAGGCCACGAAGATCTTCATGATCGCGATGATCGGCTACCTGGTCTTCTCGCTCCTGAACCTCGTCCTCATGTGGACCGGCGTTCTGCCCCAGGACCAGGCGTTCGGTATGTACAGCGCCGAGATCATGGGCATCCCGCTCGGCCTGATCATCGGCGTCCTCGTCGTCATCATGGCGGCGTACTCGCTGGTGCTCGACTTCGACCAGATCCAGCAGGGCGTGCGCAACGGCGCGCCCCGCACCTACGGCTGGCTCGGGGCCTTCGGCATCATGGTCACGGTCGTCTGGCTCTACGTGGAGATCCTGCGGATCATCGCCATCGTCCGCGGCAGCGACTGACCGCCGCCGCGCACCAGAGGCCCGTCTCCCTGCGGAGGCGGGCCTCTTGCCATATGTCGGAGGGACCGCGCAAGGGGTTGGCACGCGATCCCGCAGCCGGGCACTGTGGGTGTCACGAAGCCCCGGCACCCCGGGGCTCCCGACCCAAGGAGCTGACCATGAGTTTTCTCGGCTTTCTTCTTCTCGGCCTCATCGCCGGAGCCATCGCGAAGCTGATCCTGCCCGGCAAGCAGGGCGGCGGATGGTTCATCACCCTGCTGCTGGGCGTCGTCGGCGCCCTGCTCGGCGGCTGGCTCGGCAGCCTCATCCTCAACCGTCCGCTCACGGAGTTCTGGGACCTCGGCACCTGGCTCCTCGCCATCGGCGGTTCGATCATCGTGCTGCTGATCTACGGCTTCATCGTCGGCCGCGGTCAGAAGGTCAACGACTGACGCAGACCCACTCGACGCGACCAGCGTCACCCACGCCCGTCCCTCACGGCTGCGAGAGCATCCGTGAGGGGCGGGTCTTTTCATGGGGCTGAAACTTCTCAGCCCGTGACACCGCGAGACTTGCGTATCAGGAGTCCGCGCTCACGGTCGTTGCCCGCCAGGCCCGCGGCGACGGCGAACTCGCTGCGCGCCTCCTCCTCCCGTCCGACTCGGCGCAGCACCTCGCCGCGCGTGGCCGGGAGGAGGTGGTACCCGCGCAGCGCCCCGGACGCGGCGAGCTCGTCGAGCAGGCGCAGGGCGGAGGCGGGTCCGGTCGCCATCGCCACCGCAGCCGCGCGATTGAGCTCCACCACGGGCGACGGCGCGATCCGGCCGAGCGCCTCGTAGAGGACCACGATCCGATCCCAGTCGGTCTCGTCGAGGGACGGGGCCACCGCGTGACATTCGGCGATGGCGGCCTGCAGACTGTAGGACCCTCGACCGCGGCCCATCCCGTCCGCCGTCGCCAGGGCAGCTCTCCCCCGCGCGATGCGACTGCGGTCCCATCGCCGACGATCCTGGTCGGCGAGCAGCACGTGATCGCCGTTTCGGTCGGTTCGCGCAGGGAAGCGCGCCGCCGTGAGCTCCATCAGGGCGAGCAGCCCGTGCACCTCCGGCTCCCGGGGCAGCAGAGCGGCGAGCACCCGGCCGAGCCGGATCGCCTCCTCGCTCAGCTCCGGCCGCATCCAGTCCGGACCGCTGCTGGCCGCGTGCGCCTCGTTGAAGATGAGGTACAGCACTCCGAGGACCGCGCCGAGACGGGCGGCGCGGTCCTGTCGCGGCGGCACCTCGAACGGCGCGTGCGCGGCCGCCAGCGTCTTCTTCGCGCGCACGATCCGCTGCTGCACGGTCGCCGTGGGAACGAGGAAAGCGCGGGCGATCTCCTCGCTCGACAGACCGCCGACGACGCGCAGCGTGAGCGCGACCTGCGCCTCCTTCGAGAGCACCGGGTGACACGCGATGAAGACGAGCCGCAGCACATCGTCGTCCACGGCATCCGGGTCCCACGGCAGCTCCGGTTCGTGCACCTGCTCGTGTGCGAGGTCGTGCGCGATCAGGGCGAGGCGGTCGTCCAGCCGTTCCCGGCGGCGCCATGCGTCCACCGCCTTCCTTTTCGCCACGGCCGTGAGCCACGCCGCGGCGTTGCGCGGAACCCCCTCGGCGGGCCACTGCCGCAGGGCATCGACGAGGGCCTCCTGCGCGAGATCCTCCGCCAGGCCGAAGTCGCCGACCGTCCGCGTCAGGGTGCCGACGATGCGCGCCGCCTCGATGCGCCACACCGCCGCGACGGCCCGCTCGGCCGTCTCCTGTGCGGAGGCGGCCGAGGCCGTCGTCGACTCTTCGGGAGCGTCCATCAGCGGACCGGCGTCAGGACTGCTCGGCGCGACGAGCCTGCTCCTCACGCCAGCCCGCCTCCTTCTCGATCCACTCGTTGTCGGCAGGGAAGTCCTCCGGCCCGGTCACCCGGCGCACCTCGAGGAAGGAGCCGGCCCCCAGCGGCGCACGGCTCGCCCATTCCGCCGCTTCCTCGCGCGACGAGACCTCGATGATCCAGAAGCCGTTGAAGAGCTCCTTCGTCTCCCCGTAGGGGCCGTCGGTGATGAGCGGCTTCTCGGCACTGAAGTCGACGACGAAGCCCTCGGCCGCGTCGGTCAGGCCCTCACCCGCGACGAGGACGCCCGCCTTCATCATGGACTCGTTGTAGCGGCCCATGGCCTCGATGACCTGCTCGAAGGGCATCTCTTCGTAGGCCGCCACAGCGTCGTCGGTCGCGCGCATGATGAGCATGAACTTCATGATGTTCTCCTTGTTCCGAAGGGTCGTGTCTCGACCCTCTCATCACAGACGTCGAACGGGAACAGCGGAGATCGACATCGCGACGGAAGTTTTTCGGAGCTTCTCCCCGCGATCGATTCGGCATAGAGTTTCAGTTCACCTGCTTTCAATGGAAATGTTTTCCACACCGAATGAGGACTCGATGAAGAGACGCATCGCCGCCACTGCGGCGGCCGCCCTGCTCCTGCTGGCACTCCCGACGGCCGCAGGAGCGGCCCCGGATGAGGAGCCGCTGACCCGCTATGTGAAGGATGCCTCCGGCGCCTACGGCTACGGCACAGAGCCCGTGTACACCTACCCGGGATCCGGCGAGCAGGTCGCGATCCCCACGGCACTGACGCCCGAGACCCGGCGCTTCTCCAGCGCCTGGGTCGGCACGATCGGCAATCTGAATTTCGGCAAGCCCGCGGACGCGGCGGACTTCGACGCCCGCTATGCGACCGTGCTCGACGACTTCGCCTCCTGGAACATGAACGCAGTGATCTTCCAGGTGCGTCCCCTGCTGGACGCCTACTACCCCTCGGCGCTGAACCCCTGGTCCGAGTTCCTCACCGGCACCCAGGGCGCCGATCCCGGCTACGACCCGCTGCAGCGCATGGTGGAGGCCACCCACGCGCGCGGCATGGAGTTCCACGCCTGGCTGAACCCCTACCGCGTGACCAATGCGAAGATGACCTCCCCCGCGATCCTCACGGCGCTCGGCCTGACCGCGGACGAGGTGATGGCGCTCTCCATCCCGCAGTACATCGCGGCGCTGAATGACGCCGGCATCCTCGCCGACAACAACTTCGCCGTGCAGCACCCCGACTGGGTGCTGTCCTTCGAGGAGAAGCTGTTCCTCGACCCCGGTCAGCCCGAGGTCCCGGCCTCCGTCGCGGCCACGGTCGCCGAGATCACCGAGAACTACGATGTCGACGCGATCCACTTCGACGACTACTTCTACCCGTACCGGATCACGGTCGACGGCCAGAACGTGTTCTTCGGCGCGCAGGGAGAAGACCGGGCCACCTTCGAGGAGTTCGGCCTCACCGCCGGCTATCCCGATACGGCGGACGGCATCGAGGCCTGGCGACGTGACAACATCACCGGCCTCATCACTCTCGTCGGCGACGCCGTCGACGCCGGCAACGCGGCACGCGGCACCGCTGTCCAGCTCGGCATCAGCCCCTTCGGAATCTGGGAGCACGAGGCGCTGGACCCGGCAGGCTCCCACACGCCGACGACCTCGTCGCAGACGTACAGCCACGCCGTCTTCGCCGACACCCGCGGCTGGGTGCAGGACGAGTTGATCGACTACATCGTGCCGCAGATCTACTGGAGCTTCGACCAGGCCGCCGCCCCCTACGGGGAGCTCGCGCAGTGGTGGAGCGACGTGGCCGCGGGCAGTCGCACACAGGTCTACGTGGGGCACGCGCTCTACAAGCACGTCAACAACGGCGGCTGGGAGCCGGCCTGGATGAACCCGGAGGAGGTGCCGAACCAGATCCGGTTCAACCAGAAGCTCGACGGCATCGAGGGCAGCGTCCTGTTCAGCTACAACGACATGAAGTCCAGCGACCTGAGTGTCCTGCCGGCCGACCAGCAGCCCAAGCACCAGACCAAGAACACCGCGATCGACCTGCTCGAGAGTGAGGCCTTCGCCCACCCCACGCTCGTCCCCGCCAAGCCGTGGCTGTCCGACGGCCGGGTGACCGCTCCGGGATCGCCCGTGGTCGTCGACGGCGAGCTCCGCTGGGAGGCCGGCGACACCCAGGAGGCACGCCGGTACGCGATCTATCGCGGTACCGGCGACCCCGCGCAGGTCGTCGCCACGCCTGGCACCCTGGTCGACACCGTCTGGGCCGGCGGCACGACATCGTTCCGCTATCCTCTCCCCGTCGACACCGCAGCGGCGCGAGCCGCGGCGGAGACCTGGGTGGTGACCGCGCTGGATGCGGCCGCCGTCGAGAGCGCGCCGGTGGCCGCCGCGATCGACGAGCCGGTGGACCCGACCGATCCCGGAACCCCGACGGATCCGACGGGCCCCGGTACCCCGGAGACTCCGGATTCCCCCGACGATGAGGACGCCGCGTCGCCGAGCAGCGGAGCCTCCCGCGAAGGGGGCGGCGATCTCGCCGCAACGGGCGCTGACGCGCCCATCGCCGCCCTGCTGCTGGGTGGCCTGCTGCTGGCGGCCGGCGCCGTCACCGTCGGCGTGACCGCGCATCGGCGTCGCACGCGATGACGCACGCGACCGCCGGGTGTCGCTCACGACCTCCCGGCGGTCGATCGCGGCGAGCGCATCAGCGCCGTGACGGAGCCTCCACGACGGCAGCGATGACGGTGGACAGCGCCTCCACCGAGCGCTCCGGACTCCACGCCGAGGCGACGGCCGGCGCCTCGGCACGAAGCGCCGCCAGGCGCTCCGGATCGGTGAGCAGGTCCCGCAGCGCGTCTCTCAGGGCCGCGACGTCGCCCGCGGGGACGAGGACACCGCCCCCGGCGCCGAGAACGTCGCGGATGCCATACCGCACGTCGTAGGACACCACGGGCGTGCCGTGCAGGAGCGCCTCGACGATACCGAGCGGCTGCCCTTCGAACGCGGTGGACGTGACCAGGATCGACGCCCGGTCGAGCACCGTGGCGGGATCCGTCGTATAGCCGCACAGCCGGACACGGTCCGCGGCGTCGAGCTCGGCGATCAGCGCCGCCAGCCGTTCCTCTTCCGCGCCGGTGCCCCAGATCTCCATCCGGGTGCCGGGCACATCCGCGGCGACGAAGGCACGGATGGCGTGATCGATGCGTTTGCCGCCAGCGAGGCGGCCCAGCACGACGACGAGTCCGTCCTCGCGCAGGTCGTCCCTGCGCTCGACGGGGGCGATCGGATTCGGTACCACGACGTGATTCGCCCCGTCACCGAACCGCGCCACGACGTCGTCACGCTGCGTGTCCGTCGGCCAGATGACGGCGTCGAAGCGGTCGGCCACCCGGAACCAGCGCGTCCAGAGCGTGTTCATGCTCGCGTCCGGCGTGTAGGGCGCCTCGACATGAATGGTGTGAACGGGATGCACGATGCGGACGCGGGGATCCGTCCAGTCCGCCACCAGCTCACCGAGCTGGCGGGATTCGCAGATCACGACGATCGGGCGGTCGCTCAGCGGCGCGGTGAGATGGGCGAGCCAGGCGCCGTAGAGACCGCGGAAGCCGTGCAGCGCACCGACGACCGCTCCGCTCTCGTCGTACACGAGGACCGGCTCATCCGTGAGATGCCAGTCCGGATTCCCGGGGATCACCGGCAGTGCGGCGAAGGGACGCCCGGCGGAGTCCGCGAGGACGCGGTACTCCACGTCGGGATCCGCCGTCACCGCGGCGTCGGCGGCGTCTCGGAGCCACGAGGCGGCGCCGCCCTGCGAAGCGACGGCCTCGTCGAAGAGGTTGCGCAGCCGATCGGGGGCAGTGACCGCGCCCTGCTCGGCGAACACCCGGCGATGCTCGTCGTGAGCCTCGGCGGTTCCCGGGTCGAAGGTCAGCAGCTGCGGACCCTCACCCTCTCCCGCCCCGGCAGCCGCCAGCAGCCGGGCGCGCGCGAGCGTGGCGATCGTATAACCACCGTCCAAGCCCGGGATGAGGCGGCTGGACAGCACCAGATACTCGGCGTCCGGAAGGCTGGGCGCCGAGACCGGGGGCACCGTGCCCCCTACTCCCACTCGATCGTCCCCGGCGGCTTCGACGTGACGTCGAGCACGACGCGGTTCACGTCGCGGACGCCGTTCGTGATCCGGTTCGAGATCTTCGACAGCACGTCGTACGGCAGACGGGTCCAGTCGGCGGTCATCGCGTCCTCGCTGGAGACCGGACGCAGCACGATCGGGTGACCGTAGGTGCGGCCGTCGCCCTGCACGCCCACCGAGCGCACGTCCGCAAGGAGCACGACGGGGCACTGCCAGATCTCCTGGTCGAGGCCGGCCTTGGTCAGCTCCTCGCGGGCGATGGCGTCGGCCTCACGCAGAATCTCGAGACGATCAGCGGTGACCTCACCGATGATCCGGATGCCGAGACCGGGCCCCGGAAACGGCTGACGCCCGACGATCGCCTCGGGGATGCCGAGCTCGCGGCCGATCGCGCGGACCTCGTCCTTGAACAGGGCCCGCAGCGGCTCGATGAGTTCGAAGTCGAGGTCGTCCGGAAGACCGCCCACGTTGTGGTGCGACTTGATGTTGGCGGTGCCCGCACCGCCGCCCGACTCCACCACGTCCGGGTAGAGCGTCCCCTGCACGAGGAACTTCACCGGAGCGCCGCCGTCGGCCTTCGCCTCCTCGACGAGGTCGAGCTGCACCTTCTCGAACGCGCGGATGAACTCGCGGCCGATGATCTTGCGCTTCTCCTCGGGGTCGGTCACGCCCTGGAGGTGACCGAGGAACGTGTCGGCGGCATCGACCGTGATGAGCCGCACGCCCGTGGACTCGACGTAGTCCTTCTCGACCTGCTCCCGCTCACCCTTGCGGAGGAGGCCATGGTCGACGAAGACGGCCGTGAGCTGGTCGCCGATGGCCTTGTGCACGAGAGCGGTCGAGACGGCGGAGTCCACGCCGCCCGAGAGCGCCGAGATGACGCGGGCGTCGCCGACCTGCTCGCGGATACGCTCGACCTGCTCGGCGATCACGTTGTCGGGGTTCCAGTCGGACGCGAGCCCCGCCCCCTTGTGGAGGAAGTTCTCGAGCACCCGCTGACCGTGGTCCGAGTGCTTGACCTCGGGATGCCACTGCACGCCGTAGAAGCCGCGCTCCTCGTTCGCGAAGGCCGCGACCTTCGTGGCCTCCGTCGTGGCGAGGACTTCGAAGCCCTCTGGAGCCTTGGCGACCTGGTCGCCGTGACTCATCCACACGTTCTGCTCGGTCGGCTGGCCGCTCAGCAGCGTGCCGCCATCACCGGAGATGACCGCGTCGGTCGCACCGTACTCGCGGAGGCCGGTGTGCGCGACCTCGCCGCCGAGAGTCTGCGCCATGTACTGGAAGCCGTAGCAGATGCCGAGCGTCGGGACGCCGAGGTCGAAGACGGACGGGTCGAGCTTCGGCGCCCCCTCCTCGTAGACGGACGAGGGGCCGCCGGAGAGGATGATCGCGACGGGGTTCTTCGCGGCGATCTCCTCCGCCGTGGCGGTGTGCGGCACGATCTCGCTGTAGACCCCGGCCTCGCGCACGCGGCGGGCGATAAGCTGCGCGTACTGGGCGCCGAAGTCGACGACGAGCGCGGGGCGCTGCTGGGTCTCGGACTGTTCGGTCAACGGACACCTTCCGGGGCGATCGCGGAGGCCTCTGCGGCCTCCCTGGTGGCGAGATAGGTCTTCACTTCACGGGCGACGACCGCCTCCATGAAGAACGACAGCAGCGGCACGACGCCGCCGAGCGCGAGCAGGATGAACCGCGGGAACCGCCAGCGCATCAGACTCCACATGCGGAAGCACGCGAAGAGGTAGACGACGTAGAACCAGCCGTGGGCGACGAGGATGAACAGCGAGATGTTGAAGCCGTCCCCGAGGGATGTCATCTCGCAGGAGTTCGTCCACGGCGCGAACAGCGACCACCACTGGCAGTCCGGTCCGGCGATGACGCCGGCGAACCAGAGCGGGCCGCCCGACCCTCCGGCGAAGAGCTCGAGGTGGATCGGCGTGTACTTCAGCACCATCTCGGCGAGCAGCAGGAGCAGCATGACTCCCGTGATGATCGACGCGATCTGGTAGAACTTCAGCGCACCGCGGATCGCCGGAAAGCTGGCGACTTTCGGTTCGGGCATGCCCCCAGTCTAGTCGGCGGGGCGCGCCGCCCCGACCCCGCCGAAACGACGGAGGCCGCCGGGTCGCCCCGACGGCCTCCGCCACGTCATCCGCCGATCGGCGTCAGAACCATCCGGTCAGGAGGTCCCACAGCCAGTCGACGATGTCCTTGATGATCCCGCCGATACCGCCGGCGCGGTTGACGGTGACCGTGGCGGTGGCCTCGTCCCCGTCGGCCTGCGCCACCGCGACGGTGTACTTCCCGGGCTGGGCGTTCTTCGGCACCGTCACCGAGGTGCTGAACGTGCCGTCCTGACGGACCTGCACCGTGCCGACCTCGACGCCCTGGCCCTTCTTCGGGCGGAGCTCCACCGTCACGGTCTCGCCGGGCTGGTAGCCCTCGCCGGTGACCTGGAGCTTCTTCCCCGCGGCCACCTTCGAGGAGCCGAGCGCGATGGTCCCCGCGAACTCCTCTTCACCGGCGATGGTGAACGGCACCGGCACCGTCGTGCCCGTCGCCGGGACATCGACCGTGAGCTGCTGCTCACCGAGCACCCCGGACGGCACCGTGAAGGTGAGGGTCGCCCGGCCGCCCTCGTCCGTGGTGTCCACGATGGTCGGGTCGACCGTGCCGGCCGCGAGCTGCGTGTCACCGAGCGACAGCGTGACCGCCCCGGGAGCCGCCTCGCCACCGCTGAAGGCCAGCGAGGAGAGGGAGACCGTCACCTGGTCGCCGGCGCGGTAGCCGTCGGCGTCCGCGGGGCTGACCGTCACGCCGACCGCGCGCTGAGCGAGGTCAGGTGAGGCCGTCTTGTTCGCGTCGAACCAGTCGACCATGGACTGCAGGTCGATCTTGCCGGTGTCGCGCTTCCCGTCGATCCCCTTGAAGGTGGCGAAGTTGTCGCCACCTCCGGCGAGGAACGAGTTCGCCGCCACGGTGTACTCCGCGTCCGGATCGATCGCCGTGCCGTTCAGCGCGATCGAGGTGATCCGTGCCCCCTGGGCCGCCGAGGGGTCGTACGTGTAGACCAACCCCTCGGAGACGCCCAGCTTGAGGAACGGCCGCGCCGAACCGGTCGGCTGCCACTGCTCCTCCAGCACGCTCTTGAGCTGCGCCCCGGTGAGGGTCATCGTCACGAGCGTGTTGGCGAACGGCTGGATCGTCGCCGCCTCGCGGTACGTCACATTGCCGTCGGGATCCTTCTCGCCCGTGGACGCGTAGGTCAGGTTGGCACGGATGCCGCCCGGGTTCATGAGAGCGATGTCCGCTCCGGTGGACCACTTCTGCACGTCGGCGACGAAGTTGCCGATGGTGGACTCGCCGCCGCGGTTCTCCGAGCCGTTGGTCTGCCGCGCGCGGTTGAAGTCGGCGGTGATGTCGCCGACCTTGACGGCACCGAGCACGTCGGCGTCGGCCTTCGCCTTGTCGACGATGGCCTGCACCTCCGGCACGGCCGGGTACAGCGGCTTGCCCGCGGCGGTGAGCGGCTTGATCTCGTTGGTGATCGAGAGCAACTCCTTCGTCTCCGGGTCGACCTGGATGTTCATGAGACCGAGGTTCTCGCCGTACTGACCCGCCGAGACGACCGGTCGGCCGTCGATGACGTGGTTGTACGCGAGGTGGGTGTGCGCCGAGACGATCGCGTCCACATCCTCATCGACCCCGTAGACGATCTCGCCGAGCGGCGAGTCCTCGGTGATGGCGGACAGCGCGGTGCTCTCCGCTCCCTCGTGCACGAGCAGGATGACGACGTCGGCTTCGCCGTTGGCGGCGTCACCGTCGCGCAGGTCGTCGGCCACGGCGTTCACCGAGTCGACGATGCTGCGCACCTCGAGATCCTTGATGCCCTCGGGAGAGACGAGCGAGTCGAGGTCCTCGGTGACGGCGCCGACGAAACCGACGCGGACGCCGTCGAGCTCCTTGACCCAGGCCGGGGCGAGCGCGGGCTCACCGGTCTCGGTGAGGAAGACGTTCGAGGAGATGTACTCCCAGTCCGCGCGCTCCTGCACCCGGTCGCGCAGGTCTTCCCAGCCCTGATCGAACTCGTGGTTGCCCGCAGCGCTCACGTCGAGGCCGGCGGCGTTGAGCGCGTCGATCGTCGGGTTGTCATCGTTGATGAAGGAGGTGAACGTCGACGCACCGATGAGGTCGCCGGCTCCGGCGAAGATCGTGTTCGGGTTCGCCGCGCGGAACTGCTGCACCGCGCCCGCCAGCACGGCGGCGCCGGCCGCGGCCCCGTCGGCCTCGATACGGCCGTGGAAGTCGTTCACCGTCACGACGTCGATGCTCACCGGCGGGATCTCCGAGGAGACGCCGACGAGGATCGGGTCGTGGTCGCTGGACCGGTACGGGGTGCCCTCTTCGGTGGCGCCGAACGCGTAGCCGCGGTCGCTCCATTCCGGCGAGTTGATGCCCCACACGCCAGCGCCCGTGATCGAGGAGACGAGCGAGGGCGAGGCGATCACGTGGTCGAGCGAGCCGAGCTCCCCGTCGAACGTGTACGTGTACTGCCCTGCGGCCTTGTCGGCGGCCACGTCGCTCCACCCCTGCGAGGTGAACACGTCGATCGGGTCCTCCTGCCCGTAGGCGTTGAAGTCGCCGATCAGCAGCATGTCGCTGCTGCCGCTGCTCTCGGCCAGCTCGTCCGTGAAGGCGAGGATGGCCTGCGCCTGCTTCACCCGGTCGGCGTTGAAGAACCCCTGGCCGTCGGCGGGCTCCGCGCCGGCACCCTGCGGCGGGGACTTCGACTTCAGGTGGTTGGCGACGACGGTGACGACGCGGCCGTCGATGTCGAACGCCTGCGCGATCGGCTCGCGGGCGTTGCCCCACACGGACTCGTCGGTGACGGTGGCACTGTCGCCGACCGCGCTCACGGCGTCCTTCTTGTAGATGATCGCGTTGGTGATGTAGTCCGTCGTCGCCGGGTCCTGCAGGGCCTCGGGCGTGCGCACGTAGTCCCACACGTCGGAGCCCGCGTCGGCGTTGAGGCCGGCGACGAGGTCCTTCAGGGCGGTGTCGACGGGCTTGCCGAGCTTGACCGAGTTCTCGATCTCCATCAGCGCCACGATCTCGGCGTCGAGGCCGTTGATGGCCGAGACGATCTTGGACTTCTGGATCGCGAACTGGGCCGCGTTCGCTGCGCCCCGGGCGTCGGGGTTCTCGCTCTTCAGCGTGGTGAAGTAGTTGTAGACGTTGAACGACGCCACCTGCGCGTCACCGCCGACCTCCGGAGCCTTCTCGGGACGCGGGTTCGTCGCCTCGAAGGTGACCTTGCGCTCCGCCGGGGAGGCGTCGTCGATCGGGACGACGGGCTGCAGGCGCCAGTCGTCGAAGCCCCACTGGAGCACGTAGCCGTTGGACCCGAAGTCGACGGTGTCGCCGTTGCGGACGACCGTGTCCTCCGTGAAGTACGGCTGCTGACCGGGGTGGCCGTTGTTCGTCACCTGGATCGACCAGGCGTCGTCGAGCAGGATGCGGTTGGCGCGGTTCGCGGCCGCGATGGCCGCGGCGTCGGCGCCGGGCCGCGTGGTCTCGGTGCTCTTGACGTTGAGGTCGTCGCCGGCGTTCAGCCACAGCGCGCCGTAGTTGTACAGCTGGTGGCTGGAGGCGAGCCGGTACGTGCCGGTGGGGGCGACGTACATGTTCTCGTACTGCTCGCGGTCGGCACCGCGGGCGGTGTCCGGGAGCGGGGTGAGGGCGGGGACGCCTGCGCCGGGGGTGACGACCGAGACATCGGCCACCGCGGCCGGAGCGATCTGGGTCTGGCCGTAGTACTCGCTCACGGTGCCGGTCACCGAGACGAGGTCGCCGATCTCGAGCGTGGGAGCCAGCGCGTTCAGGAACACGAACACGCCGTCCGAAGCGCCCGGAGTCGCGTCGGTCTCGCCGCCCGAGCCCTGCGTCTGGATCACGATGCCCTTGTAGCCACCGGTGCGGTGGTCGGCGGTGACGACGCCCTCGACACGGACGCGCTGTCCGGAGAGCGGCGAGACGTCGCCGGTGCCCTGGACCTCGGCGATGGTGACGGCCTTCGGCTCCGTCCCCGGCTCCTCGCCCGGATCGGTTCCGGGGTCCGTGCCGCCGGAGTTCTGCGGGGTGATGGTCGCCGACAGGGCGAAGTCCGCCTTGTTGTCGTCCGCGTCGGCGCCCGCGGTGCGGTTCAGCGACCGGACGTCGGTGTTGCTCGTGGGCGCGGTGGCCGCCGCCGTCTCGAAGGTGTTCGAGGTGCCATAGCCGAGGAGGTCGACCACACCGTCGACGCCGACCGTCGAGCCGGGGGTCAGAGTGACCGCCGCGGTGCCCTCGACGAGGGCCAGGGTGCCGTTGGTACCGCTCGGGCTCAGCGTCGTGGTGGCGTCGGGTGTCGGGAGCGCGGCACCGTTGGTGCCGTTGCTGTTCGCCTGCACGAGGAAGTAGCCGCCCGCGGGGATCGTCCCCTTCAGCGGTGCGACGCCGTTGAAGGCGCCGGTGCCCGCCGCGGAGCGGTACTGCAGCGACAGGCCGTCGAGGGTGACGGGCGCCGTCGTCGGGTTGTACAGCTCCACGAACTTGTTCGCGAACGCCGCACCGGCGCTGCCTCCGGACAGATAGGCCTCGTTGATCACCACCCCGGTGCCCTCGGTGTTCGCCGACGCGGGCGCGGCCACCAGCGAGCCGAGGCTCAGGGCGGCGACGCACGTCGCGGCGAGAGCGCCCACGCGCCCTCGGATTGTGCGGTGCGAGACGGGGGTCAGGGTCTCCCCGTGCTCAGGAGCGGACATCATCGGTGCTGTCTCCTCGATCGTGTTCCGGCGCTGCTCAGGACGCTGTCATCGCGCGCATCGGGAACTCCCAGCGTGCGCACATGGAGCGAGCATACGGAGCGGTTCGGACATCCTCAACGGAGTTTTCCCATTGGTCACCCAGCGCTCACCGATCGGCCGCGACACCCCCTGACGAAGGTTCACACGGCGAGACTCCGGCGCGCAGAAGCGCAGGGTCGGGCGCACGGATGCGCAGGGCGGCTCAGACCGCGGCCGCCGCCTCGGCGTCCTCGAACTCCTCCAGCTCGCGCTCCCAGGCATCCTTGGCCAGTCGGTACCAGAGGTAGAACGCGAAGCCCGCGAAGATGACCCACTCGGCCGCATAGAAGACGTTGAGCCAGTTGACCGGCGACTGCTCGTCCGGGGCCGGGGAGGCGATGTCCACGAGGCCGGCGGACGCGGTCGTCGAGGCGAGGTACGGGCGGTAGACGTCGAGCTGCTCGATGTCGTGCCAGCGGCTCAGCAGGGCGGCAGGGGACATCCGGTCCAGCTGCTCCGGGTCGGTGCGCGGCGGCACCGAGGGCCCCTCATCCGAGATGATGCGTCCCGCGACCCCGACCACGGTGCCGTCCGCCTCGGCTTCCAGGCGCTCCACGGCGGCATCGGCGGCCGCGCGATCCGGAGCCCAGCCGATCGCCACCGCCAGCGAGACGCGCTCGTCGACCCGGAGCTGGCCGGTGACCCAGTACCCCTCCACACCATCGTTGAACCGGCTCCCGACGACGAGGAAGTCGCCGGGGACCCACACGCCCTCCGTCTCCACACGCTGCCCGACGAGCGGCTCGGGAAGGTACTCCCCCGGCTGCACGACGTCATCCAGCGGCCGGATCTGCTCGGTCGCCCCCGGGGGCGGCGGATCGGTCTCGATCGCCCGCTCCAGCTGCCACTGGCCGAGCCAGGCGAACACCCCGGCGACGACGAGGCACAGCAGCAGCATCGCGATCCAGCGTCCCCGCAGCATGACCTCACGGAGGGTCGGTGGGAAGGGAGGGGGGGCGGTCACGGTGATGCGGAGAACTCAGGCCTCGTACGGGGCCAGCACGACCTCCACCCGCTGGAACTCCTTGAGGTCGGAGTACCCGGTGGTGGCCATCGACTTGCGCAGCGCGCCGATGAGGTTCGCGGTGCCATCGGCGACCGGCGCGGGACCGTAGAGGATCTCCTCCAGCGTGCCGATGCCGCCCACCTCGACGCGTCGTCCGCGCGGGAGCTTCGGGTGGTGCGCCTCGGGACCCCAGTGGAATCCCTGGCCGGGGGCGTCCGTCGCGCGGGCCAGGGCGACCCCGAGCATGACCGCGTCGGCACCCATGGCGAGCGCCTTCACGATGTCGCCGGAGGTACCGACGCCGCCGTCGGCGATCACGTGCACGTAGCGCCCGCCGGACTCGTCGAGGTAGTCGCGACGCGCGGCCGCCACATCGGACACCGCGGTCGCCATGGGCGCGTGGATGCCGAGGGTGGCACGGGTGGTGGACGCCGCGCCGCCGCCGAAGCCCACGAGCACGCCGGCGGCACCGGTGCGCATGAGGTGCAGGGCCGCCGTGTAGGTCGCGGCTCCGCCCACGATGACGGGCACATCGAGGTCGTAGATGAACTTCTTGAGGTTCAGCGGCTCCGCGACGCTCGACACGTGCTCGGCGGAGACGGTCGTGCCGCGGATGACGAACAGGTCGACTCCGGCCGCGGCGACCGTGTCGTAGAACTCCTGCGTGCGCTGCGGGGTGAGAGAGCCGGCGACGGTGACGCCCGCCTCCCGGATCTCGGCGAGGCGGCGGGTGATGAGTTCGGGCTTGATGGGCTCCGAGTAGAGCTCCTGCATGCGCACGGTCGCGCGGTCCTCCGCGAGGCCCGCGATCTCGGCGAGGAGCGGCTCCGGGTCCTCGTAGCGGGTCCAGAGCCCCTCGAGGTCGAGCACCCCCAGACCGCCGAGCTGGCCGAGCATGATCGCGGTGCGCGGGCTGACGACCGAGTCCATCGGCGCACCGAGCACCGGGATCTCGAACCCGAAGGCGTCGATCGTCCACGCGGTGGACACGTCCTCCGGGTTGCGCGTGCGCCGCGAGGGCACCACCGCGATGTCGTCGAACGTGTACGCGCGACGTGCGCGCTTTCCTCGGCCGAGCTCGATCTCCATGGTCACCCGTCCAGCCTACCCGGCGCCCGGCGGCCTCCGCGGCGGTCAGCGCGCACGCGCCACCCGCCGCTCGTCCCACACCGGTTCGTCGGACTCGTAGACCTCGCCGTCCGTGCCGAACACGAGAAACCGGTCGAAGGAGCGCGCGAACCACCGGTCGTGCGTGACCGCCACCACGGTGCCTTCGAAACGTCCGAGCGCCTCCTCCAGCGCCTCGGCCGACTCCAGGTCGAGGTTGTCGGTCGGCTCGTCGAGGAGGAGGAGGGTCGCGCCGGACAGTTCGAGGAGGAGCACCTGGAACCGCGCCTGCTGTCCCCCGGAGAGCGATTCGAACGGCTGCTGCGCCTGGCGGACGAGGCCGTACCTGTCCAGGGCCGAACTCGCCGCGTCGCGGGGCATCCCGTCTCGGAGGTCGTCCCCCCGGTGCAGGATCTCGAGCAGGGTGCGGCCGACGAACTCCGGATGTGCGTGGGTCTGTGCGAAGAGCCCCGGCACCACGCGGGCGCCCAGCGCCGCCCGACCGACGTGTTCGACGGGCGGGAGGTCCTCCGCGACCGCGGTCACGTACCCGAGGGAGGGATCCGGGTCGGTGCCGCCGCGGGCCAGCAGCCGCAGGAAGTGCGACTTGCCCGAGCCGTTGGAGCCGAGCACGCCGACGCGGTCGCCGTACCAGATCTCGGCGTCGAACGGACGCATGAGGCCGGTCAGCTCCAGCCGGTCCGCGATGACGGCCCGCTTGCCGGTCCTGGCGCCGCGGAGGCGCATGTCGAACTCCTGCGTCGGGGGCCGCTCCTCGGGCGGGCCCGCCTCCTCGAACTTCCGCAACCGCGTCTGCGCCGCCTGATAGCGGGACGCGAAGCCGTCGTTGGCGGACGCCTTGACCTTGAGGTTCGCGACGAGGACGCGGAGCTTCTCGTGCTGCTCGTCCCACCGCCGGCGCAGCTCGTCGAGCCGGTCCATCCGGTCGGTGCGCGCCTGGTGGTAGGTGGCGAAGCTCCCGCCGTGCACCCAAGCGGTCGACCCCGCCGCGCCGGGCTCCAGCGTGATCAGCCGATCGGCGGCCCTGGCGAGGAGCTCGCGGTCGTGCGAGACCAGCAGCACGGTCTTGTCGGTGGCGCGCAGCCGCTCCTCGAGCCACCGCTTGGTCGGCACGTCGAGGTAGTTGTCCGGCTCGTCGAGCAGGAGCACCTCGTCCGGGCCGCGCAGCAGCGCCTCCAGGGCGAGCCGCTTCTGCTCGCCGCCGGAGAGGGAGGTGAGCTCGCGGTAGCGCGCCCGCTCGAAGGGCACGCCGAGCGCCGCCACGGTGCACTGGTCCCAGACCGTCTCGTGCTCGTAGCCGCCGGCGTCCGCGTACTCGGCGATGGCGGAGGCGTAGGCCATCTGGGTGTCCTGCTCGTCGCGGTCGATGAGCGCGTTCTCCGCCGCCTCCAGCGCTTCCGCGGCGGCACGGAGGCGCGTCGGAGCCACTCGCACGAGCAGTTCGTGCACGGTCTGGCCCGGCTCGCCGTGTCCGACGAACTGGTCCATGACGCCGAGGCCGCCGTCGATGGTCACCACCCCGTCGTCGGCCGGCTGCTCGCCGCGGATGATCCGCAGCAGCGTCGTCTTCCCGGCCCCGTTCGGTCCGATCAGAGCGCTCGTCGAGCCCGCCCCGACACGGAACGACACCTCGTCGAGAAGCGGTCTGCCATCGGGAAGCGTCAGCGAGATCCCGGATGCGTCGATGTACCCCACAGGCGTGGCCGTCCTTCCGCCCGCGGACAGAGAGCCGACCAGGCTATCAGTCCGCGCGACTGCACAACGACCGGGACGAGCCTTCCGGGCCCGTCAAGCCGCGTCTTCCTGCGCTGCGGCCGCTCGACGCTCATCGTGAAGCGCGTTCGCCAGACTGGCACCGGTGAGCTGCGCACGGACAAGAGTCCGCGCCTGCTCCCGCGCGACGAGGACGACGCCGCCGCGGTCCTCCTCGATCATCAACAGAGGGACGCCCTCGCTCCAACGCTGCCGCGCGCGCAACTCGCCGGAAATGACCAGGTGCCCGTGGTTATCCAGCGAAGCAGTGAAGGCGGCGGTCATGACGCCCAACGTACCGCTCCCCCACCGATATGTCAGTCCGCGCGGCTGAGGGTCTGCAGCACCTCGGTCTTGGGAGCCGCCGGGAGGAAGAACCGGAACTCGGTGCCCACCCCCTCCTCGCTGGTCACGTCCATAGACCCGCCGTGGGCCAGCACGATCGCCCGCGTGATCGTGAGCCCCAGCCCCACCCCCGGCACGGCGTTGCGGGTGGCCGTCGAGGCCCGGAAGAAGCGGGTGAACAGCATGCGCTGCTCGTCCTGCGGGATCCCGACCCCGGTGTCGGCCACGGCGATCTGCACCCCGCCGTCGATGCGACGGACGGCGGCCGTCACGCGCCCCCCGCGCGGGGTGAACTTGATGGCGTTGGAGAGCAGGTTGTCCACCGCCTGTCCGATGCGACCGGGATCGACGAGGAGCGGAATCGGCTCGTCGCCGACCTGCAGGTCCAGCTCGATCCCCTCCCGCTGCGCATGCGGGCCCGCCGAGGCGACCGCCGAGCGCACGAGGTCGGCGACGTCGGCTTCGTCCCGCTCCAGGGGGAAGCGCCCCGACTCCACCTGTGCGGTGAAGAGCAGATCGCCGACGAGGTTCAACAACCGCTTCGCGTTGCGCTCGATGATGCCGACGAACTCCTGCTGATCCTCGGTCAGCGGCTGACCCGGATCGTTCTGCAGCAGGTCGAGGAAGCCGATGATCGCGCTCAACGGCGTCCGCAGCTCGTGGGAGATCATGCCGACGAACTCGTCCTTCATCCGGGCGACTTCGACGGCTCTGGTCTCGTCGGTGAGGACGAACAGGTATCCCTGCTGTGCGCCGGACGGGTCTTTGTGCGGCGTCACCGTCACACGCGCCGGCACCGTCGTGCCGCCCGCCGTCCTGACCTCGACATCGCCGTCGACGGTGTTCCCCACGTCCGCCTGGGCGAAGAGATCGCGGAGCCCGGCCGGCACCGGCGGCGCCCCCACGGCTCCCTCGCGCGCCGCGGTGTCCTCGGCGAGCATCCGCAGCGCCGTCGGCGAGAAGAAGCGGTCGACGTGCACGTCGTCGAGTGCCTCGTCGTGAGAGAGCCCGAGCAGCCGGACCGCCCCGGGGTTCCAGGCGGTGACCCGGCCCTCGCGGTCCGTGCCGATCACGGCCTGGGCGGTGATCGAGGCCCACAGACCCTCGAACGAATCGAGGAGCGCGCGGTACTCGTGCTCCTTCTGCCGAAGTTGCACGATCATCGACACATTGTCGGACAGCGCTTTGGTCCGCTCCGTGACCAGCTCCTCCGCCTGCTGCACCCGCAGGCGCTGTTGTCGGGACAGCTCATTCACCACCGCGGCCACCGCCGCGAACACGAGCGGCCCCACGACGCCGCGGAGCCACACCACCGCGTTCGTCGGCGGTTCGACGACGTACGGCATCAGCAGCGCGATCGAGCTCAGTCCACCGACGACGAAGACCCAGCGGATGCCCGGCGCGGCCGCGATCCAGATGACGGGGAGCAGCACGAGCGATCCGAAGAGCGAGGCCGCGCCTCCCGTCCCGGCTCGGAAGAGGCCGAGGCCCACGATGTCGACCATCGGGACGAGGAGTACGACCCACCCCTCACGGATGTGCAGCGCGCTCAGGACCCCGGCGTGCAGCGTGGCGACGAGGATGACCGCGAGACCGATGAGCGCGACCGCGACGTCGGTGAACGGCAAACCGGGGATGGCCCACGTCATCACTCCCGCGAGGGCAGCGGCCACGAGCGTCGGCGTCTGCTTGACGATCGGGCTCGGGTTGTCCACGACCCGGTACCAGCGGTTCTCGGCGCGCTCCAGCGGTGTGGCCCTCATCGCGGCACCCGCTCCACGACCCGATGCAGGTCCGCTCCGGTGATCGGCTTCGGCAGCGCGGCATCGGCCGTCGGATATTCCGCGACGTCCAGCACCGAGCTGACGATGACGAAGCAGTCGGGGTAGCGCTCGTGGACGAGCCGGCAGCAGGCCTGCCCGGAGATTCCGGGCAGCAGCAGATCCAGAACGGCGACCTTGGGGTCGATGTCCGGAAACGCCGCGATCGCGGACTCCGCATCGGGCGCGACGAACACGTCGAAGCCCTCGCGGTCGAGGTAGCGGCCGAGGAGGGTCGCCTGGTCCGGAGCGTCCTCGACGACCAGGGCGAGTGGTCGTCCCGTCATCGCAGGAGCAGCTCTCGGACCACGATGATGACGACCACGACGGCGAGGGACAGCAGCGCCTGCGGGATGAGCCGGCGCTCCTTGCGGGCGTCGGCGGTGATCTCCTCCACCTCGGCGTCGTGCGCTGGTGCGTCGCTCATGAGTCGACCCGTCCGATCTTCTCGGTCTTGATCCAGGAGGCGTCGGCCCGACGCCACTCCTTGAGATAGGAGTCGGCGGTGATCGCGCACAGCAGCGATCCGTATCCGCAGACGTAGAGCAGAAGACCCGCGAAGAAGCGCCCGGCAGGGAGCGGTTCGACCGCCCTGGCGAGCCAGATGCCGAGCATCGACACCGGTCCCCACAGGTAGAACGCCAGCAGCCACAGGATGCGCGACTGCTCGGTGGCCTCCTGCCCGAAGGCGCCGATCAGGCCGTCGAGAGCCCAGGGGAACAGTGCCAGCGCCATGAGGATCAGCGCGCCGAGGCCGGGGAACATGATCGCCTCACGCCAGGACTGTCGCCCGATCCGCGGGTCGAGCTGCACGGAGTAGAGCATCGAGAAGATGTAGATGCACGCCGCGGCGATCCACATGAACCGGAAGACGAACTCGGCGACGTCGCTGTGCAGGAGCAGCAGGACGATCATCGCGGCGGCCGCGAGGAGCATGAGAGCCGGCATCAGCAGGATCGTGAACCAGGCGAGTCCGAAGGCGATGCTGCCCAGGTTGTGGTCGCGGCTCGGCCGGAACCACAGCTTCTTGTAGATCGAGGTGAGCTGCACGTTGCCGCGCGCCCAGCGCAGTCGCTGCTTCCACAGACTGTCGATCGTCCGCGGCTCCTCGGCGAGGACCACGGCGTGCGGCTCGAACACCATCCGGCGGCCGTGGAGCTGACTCTCGAAGGTCGTCATGGTGTCCTCGGCGAGCGTGCCCGTCGGGATGCGTCCGCCGATGGCCTCGAGGTTCGCGCGCGAGTGCAGCTGCGCTCCCCCGGCGAGACAGGCGATCGCCCCGCCCACGTTCTGCGTCCGACGGGCGGACAGCTGCCCGATGACGTACTCGATCGCGATGAAGCGCGTGAGGTAGTTGCGGTCCCTGCTGCCCTCGGCGATGTAGGCCGTGACGGCGCCGACCTTCTCGTCGGCGAGGTGCCGGGTGAGCTTGCGCAGCGAGTCCCGCGCGAAGATCACGTCGGCGTCCATGATGAGCACCGCTTCGGTCCACGGGTCGGCGAGCACGACGTCGAGGCCGTGGTTCAGCGTGTGCGCCTTGCCCTCGCCGCCCTTCTCTCGCCGCAGGTGGACGACGCGCCCGGGGTAGGTCGCCGCCTTCTGCTGAACGATCGCCGGGGTGTCGTCCGTGGAAGCGTCGTCGACGACGAAGACGCGGAGGCGCTCGGCGGGGTACTCGAGCTGGAGCAGCCGCTCGATCGCCGGGCCGATGACGAGCCCTTCGTTCCACGCCGGAATGATCACGGCCACGTTCGGGTGGTACGGCGCAGCCCTGCCGTAGTGGTTGCGGAAGGCGTGCAGCGGCAGCATGAGGAACTGCAGCCCGGTGTTGACGACGGGCAGGGTGCCGACGAACACGCAGAGGAGGAGGACGACGACGACGACCGTCTCGATCCAGGTCAGCTCGGGCATCAGCGTCCTTCCGTCCCCTCGAGCAGCCGAACGATACGGGAGTACCGGCCCACGTCCGCGGCCACGTGGCTGTCGGTGGAGGCGACGATCGCGGCCCCCGCGCGCTCCAGCGCGGTCAGCGCCTCCACACCGGGGCACACCCACTTCTCGTTGATCTCGACGAGGGTGTCGGTCTCCGCGGCGGCTCGCGCCCACGCGTCCAGCCGCTCGGCTCCGAGCTCCCCCTCCGCGAGTCCGATCTTCGGCAGGATCGAGAAGCAATGCGCGAGCTGGTTCCCCGGGTGGCGGCGCATGGTCGCGATGACGGCGTCCGTGAACTGGTCGAGGACATCGGTGGGTGCCCAGCCCGCGGCGATGCGCTCCCGGACGGCGGGGGGACCGAGCGGCCCGTCCACGCCGGGGAACTGATGGTCGGCGATGAGGATCCGATCGATCCCCTCGGGGAGCGCCGGGATGTCGAGGGCCCCGGAGGCATCGAGGATCTTCGCCTCCACGCCGGTGAGCACCGTGAGTCCGTCCGGAACGCGCAGCCGACGGACCGCGGCCAGGTACTCCGGCACCCACGTCGTGCTCTGCCGCACGTGGTCGACGAGGCGGATCGTCGCCAGACCGACGGCCGCAGCGGCGGCGACGTTCTCCTCCAGGGTGGAGACCGCGTCATCGGAGAACGTGGAGTGGACGTGGTGGTCTCCGCGCAGGGCGGGATGGCTCACAACTCCTCCTGATGGCCGGCGTGCGCCGACACGAGCACGTCGTCGACCTCGACGATCACGTCCTCCAGGAAGCGCACGGAAGCGACCTCACGGAAGGGCACCTGCACCGGGATCTCCCGACCGAGGAAGAGGTCGGCGACGAGCGACGGGATGTCGACCCCGGCGGCGATCGTCAGCGGGAGCGCCCCGGGGAAGCGCGGGTTGACCTCGAGCAGCACGGCCCGCCCGTTCCGATCGCGGCGGAGCTGCACGTTGGCGACGCCGACGAGGGCGATCGCCCGCGCGATAGCCGCGGCGGTCTCCTCGAGCTCGGGGTCGCGGAGGGTGCGGCCGGCGATCGCGACGCCGGAGTCCACGCGGGCACGGGTGCGCGGCACCGCGGCGACCACGCCACCGGAGGCGTCGGCGATCACATCGACCGAGTACTCCTCGCCCGGGAGGAAGTCCTGCACGATCAGGCCCTCATCCGTAGGGAGGGCGGCGAGCGCCTCCGCGTCGGGGACGAGGCGCACGCCGCGGCTGCCCGCCCCCTGCCGGGGTTTGGCGAACACGGGGAACTCCCACGCGACCTCCGCGGCACCCGGGCCGGCGAGCACGGTGCGCGGCACGCGACCGGTCGGCGCGCAGCGCTCCGCGAGGGCGAGCTTGTCGAGGGCGGTGTGCAGCGTGTCGGCGGGCGGCGCGGCGAGGACCGCGGGGGCCAGCTCGTCCCGGCGGTCCGCGAGCGCGATCAGCTCCACGTCGACGGTGGAGATCACGAGGTCGAGACCGTCCTCGGCCACCATCCGCGCGATCGCCGGAACGAAGTCGGCGTCCCGCCCTGGCGGAACCAGACGACGCTGCGCCGGCGGGACGAGGTAGATGCCGCTCGCCCAGCCGTCCATGTCGGCTGCGAAGACCGTCAGATCGGACCGGCGCAGCAGGGAGCGGATCACCGCGACTCCGGCGGGGCCCCCGGCTCCGGTGACCAGTACGCGCTTCGTCATCAGCTCTCCCGTCGGGTCAGTTCATGGGCGCCGATGAACTCGGCGGTCTCGCGCACGACCTCCAGCGGCTCGACGGCCACGCCGCCGCCGAACCGCGACCAGTAGCGGGCGGTGGCGGTGACGAACTCCGGCGCGAGGTATTCCCGGTTCGCCGCGGCCTGGGACTGGAAGCACTCCAGCAGCCGCAGCTTGTCATCCAGGAAGCGGTCGATGCGGACGAAGCGTGTGGGGCGGTAGTCGATGGTCGCGGAGGGGCTCTGGTAGCAGGCGACCGTGCCGACGCGGCGGGTCGCGACGATCGTCGCCTCGTTCACCGCGCGGTGGTCCTGGTGGCGGTCATGGTGCGAGTGCGTGTAGACGATGGTCGGCTGGATCTCCTGCACGACCTCCTCGATGAGGCGGACGGTCGACCCGCCACCGGAGATCTCGGTGTCGACGAGGTCCTTCACGAACAGCCGAGCACCCACCTGCTCGGCGGCGGCGAGCGACTCGTGCTGGCGGCTGTCCGCATCACCGCCGCGCGCTCCGCGGGAGAGCGTGAGGATGGTGATGCGATCGCCGGCCGCCGCATGGGCTGCGAGAATGCCGCCGACACCGATCTCGACATCGTCCGGGTGCGCTCCGATCGCGAGGACGACCTCACCGGTCCTGGCCTCCGCCGTCCGGCGCCGGGACTCCTCGACGAGCCGGGTGACCGACTCCACGAGCCGGGCGTTGTCGAGCGGTTTGGTGAGGAACTCGTCGGCCTGCGCCCGGAGCGCGGACACCGCGTACTCGACCGAGACGTGCGCCGTCATCACGATGACCGGCACGCTGGGCATGACGCGGCGCAGCTCCGCGAGCAGCTCCAGACCACTGAGTCCCGGCATCTCGATGTCGGTGACGACGACATCGGGTTTCACCGCCGCGGCCTTCTCGAGCGCCGATCGGCCGTCGTCCGCGAGATCGACGACGCAGCCCGCACGCCGTTCCAGGACGGTCTTCACGAGCAGGGCGACGTCGTGGTCGTCGTCGACGACGAGGATGCGAGGGGGGACCTCAGCCATGTTCAGCTCTCCTTGGGGAGATTCCCTGCCGAGGGGATTCGGCGGTGCGACCGCGGTGCCTTCATCACCGGGCCGCAGGGAAAGTCGAGCGGGGTACGTCGATTCTGGCACAGGGCTCCACCCCCGGCCCGCAGCGCTTCAGCCCGCGCGCGCCGCCCGCTTCTCCTCCTGGTAGAGCCGGATCGCCTCGTACCGCTCCGCCGATCGCGCCCGCCTCTTCGCCGCCTGCTCCTCGCGGTTCTTGGGCGGCGCCGAGGTCACGAGATCGTCGAGCAGCCGCCGCGTGGCCACGGCGATCTCGGCCACCGCGTGATCGAAGACCTCACGGTTCGCCCGCGACGGCGCCGTCGTCCCGGAGATCTTGCGGACGAACTGGAGCGCAGCCTCACGGCACTCCTCGTCGGTGGCCGCGGGCTCGAGGTTGTTCAGAGGCACGATGTTTCGGCACATACCGGCACCGTACGCGCGGCCCGCGGGCCGCGAAAGGGGGATGGCATGCCTGTCCCGCCGTCGCTACGCTCTGGGCTACGACCGGAAGCGAGGAGAGATCATGACCGACGCACCGCCGCCCGACGCCCCACCGCCCTACAACCCGCCGCCGCCCAGCGGCAGGCCCTCGCCGTATCCCGCCGCCTCTGCTACCCCGCCCGGCACCCCGTACGCGCAGAACGTGCCGACGTCGCCGCCGGGGCGGGTGCTGTCGATCATCGGCCTCGTGCTGGCGTTCCTGCTGCCGCCGGTCGGCCTCGTCCTCAGCATCATCGCCGCCGTGCAGCTCGGCAAGGCGAAGGCTCCCAAGGGCATCGCGATCGCCGGCATCATCGTCGGCGCCGTCCTGACGATCTTCGCGATCATCGGCATCATCCTGCTGGCGACCGTGCTGGCCGGCGTGATCGGGACGTGCGCCGAGCTCGGCCCGGGGGTCTGGGACGTCGGCGGCGTCACCTACCGCTGCGGCTGACCGCACCGCGAACGACGAGGGGCCGGATGCAGCGCATCCGGCCCCTCGTGCGTCCCCTGCGGGGTCGCGGTCACTTCTTGTAGTTCGGCGCCTCGACGACGATCTGCACGTCGTGCGGGTGCGACTCCTTGAGCCCAGCCGAGGTGATGCGCACGAACTTGCCGCGCTGCTTGAGCTCCTCGATGGTGCGGGCGCCGACGTAGAACATCGACTGTCGCAGGCCGCCGACGAGCTGATAGGCGACGGCCGAGAGCGGGCCGCGGTAGGGCACCTGACCCTCGATGCCCTCCGGGATCAGCTTGTCGTCGCTGGGCACGTCGGCCTGGAAGTAGCGGTCCTTCGAGTAGGACGTCTGCTTGCCGCGCGTCTGCATGGCGCCGAGGGAGCCCATCCCGCGGTACTGCTTGAACTGCTTGCCCGACTGGAAGACGATCTCGCCCGGCGACTCGTCGGTGCCGGCGAGGAGCGAGCCGAGCATCACGGCGTCGGCACCGGCGACGAGCGCCTTCGCGATGTCGCCCGAGTACTGCAGGCCGCCGTCGGCGATCACCGGGACGCCGGCGGGGCGCGCCGCGAGCGAGGCCTCGTAGACGGCGGTGACCTGCGGCACGCCGACACCCGCGACCACGCGGGTGGTGCAGATCGAGCCGGGGCCCACGCCCACCTTGACCGCGTCGACACCGGCGTCCACCAGCGCCTGCGCGCCCTCGCGGGTGGCGACGTTGCCGCCGATCACGTCGATGTGGGCGAACGACTCGTCGGCCTTGAGGCGCTTGACGAGGTCGATCACGCCCTGCGACTGCCCGTTGGCGGTGTCCACGACGAGCACGTCCACCCCGGCGTCGCGGAGGGCCTCGGCGCGCTCCCACGCGTCGCCGAAGAAGCCGATCGCCGCGCCCACCCGCAGGCGGCCCTGGTCGTCCTTGGTGGCGAGCGGGTACTTCTCGCTCTTGTCGAAGTCCTTGATGGTGATGAGGCCGGCGAGCTTGCCGTCCTCGTCGATGAGAGGCAGCTTCTCCACGCGGTGCTTCGCGAACAGCGCGATGACCTCGCCTGCCGCGACGCCCACGGGGGCGGTGACGAGGTTCTCCCTCGTCATGACGTCCTTGACGAACGTGCTCTGACGCTCGAAGCCGGAGACGAAGCGCATGTCGCGGTTCGTGATGATGCCCACCAGACGACCCTCGTCGTCCACGACCGGGAGGCCGGAGATCCGGTATTTGGCGCACAGCGCGTCGACCTCCTCCACCGTCGCGTCCTGCGTCGTGGTGATGGGGTCGGTGATCATGCCGGACTCGCTCCGCTTCACGCGGTCGACGTGCGCGGCCTGGTCGGCGATCGAGAGGTTGCGGTGCAGGATGCCGATGCCGCCCTCCCGTGCCATGGCGATCGCCATGCGGGACTCGGTCACCGTATCCATCGCGCTGGACAGCAGCGGCGTCGCGACGGAGATCCGTCGCGTGATCCGGGACGACGTGTCGGCCTCGCTGGGGATGACGTCGGTGTGCCCGGGGAGCAGCAGCACGTCATCGTAGGTCAGTCCGACGAAGCCGAAGGGATCGTGCTGTTCCATGGATTCTCCTCCTGCGCGAGTGGCGCGGATCCGGGTGCGAGTGGGTGGTCGACGTGAGCCGGTGCGCGGGCGTGACCCGTATGGAGATTCTAAGCGAGACACGCCCGAGAACATTCCCAGGCGCCCGTCGTTACCGGACCGTTGGCGCAGAGGATAGGTGAATCGTCATTCGCCCATTACGCTCAAGTGCGTCGTCCATCCCCGCGGTTCGACCCGAGCCCGCGGAGACAGCACTCACAGTGGAGGTTGCGTGGGACCCACAGCACTCGCCGGACCGCGGAAGCGCCCTTGGGCTTTCGCCTTCTTCGGAATCCTGATGGCGCTCGCGGCATCACTCCTGCTCCCTCCCTCAGCGGCTTCCGCAGAGACCACGGACGACGGTCAGGAGGTCACCGACTTCTACTTCGCCGGCGTGGTCACCGACGGCGACGAGCCGGTCGAGGGCGTCGTGATGACGATCGAGGGCAACGGCTTCGATGCCGAGACCGAGACCGACGCCGAGGGCAAGTGGCGGCTGTACGTGCCGGAGAAGGAGACGTACACGCTGACGGTCGACGAGTCGACGCTCCCGGACGGCGTGATCGTCGACGCGACGCAGCTCCCCGAGGGGATCCAGCCGGTCTCGGGCACGACCGCCTCGTTCGAGCTGGAGTTCGGGCTCACCGGGACGAAGATCGTGAACTTCTTCCTCGGCGAAGGCGAGCGGGTGACCGTCTCGTTCCTGGATCAGCTCCTGTCGCGCATGGTGGGCGGACTGAACTTCGGGCTGCTCCTGGGACTCGCCTCCATGGGCGCCGCGCTCATCTACGGCACCACCCGGCTGTCGAACTTCGCGCACGGCGAGATGGTGACCTGGGGTGCGGTGATCACTCTCGTCTTCACCACGTTCTGGCAGCTTCCGCTCTGGGCCGGCATCGTCGCCGCGGTCATCGGCGGTGCTGCGCTCGGCTGGGCCCTCGATGCCGGCATCTGGAAGCCGCTGCGCCGCCGCGGCCTGGGCGTCGTCCAGCTCATGATCGTGAGCATCGGCCTCTCGCTGGCCCTCCGCTACGGCCTGCAGTACATCATCGGCGGGAATACCTATCAGCTCCCGGGCGCCAGCCCCGAGCCGATCCGCCTCGGTCCGATCTCCCTGTCGTACATCGACATGATCGGCATGGCGACCAGCATCATCGTGATCCTCGGTGTCGCGTTCTTCCTCACCCGCACCCGCACCGGCAAGGCGACGAGAGCCATCTCGGACAACCCGCAGCTCGCCGCAGCCTCCGGCATCGACGTCGACAAGGTCATCCGGATCGTGTGGATCCTCGCCGGCACCCTGGCCGCGATCTCCGGCATCCTCTGGGCGTACTTCCGGCCCGGCGTGAAGTGGGACATGGGCATGCAGATGCTGCTGCTGATGTTCTGCGCCATCACGCTCGGCGGCCTCGGCTCGGCGATCGGCGCGCTGATCGGCTCGATCATCGTCGGCCTCGCCGTCGAGGTCTCCACGCTCCTCGGAGTGCCGACCGACCTCAAGTACGCCAGCGCCCTCGTCGCGCTGATCATCATCCTGCTCGTGCGACCGCAGGGCATCCTCGGACGCAAGGAAAGGTTGGGCTGACGCATGGACTTCGGAAGCATCTTCGGCAACACCGCCTCCTATCTGTTCAGCCCGACGACGATCGCCTATGCGCTCGCGGCGACCGGCCTCGCGGTGCACTTCGGCTACACGGGCCTGCTCAACTTCGGCATGGCGGCGTTCATGGCGATCGGGGGCTACGGCTACGCGATCTCGATCCTCACCTTCGGCGTCCCGTGGTGGCTGGGCGTCCTCGTCGGCATCACCGGCGGCGCGCTCTTCGCCCTGCTGCTCGGCATCCCCACCCTGCGCCTGCGCGCCGACTACCTCGCCATCGCGACCATCGCGGCTGCCGAGGTCGTGCGCCTGATGTTCGTCACGGAGCTGTTCAAGGACTGGACGAATTCCGCGGGCGGTCTCTCCGGTTACCACCAGAGCTTCCGCGACGCCAACCCGTTCCCCCCGGGGACGTACGGCTTCGGACCGTGGACCTACAACGCGAACGACCTCTGGGTCCGGGTGTTCGGTCTGCTGACCCTCGCCCTGACGATCCTCGTGGTCTGGGCCCTCATGCGCAGCCCGTGGGGGCGCGTGCTCAAGGGCATCCGCGAGGACGAGGACGCCGTACGCTCGCTCGGCAAGAACGTCTTCGCCTACAAGATGCAGGCGCTCGTGGTGGGTGGCGTGATCGGTGCCCTCGGCGGCATCGTCTTCGTCCTGCCCTCGGCGGTCATCCCCGGCAGCTACTCCACGTCGCTGACCTTCTTCCTGTGGACGATCCTCCTGCTCGGCGGCGCGGCCACGGTCTTCGGCCCCACGCTGGGCGCGGTGCTGTTCTGGGTGGTGTTCGCCTTCCTCGGAGCGCTCCTCCCCGCGATGGCCACCGCCGGCTACCTGCCCATGACCAGTGCCCAGGCCGACGTCGTGCGCTACATCCTCATCGGCATCGTGCTGATGCTCATCGTCGTGTTCCGCCCGCAGGGCATCCTCGGGAACAAGAGGGAGATGACCTTTGTCAAGTGAGAACGACGCGGCCGTCACGCCCGCGAAGAGCGCTCCCCGCGCCAAGACCACCGGCCTCGCCGCGGGTCCCGCCGCCCCCGGAGTCAAGAAGGTCGACCCGATCCTCGTCGTCGATGCCGTGCAGCGGCGGTTCGGCGGCCTGACCGCCGTCGACGTCGATCACCTGGAGATCCCCCGCGGCGCGATCACGGCGCTCATCGGCCCCAACGGCGCCGGCAAGACCACGCTGTTCAACCTCCTGTGCGGTTTCGACAAGCCCAACAGCGGTACATGGTCGTACGACGGCAAGAACCTCTCCGGCATCCCCTCCTTCAAGGTGGCCAGGATGGGGCAGGTGCGCACCTTCCAGCTCACGAAGTCGCTGTCGCTGCTGACGGTGCTGGAGAACATGAAGCTCGGCGCGAAGGACCAGCGCGGCGAGGGCTTCTGGGCAGGGCTCTTCCCGTTCCTCTGGCGCAAACAGGAGCAGGAGATCGAGCAGCGGGCGCACGAGCTCCTCGTCCGCTTCAAACTCGACGCCAAGGAGCAGGACTTCGCCGCCTCTCTGTCGGGTGGTCAGCGCAAGCTCCTGGAGATGGCCCGGGCTCTGATGAGCGACCCGAGCCTGGTCATGCTGGACGAGCCGATGGCCGGCGTGAATCCAGCCCTCACGCAGTCCCTGCTCGACCACATCCTCGACCTCAAGGACCTCGGGATGACCGTGCTCTTCGTGGAGCACGACATGCACATGGTCCGTCACATCGCCGACTGGGTCGTCGTGATGGCCGAGGGGCGCGTGGTGGCCGAGGGACCACCGGAGACCGTCATGGAGGACCCCGCGGTCGTGGACGCCTACCTCGGCGCCCACCAGGACGTGGACCTCGGCGCCGTCACCGGCCGTCTCCCGGTGATCTCCGACGCCGACGCGGAGCGCATCCGCGAGCAGATCGAGACGGAGGTCGAAGCCGAGGTCGAGGCCGAGGACGCCGCCGAGGAGGACAAGGCATGAGCACTGCAACCCCCGCCGAGGGCACCACTCCGGCCGGCGATGTCGTCGTCGAGCTGAAGGATGTGCACGCCGGCTACCTTCCGGGAGTGAACATCCTCAACGGCGCGAACCTCATCGCCCGCCAGGGCGAGCTCATCGGCATCATCGGCCCGAACGGTGCAGGGAAGTCGACACTCCTCAAAGCGATCTTCGGCATGGTGAACGTCCGAGAGGGCGACATCACCGTCAAGGGCGAGAGCATCGTCGGCCTCAAGGCCGACAAGCTCGTGCGCCGCGGCGTGGCCTTCGTGCCGCAGACGAACAACGTGTTCCCGTCGCTCACGATCCAGGAGAACCTGGAGATGGGGCTGTACCAGAACCCGAAGATCTTCGCGGAGCGGCTCGAGTTCGTCAGCAGCATCTTCGCCGAGATCGGCAAACGCCTGAAGCAGCGTGCGGGGTCGCTCTCCGGCGGCGAGCGGCAGATGGTCGCCATGTCGCGGGCGCTCATGATGGACCCGTCGGTGCTGCTGCTCGACGAGCCCTCGGCCGGCCTCTCCCCCGTGCGCCAGGACGACGCCTTCATCCGGGTCTCCGACATCAACAAGGCCGGCGTCACGACGATCATGGTCGAGCAGAACGCCCGCCGCTGTCTGCAGATCTGCGACCGCGGCTACGTCCTCGACCAGGGGCGCGATGCCTACGAGGGCACCGGCCGGGAGCTGCTGAACGACCCGAAGGTCATCGGCCTCTACCTCGGCACGCTCGGGACCGACGCCGCCTGAGGCCGGTCCCTGGTACGACGAAGGCCCCGGATGCCGACGCATCCGGGGCCTTCGTCGTCGCTGCGTTACTTGATGCGCGAGGTGACGTTCTCGGAGTCGAACTCGTAGACGCCGATGGCAGCGCCCTTCGGGTCGTTGTTCTCGTCGAACGTGATCTCACCGGAGAGACCGTCGTAGTCCGGCGTGCCGCCGTCGTTGATGATCGCGGCGCAGTCGGCGTAGTTGTCGCACTTCTCGCCGTCGCCGTCGCCACCGGAGACGGTGATCATCTCCGCGGCGATGTCCGGGCCATCGACCGAGCCGGCCTTCAGCGCGGCCAGAGCGATCAGCACCACGGCGTCGTACGCCTCGGCCGAGTACGTCACAGCGTCGATCGGGTCGTTGCCCTCGGCCGTCCAGACCGCGTTCAGCTGGTCGAGGAAGTCCTGCGGCAGCTCGGCGCCGGCGCGGGTGCCCTTCGAGCCCTCGAGGCTGACCGACACGTCCGCACCCCAGTCCTTGAGGTTGCCGTCGACGAGGTACAGCGAACCCGTGTCAACCCCGGCGTTGCCGAGCAGCGGCGCGATGGTGGCGAATTGGTCGTAGGAGACGACGGCGACCGCGTCCGGCTTGGCCGCGGCGATCTCCGAGACCTGGGCGTTGAACTGTCCGTCGCCCTGGTTGTACGAGGCGTCGGCGACGACCTCGCCACCGGTGCTCTCGAAGGTGGCCTTGATCGCCTCGAACAGACCCGTGCCGTACGGGTCGTTCTGGTAGATGATGCCCAGCGTCTTGTGACCGTCCTCGGCGATCTCGTTGCCGAGCACCTCGCCCTGCAGGTTGTCGCTCGGCGCGGTGCGGAAGTACAGCGGGTTGATGCCCGTGAAGTCCGGCGACGTGTTGGACGGGGACACCGTCAGGATGTCCGCGCCCGCGTTGCCGTCGAGGATGAGCTTGGTGACGCTCGAGGACGCCGCGCCGATCATGGCGGTGATGCCGTCGTTGCGCAGGTTGGTGATGGAGGTCTCGTAGGCCTTGTTGTCGAGGTCGCCCTCGTCGGCCGTGCTGAGGTCGATGGTGATGCCGGCGTCGGCCTCGTTGATCTGGTCCACGGCGAGCTGGACGCCGGCCTCCATCGGTGCGCCCAGGAACGCGAGCGTACCGGTGGCGGGCAACAGCGAACCGAGCTTGAGCGTCAGGTCGGCGGCGGGCTTGTCGCCACCCCCGTCCGACGGCTCCGCGTTCGGCGTGCTGCTACAGCCCGCGATGATGAGGGCGGAGGCGCTGACCAGCGCGATCCCGGCGAAGATCCTCGCGCTGCGCGAGCCCTTCAGTGCGTTCATGATGCTCCCTTGCGTAAACGAACGTGGATGGTGACCACAGTCGGGTGCTCTAACACTAGGGCGTGCGCCCCGCGCGCAGGAGGGGCAAGTATCTCGGTGCGTTAACGATCCAGGACCGCTGTTTCCGCCTGTGGGCGGGCGGGATCAGACCGCCGCGGCGGGGGTGTCCCGGCGGCCGCGCCGCGCGGCGAGGAGCAGATCGACGACGAAGACCGCGATCGCGATCCACACCAGGACGAACCCGATCCAGCGCTCCGGCGGCATCGGCTCGTGCAGCACGGCGACGCCGATCACGAACTGGAGGATCGGGGTGAGGAACTGCAGCATGCCGATGACGGCGAGATCGACGCGACGCGTGCCGGCCGCGAACAGCAGCAGAGGGACGGCCGTCGCCACTCCCGCGAACGCGAGCAGCACGGCATGCGACCAGCCGTTCGCGCCCATCGTCAGTCCGGCCGGCGTCGTCGCCACGACCACGAGTTGCACCACGGCGATCGGGATCAGCCAGAACGACTCGAGGGTCAGTCCGCTGACGGCGTCGACGGCGGGACCGATCCTCTTCTTGATGAGCCCGTACAGGCCGAAGGAGGCCGTGAGCGACAGAGCGATCCACGGGAAGTCGCCGTAGGCCACGACGATCACCACGACCGCCGCACCCGCGATGCCGATGGCCGCCCACTGCAGACGGCGGATGCGCTCCTTGAGCACGAAGACGCCGAGCAGCACGGTCGTGATCGGGTTGATGAAGTAGCCCAGCGACGTCTCCACGACGTGGCCGCTGAGGGTTCCGAGGACGAAGACCTGCCAGTTGACGTAGATGAGGAGACCGGCCAGGGCCGTCCATCCGAGGAGCCTCGGATTCCGGACGATGGCGAGGAAGGCGGGCCATCCCCGTGTGACCGTGAGCAGCAGGAGGCAGAAGACGAACGAGAGCAGCACCCGCCAGGCGACCACCTCCCACGGCCCGGTGGGCTGCAGCAGGAGGAAGTACAGCGGGAGGACGCCCCAGAGCAGATAGGCACTTCCGGCGTAGGCGACGCCCGCCGTCCGGGTGGCGCGGGTCGTCTCGGGAGTCACCGGACAACCCTATGCCCGGAGCCGCGCGGCTCCGTCCCGGACGCCGCAGAGGGCCCGGATGCCGAAGCATCCGGGCCCTCTGCGGACCGGGTTCCCGCCCGCGATGCGAGGGGAACCGGGCGTGCGATCAGCGGACGACGACCGCCAGGACGTCGCGAGCCGACAGGACGAGGAACTCGTCCGCGCCGAACTTCACCTCGGTGCCGCCGTACTTGCTGTAGAGCACGCGGTCGCCGACGGCGACGTCGAGCGGAACGCGGTTGCCGTTGTCGTCGATACGGCCGGGGCCGACCGCCACGACCTCGCCCTCCTGGGGCTTCTCCTTGGCGGTGTCGGGGATGACCAGGCCACTCGCGGTGGTCTGCTCGGCCTCGACCTGCTTGATGACGATGCGGTCCTCGAGCGGCTTGATGGAAACCGACACGGTCTACCTCTTCTTTCTTGACGCTGACACGAAAGACTCGTTCGCACTCTCAACCCGAGAGTGCTAATGCCAGTGTAGGCGGTCGGCTGGCACTCATGCAATGCGAGTGCCAACCGCGGTCCGGCGCCGGCCGGGACTTAGGCTGGGACGGTGGAGATGTCCGAGCTGCGCGCCCTGCTGACCCCCGCCGGCCTCGAGGTGCTCGATGCTCTGGGGCCGGTCACGTCCACCGCCGAGGCGGCGAGCGCCGTGTCGCGACTCCGGGCAGCCGGCCACTCCCCCGACCTCGTGTCGGCCGTCGTCAGTCAGGCACATCTGCGCGCCAAGGCCACAGCGAAGTTCGGCCCCTTCGCCGCCCGCATGCTCTTCACCAGGGCGGGCCTCGAGCAGGCCACCCGCCTGGGTGTGGCCGCACGCCACGCCCAGCGGATCCGCCGGGCCGGGCTGACGAGCGTCGCGGACCTCGGCTGCGGGATCGGCGGCGACGCCCTCGCCTTCGCCGGCGCCGGGCTGGCGGTCCACGCCGTCGACGCCGACGAGGTGACCGCCGCGCTCGCGGCCTACAACCTCGCGCCGTTCGGAGGCGATGCCACGGTGCAGCACGCGACGGCGGAGGAGGCGCTCGGCGAGCCGGTGCCCGGTCAGGCGATCTGGATGGACCCCGCCCGCCGCACCTCCGGCCACAACGAGACCAGGCGCGTCTCCGCTGACGACTACTCGCCGTCTCTCGACTGGGCGTTCGCCGTCGCCGCGCAGCGCCCCACCGGGATCAAGCTCGGCCCCGCCCACGATCGCGACGCCCTTCCCGCGGACGCCGAGACGCAGTGGGTGAGCGCCGACGGGAGCGTCGTCGAGCTCGTCGTGTGGTCCAGGGAGCTGGCACGCGAGGGGGTTCGGCGCTCCGCCCTGGTGATCCGTGGCGAGCGCTCGCATGAACTCACCGGGGCCGCGGATGCCGAGGACGCTCCCGTGCGGGCGCTCGGGTCGTTCCTCCATGAGCCGGACGGCGCGGTCATCCGGGCCCGTCTCATCGGCGATGTCGCGCGCAGCCTCGAGGCGGGGATGCTCGATCCGCGCATCGCCTACCTGACCTCCGACGCGGCACTGACGAGTCCGTTCGTGCAGTCCTTCCGCGTCCGGGAGACGCTGCCGATCGCGCCGAAGACGATCAACGCCGCGCTGAAGTCGCACGGCATCGGCCGCCTCGAGATCAAGAAGCGCGGAGTGGACGTCGATCCCGCAGCCTTCCGGCGCAAGCTGACCCTGCGCGGCGATGCGGAAGCCACGCTGATCCTCGCCCGGTTCGGCGATCAGCGCCGAGCGATCCTCGCCGACCGGGTGTCCGCGGCGGACTGACGGAGGTCACCCATCCGGGTCCCGGCCCGGGATATCGACGCGGATCGGATCGCCGGGCGGACCGGTGGTCACGAGATACGACTCGCCCGTCGCCTCGTCGACCACGGCCGGGCCCGAGGTCACGGTGAGGTAGGGCGTCTGCCAGCGGGTGAAAGCCACCTCGATCACGGACGCCGACAGCAACTCCCCGGTCTCCTGATCGACGTCGAGCAGCTGCACGCGGAGTCCCGATTGCACGGCCTCGTCGACCGTGGCGCACTGGCGCGAACCGTCGGCGTCGACGATCAGGCAGCGCTGAGAGGGCCCGCTCTCCGTGCTGCGGTCGCCGAGCCAGACCGGCTGCTCGCGGAAGGACCCGAGGACGGAGAGGTTGAGGTCGTAGCCGTCGCCGACGAGCTCCTCCGCCCTCACGCGCTCCGCCTCACCGAACTGGGCGACGAGCGTGGAGCTGCCTCCCCAGCGCTGAACGCTCACCATCGGCTCGTCGGCGGTGGAGAAGAGCATGACCGCCGTCACGCTGTCGAAGGACAAGGAACCCTCCTCGTCGTCTGCGGCGGAGACCGGAACGGGAAGCGAGGCGTACAGGCCCGTCCCCACCTCCTCCCTCGCCAGGCAGGTCGACTGGGAGTCGACGCCCACGTCGAGGATCAGGCACCGCGTCTCCCCGTCGTCCTGCGTGGCGAACCAGGCGAGAGCCCCCTCCGCCTCCGCCACCGGGCGCACGGAGTCGGGGTCGTAGCCCTCGCCCGCGAGCGCGATCCGCCGCTCCTGCTGCGCCTCCGTCAGGGGGAACGCCTCCGACCGAGGGGCGAACAGCGCCCACCCGGCGCCCACGCCGACCGCGAGGAGCGCCGCCGACGCCATGAGCACCGGGACGAGGCCACGGCGACCCGCGATCGGCACCTCCCTCGGGGAGATGTCGTCGGGGTCGTCGGGCGGGACGTCCGCCGCCCTCGGCCCGCCCTCCGGCGCCGGGAGCGCGTCCCCGGTCTCCTTCTCGTCGTCAGCGCCGGCGGGCGCGGACGGCACCGGCTCCGGCTCCTCGGACGCGGACAGCGCCCTGCGACGGCGCTCGGCCTGAAGCTCCTGCAGGCGGAGCGCTGCGACGGCGTCGAGCCCGCCGTCGCGCCCGTACGCCGCGCGCTCCAGCGCCCGGCGCTCCGCGTCGTCTCCGCTCTGCGACGGGTCAATCCCCTCCTGCACCGACGTCACTCCCCTCTCGGATGATCACGAACGACCCGAAGCCGCCGCTCGGCAGCTCGTAGGTGGTCATGCCGCCGGTCTCCACGTCGGTCACCTGCAAGCGCAGCAGGCCATCGTGCTCCTGCAGCGTCTCCGTCGTCTCGCAGGCTCGCGGTGCGTCGGGAGTCGTCGCCCCGTCGTAGATGAGGCACTGCCGCCCCGTCTCACGCTCGGACGCCGTCCAGATCGGGACGTCGCGGTCGTACCCGACGACCCAGATCGAAGGCGGGTCGAAACCCTCATCGGCCAGACGCTCGGCGGTGCGGCTCTCCGCCTCGTTCGCGTAGGTGAGGCCGCCGCCCTCACCGGACCCGAACTCCGAGACGCCGACGGTCACCGCCGGTTCACCGTCGGCCGTGAGGAGCAGTTGCGCCAGGACCTGTCGCGTGTACTCGTCGTCCCGCTGCGTGGTCACCTCTCCCCACAGCCCTTCCATCTGCACGGCTTCCCGCTGGTTGCAGCTCGGTGTCGTGCTCTCCCCCGCCCCCAGGACCAGGCAGATGCTCGCGCCGCCGTTCTGCGTCGCCACCCAGACGACCGCGTCCTCCTCGGTCGCGACGGCGCGCACCGACCCGGGGTCGTACTTCCCGGATGTGACGAGGTCGGACTGCCACTGCTGCTGCTCGGCACTGAGCGCGACCGCGACGCCGCCACCCCGGCCGAACGCGAGCCAGCCGATGCCGACGCCGACAAGGAGAACCACCACGGCAGCGAGCGCGAGCCCCCCGAGCGAACGCCATCGTCGATCCCGGCCCGCCTCCGCCGTCCCGGCATCGTGCTCGGGGATGCGCGGAGCACCGGCTTCTGGCTCGGAGACCGGCGGCGTGTGGTCTGCCCGCGATTCCCTCCCCTCCTGGGGTGGGTCGGGGCGCGGCTGCTCCGTCGTCGGGGGCGTGGCCGGCCTCTGCCGAGCGTCGTCGAGTTCGCGCAGCCGCGCGGCCTCGGCGGCCGTCAGCCCGCCGGCCCGCCCGAAGGCCTTGCGCTGCAGGGCCCTGCGCTCCTCGACGCCGTCGTCGTCCGCGGTGGCCATCTCTCCTAGCCCAGCCTCTCGAACTGCATGCCGGCCCAGACCAACCAGCCCAGGCTGTACACCGTCGCACACAGCCCGAGCACGAGCGCCCAGCGTGCGATCGCCCGGTTCTCCACGGGGCGCCGGAGGGACATGATGGCGGCGATCACCGCGACGACCGCGACCGGGATCCCCCAGCCCACGAAGAACGAGGCCACGAGCGCGACGATCGCCGCCAGCAGCGCCCACGGAGCCAGCCGGGTATCGTCGACGGCTGCCGGCTCGACCGCGGGCTCCCAGGTGTCGTCCTCCGAACGATCGAGGTCCGGCCCGCTGACCACCACGGGCTCGATGCCGACCGGACCGGTGGGCAGCTTCGTGTACCCCTCCCGCGGCACCCCAGGCAGGCGTGCGGCCCCCGCCGGGCGTTCCACCTGCCCGCTCGCGCGCTCCACTCTCGCGCGCGGAACGGAGTCCCGCGGTCTCGGATCCTGCGGCAGATCGCTCACGCCGGCACCGCCTCCGCGACCTGGATCTCGGTCACCGGAAGGGTCGAGTCGGCGCCGAAGCCGAGGGTCGACGCCGGTCGTCCTGAGGCGATGAGCTCGGCTGCCAGGGCCGCGATCATGGCGCCGTTGTCCGTGCACAGCGACAGCGGAGGAATGCGCACGGTGACGCCGGCCTCGGCGGCTCTCGCCAGGGCGACCTCGCGGAGGCGGCGGTTCGCGATCACTCCGCCGCCGAGGAGCAACCGCGGCACCCCGAGATCCGCGCACGCGGCGAGCGCCTTGGTGACCAGGACGTCGACGACGGCCTCGCGGAAGCTCGCCGCGATGTCGGCGATGGGGAGGTCCCGGGCGTCGCCTCCTGCGGCGGCGTTCTCGGCCTCGAAGCGCTCGACCCAGCGGGCCACAGCGGTCTTCAGCCCGGAGAACGAGAAGTCGTAGCGATGCTTCGCGAGATCGGAAGCGCGGGAGAGCCCGCGCGGGAAGCGGATCGCGTCGGGATCGCCGCCCACCGCCGCCCTGTCGATCTCGGGGCCGCCGGGGTACGGCAGCGACAGCAGTCGAGCGACTTTGTCGAAGGCCTCGCCCGCGGCGTCGTCCACGGTCTCACCGAGCAGCTCCACATCCGTGATGAGGTCACGCACGTGGAGCAGCGAGGTGTGCCCTCCGGAGACCAGCAGCGCGATCGTCGGATACTCCAGCGGTGCCGCCTCCGGGGTCAGGATGTCGGCGGCGATGTGACCGACGAGGTGGTTGACCGCATACAGCGGCTTGTCGAGCGCGACCGCGAGGCCCTTCGCCGCCCCCACGCCGACCATGAGCGCTCCGGCGAGCCCCGGCCCGCTCGTCACGGCCACGGCGTCGAGGTCCGCGAGACGGACGTCGGCCTCGGCGAGCGCGGCGTCGATGGCCGGCTGCAACGCCTCCAGGTGGGCACGGGCGGCGACCTCGGGAACCACGCCGCCGTAGCGGGCGTGCTCGTCCATACTGGAGGCGATCGTGTTGGAGAGCAGGGTGCGACCGCGCACGATCCCGATGCCGGTCTCGTCGCAGCTCGTCTCGATGCCGAGCACCAGGGGCTCACTCATGCGGTCGCCTCCTCCGGCGTTTCGGCGGGCGCCGGGTGGCGGCGCAGGTCCAGACGCATCACGATCGCGTCGACGTCGTCCGGCTGATAGTAACGGGGGCGCCTGCCGATCTCCTCGAAGCCCTCCGCGCGGTACAGTCCCTCCGCCGGCGGGTTGTCAGCGCGCACCTCGAGGAAGATCTCCCGGGCCCCGCGGTCCACCGCGGTCTGCAGCAGGGCGCGCAGGAGGGCACGTCCGCGCCCCTGCCCGCGGACATCGGCGAGGAGGGCGATGGTCTGGATGTCGGCATCGGCGTTGCCCTGCAGCGCCCGGACGCCGCCGTACCCGACGACCGCGCCGTCCTCTTCATCGACGAGGTAGCGCCCGTGCGGGCTCGCCAGCTCGCTCGCCATGGTCTCCCGGCTCCACGCATCGGTGGGGAACGAGCGGTTCTCGATGTCCATGATCGCGTCGAGGTCGGCCGGCCCCGCGTCCCGCAGCGTCACGCGCCGACCTTCTTCGGCGCTCCGGGCAGGGTGACGTCCGGGTGCCGCAGGTAGAGCGGCTCCTCCCCGGCGAGGACCCGGCCGGCGGCGAGCGCGCGCGCCCCGACGCGGGCGAGGTCGACCGCGGACAGCGTCGTCACGTCGATGCGACGGAGGCCGGCGAGATGATCGCCGGCATCGGCCGCCCGCACGAGCACCGTGTCGGCGATCGTGCGCGGGATCCCGTCCTCGTCCTGCCCGTCGAACACGGTGACGGCGACCTCGCGCCGGCGGGCATCGGTGACGACGGCGAACGGACCGCTCATCGTCGCCTGGACGGTGAGGGCGGCCGCCGTATGGCTGGGGACCGCGACGACGGGGATGCCGCGGCCGAGGGCGAACGCCCGCGCGGTCGCGATGCCGATCCGCAGTCCGGTGAACGGACCGGGGCCCATGCCGGCCACGACGTGCGTGATGCCATCGGCCCCTCCCTCGCGGAGCACATCCCGCACCAGCTCGCCGATCACCTCGGCGTGCCCGAGCGGGTCGGCGGTGCCGGCCTCGGCACGTCGCGTCCCGTCCGGGTCGATGAGGGCGACGGCGGTGCCTAGGGACGTGTCGACGGCGAGGATCACCCCTCCAGGGTAGTCGTCGCGCGATCGACGACGCCCGAGCTCGACGACCCGCGCGTCAGCCCAGCGGCGCCCGGACCGGGTAGTCCTGACCTTCCAGGATCACCTGCGCGGCCGCGCCCGTGCTCCGGTTCACGACGACCGGGGCGAGCAGGTTGACACTCACGCCGTCGGACGCCGGATGGGCGACCACGAGCACCAGCGCGTCGTCAGGCGAACCGAGCGCGAGATCGGCGACCTGGGCATCCGTGAGGATCGGCGCGTACTCCGCCAGGACGGTGTTCGGGTCGACGAGGTACAGCCGCAGCGCGTCGTCCTCGACCGCCCGCATCGCGAACAGTCCGTCTGCCCCGTCGACCGGTGCGAGGGCGAAGTCCACGTGCGGCGCGAGTCCGGGCGGCGGGGCCGTGAAGGTGAGCGCCGCGGTCATCGCAGGAAGTCCATCAGCGTCGGCTGCAGCACGCGCGCGTTCACGGCGAGCGCCGACCGGTAGACGAGCTCCTGCGCCTGCAGGCGGATGAGCACCTCGACCGAGTCGACGTCCTCGACCGCGGCACGGCGGGACTCGAGGGACACGGAATTCTGCACTGCCGCCTCCTTGGCGCGTTCGATCTGAGCCTGCCGGGTGCCGACCGCGCCCTGCGCGGCGAGCATCGCGGTGCGGCGGTCGTCGATCTCCGCCAGCCGCGGCCCGACGTTGGTGCCGGACCGCAGGTCGGCGACGATGCGGTCGACGAGGGCGAACACCGAGTCGTCGCCGGTGCCGAACACCGCGGCGCCATCCGTGTCGACGCGGACGGCGGCCGCATCGGACACGCGGCGGGTGACCTCGGAGCCGGCGACGCCACTGTAGGAGTAGCCGGCCGCGAAGGCAGCGGTGTCGGACGTGCCGGCGAACACGGACCGCCCGAGCAGCCGCGTGTTGGCCTGGGCGAGCAGCTCGTCGCGGATGCCTTCGAGCTCCACCGCGAGCGCCTCCTTCGCCGTGGCGTCCAGCGCTCCGTCATTGGCCCCCTGCGCGGTCAGGTCCCGCACCCGCGACAGCAGCGACGTGCTGGAGGTGATCGCCGTGTCGGCCGCGGTCACCCAGGCGAGGCCGTCGTCGATGTTGCGGGCGTACTGCTCCGTGCGCCGCTGCTCGGCGTGCAGCGCGAGCGCGGCCGCCGCGGCGGCGGGGTCGTCGGAAGGGGCGGCGAACGCCTTCTGCGAGGTGGCCTGGTCCTGCAGCCGGGCGAGTTCGGACAGGTTCGACTGCAGCTGGCGCATCGCCGTCTGCGTCATGGTGGTCTGGGTCACGCGAGAGATCATGGGGCTCCTCCGATCAGCGTCCGACGACGCCTGTGCGGTTGATGAGGACGTCGAGGGCCTCGTCGACGGCAGTGAGCACACGGGCCGCCGCCTGATAGGCGGTCTGGTAGGTGAGGAGGCTGATCGTCTCCTCATCGCCGTCCACGGCAGCGACCGACTGCTGCGCACCGACGGCGCCGACAGCCGCCGCATCGGACACCTTCGCACGCTGCACGTCGGCCGCGGTGGCGACGCCGAAGCGCGTCACCTGGTCGGTCCACAGCGCGTCCGGAGAGGTCGCGCGCTGCCCGATCTGGGAGATGAGGTCGGCGTTGGTCGCGTCCTTGGCCCCCGCACCCGGGGCGGCGAGGGCGAGGTCGGCCGCCGTGGTGACGGCCACCTGCATCCCGAGCGCGGCGGACCCGGTCGCGGGAAGGGTGAAGAAGTCGCCGCCCTGCTGTCCGGACGCGGTGACGCCGGCGCGGTGCTGCGCGTTGAGCGACTCCGCGAGCGCCGTGGCCACTCGGTCGTAGGTCGCGGCCAGCTGTGCCAGCATCCCTCCGTCAGCGGCGGGGGCGAGCACCGCGAGCGAGCCGCCGAGTTCTCCATCGTCGACGATGAGGGGCAGATCCGGTACCGACTCCCACACGACACCGACGCGCGGTGCGCCGTCGATCGTCGCCGCGCCGGTCAGTGCGAGATGACGGGCGTCTCCCCCGGAGACCAGCGCATTGCCTCCGAGCCGGACCGTGAGGGTACCGTCCGCCTCCAGGGTCGCCGTCCCGCCGGCGAGCCGTGCGACGTCTTCCGCGAGCAGGTTGCGGCGGTCGGTGAGCTCGTTGGCCGAGCGTCCCGAGGCCAGAGCCTCGCGGATCTCGGTGTTCAGCACCGCGATCTGGTCGGCGGCCGCGTTGACCTGGCTGACGGTCCGCTCCGCGGTCCCGCGGACGGCCGTCCATTGCGCGGCGACCGTACGGTAGCCGCCGGAGATGTGGGAGGCGAGCTCCTTCGCGGACTCCAGGACGCTCGCGGCGGCGGCCCCGGAGTCCGGGCTGTTGGCGAGGTCCTGCCACCCCGCCCAGAAGTTCGTCAGCCGGTTCGCGAGGCCTTTGTCGGTCGGCTCCGCGAGCGCCGACTCGGCGGTCGTCGCGGCGAGCGCTCGCGTCGCCCAGTAGCCGGAGGCGCCGAGGGTGTCGCGAACCCGGGCGTCGAGCAGCGCGTCTCCGAGGCGGGATACCCCGTCGATGGAGACGCCGTGTCCGGGGAGCGCGCCCATGCTGAAGCGGCCCGTCTGCGCGACGGCGGCGATCGCGGAGGTCTCGACGCGCTGCCGCGTGTACCCCTCGGTCTTCTGGTTGGCGATGTTCTGCCCGACCACGTCCATACCCCGCCGTGCGGCGGCGAGGCCGCTGGCGGCGGTGGTCAGTCCACTGAAGGTCGACATGAATCCCTCTCGGTCACATCTCGGTGTCGATGATGCGGGCGGCGTCCTCGCGGGTGCGGTCGCCGCGGGTGGTGTACTCGCCGCTCTCCTGCCCGAGAGCGGCGATGGTCTCCTGGGTGGCGCGGAGCACCCCGCTGAGCTGCTCCGCGGCGGCGTCGCGCATCTGCTCGACCTCCGCGGTCAGCTTCACCAGCGCGCGCATGTGATCGGTGAAGACGTCGCCCCAGGCTCCGTCCGGGGCGTGCTCGATGAGCTGGGTGATCGTCGCGTCCTGCGGAGCCCCCCACTCCTCGGCGACGCCGGCGACCTCGACGGCCCTCGACAGCCCGGCGGCACGGAGGCGGTCGAGCACCTGGTCGATCTCGCGGGCCGCGAACTGGATCCAGTGCGACCGGCCGGCCGCGAGCAGCAGTTGCTGCTCATCCAGCTTGAAAAGCAGCATCTCGAGCAGCTCCCGCTCCCGCCAGAGCTGCATCGATAGTTCGTTGGCTCCCATGATCCCCTTTGTCCCCAGCGATCCCCCGCCCCACGCAGGTGCGATCGGCCCGCTTGTTAACGGTTCATAAATCTCTATCGGCCACCGCGCCCCTAAGGTTACTATGTGGTTTGGCGGCGGCTAGTGCTCCCCATGGACAGATCCCGGACCTTGTGATATGTCCATCTACCCCTCGCCATGAGCTTCCGGAGTGCATCCAGAGAGGTGGATCATCCCCCATGTCGTCGCGCGCTGAGCGCAACCGCCTCGTCGAGGCCAACCTCCCCCTGGTCGGCTACCTCGCTGCAGACACCCATGCTCGGGCTACCCATATCCCCCGCGAAGAGCTCGCCGCCGTCGGCGCGCTCGCCCTCGTGACCGCCGCCGACGCCTATGACCCCGCGCTCGGAGTCCCGTTCGGCGCGTACGCCCGCCGGCGCATCCTCGGCGCGTTCGCCGACGAGATGCGCGCCATGGACTGGGCATCCCGTGGCATCCGCAAACGCATCAAGGAGACCGTGGCCGTCCGCGACACGCTCACCGCCGCTCTCGGTCGCACCGCGACCGCCACCGAGATCGCCACCGCGATGGGCTCGCCCAAGGAAGCCGTCGTCGAGGCCCTCGCCGACGCCGCGCGTACCGTCTCCCCGCTCGACGACCCCGCCACGCGGGACCTCGTCGCCGACATCCCGCTGCCGGAGGAGTCCGCGATGGTCGGCGAACGGCGCGAGGTGCTCGAACATGCCATCGGCGCGCTCCCCGAGCGCATGCGGCGCATCATCGTGGCCGTCTACATCGAGGAGCGGCCGGTGAAGGAGATCGCCGAGGAGCTCGGCGTGACCCACTCGGCCGTCTCGCAGCAGCGGTCGGAGGCCGTGCGCCTGCTCCGCGATGCCCTCGACCGGTACTTCGCCGAGGGCGGCACCGAGACCACGACCACCACCCGCGTCTCGCCCGCCGCCCGCGACGCCTACTTCGGCCGCATCGCCGAAGCTGCCAGCGTCCGGATCGGCGACGTCTTCCGCGCCGCCGCCCCCGCCTAACGCGTCCGCATCCTCCGCCGATAGGTCAGGGCAGGAGACCACGGATGGTCTCCCGTTCAACACATCACGGAGGAAACCCTCATGGGTATGCAGATCAACACCAACGTGGGCGCGCTCAACGCCTACCGCAACCTGTCCAACACGCAGAACGACCTGTCGAAGTCGCTCGAGAAGCTCTCGAGCGGTCTGCGCATCAACCGTGCCGCGGACGACGCCGCCGGCCTCGCGATCTCCGAGGGCCTGCGCTCGCAGGTCAACGGCCTGAACGTCGCGGCCCGCAACGCACAGGACGGCATCTCGGTCATCCAGACCGCAGAAGGCGCCCTGACCGAGGTGCACTCCATCCTGCAGCGCGTGCGCGACCTGACCAACCAGGGCGCGAACGACTCGAACAACGCGAAGTCGCGCGAGGCCATCCAGACCGAGATCGGCGCCCTGGCCGATGAGCTCACCCGGATCGCCGACAGCACGAACTTCAACGGCATCAAGCTGCTCTCCGGCGGCACGACGCTGACGTTCCAGGTGGGTGCGGGCGCGGTCGCCGCCGAGGACCAGATCTCGGTCGCGCTGACCGACTTCGACGGCCTCGGTGCCGCGATCGACACTCTCGCGGCCGGCATGACGGACGCGGCGTCGTACGGTGCGGCGCTCGCCGGCATCGACACGCAGATCCAGGCGGTCTCGACCGCACGCGCCGGCTACGGTGCGCTGCAGAACCGCTTCGAGTCGACCATCAACAGCCTCAACGTGTCGGCCGAGAACCTCGCCGCCGCCGAGAGCCGTATCCGCGACACCGACATGGCGTCCGAGATGGTCAAGTTCACGTCGGCGAACATCCTGTCGCAGGCGGGAACGGCGATGCTGGCCCAGGCCAACCAGGCCAACCAGGGCGTGCTCCAGCTGCTGCGCTGATCCGCGCCGCCGCACGGAAGCACTCCGGGGGTCCGGGTGACGGCTTCGGCCGTCACCCGGACCCCGCCGCACACAGAAGGGAAGCCGCATGTCGCTCTCGCTCGACGGCCTCGTGTCGGGGCTCAAGACCACCGAGGTCATCAAGGCGCTCATGGACGTGCACGCCATCCCCCGCACGCTGCTCAAGGCCAAGATCGACGACAAGAACGTCGTCATGACGCAGCTGCGGACCCTCAACACGGCCGTGCAGAACCTCGCCGCCGCCGCCGAGAAGGCCGCAGCGCCCGGCGGTCTGGACCGCTTCACCGGCACCTCGTCGTCGGAGTCGGTGAAGGTCGCCGTGCGCACCGGTGCCGCCCCCGTGTCGACCGACGTTGTCGTCGACCGCGTCGCTCAGGCGCACACCGTCGTCTCCGCCGCCGCGTCCCGCTGGCCCGCGGACCCGCCCGTGCTGACGCTCGAGGACGCCACGGGGAAGCGCGTGCAGGTGCAGGCCGACTCGACGTCCATGCAGGACATCGCCCAGGCCATCAACGACGCCGACACCGGCGTCCTCGCCACCGCCGTCCCCGCCGGCAAGGATGCCGACGGCACCCCCGTCTACCGCCTGCAACTCCGGGCCGAAGAGCCCGGCGAGGCGGGACGCTTCCGCGTCTATGCCGGCGACCTCGCCGCCGTGACCGCCGGCACCGCCACGGACGTGTCCGCGGAGCCCGGGGCCGCCGTGATCGCCACGGGCACCGATGCGCAGCTGCGCCTCTGGGCCGGCACCGCCGCCGAACAGGTCATCACGTCGTCCGGCAACACCTTCACGGATCTCTTCGAGGGCGTCGACGTCACGGTCTCCACCGTCTCGACGACTCCCGTCACGGTCACGGTGGCCGTCGACAGCGAGGCCAGGACCAAGGCCTCCGGCGAGTTCATCGCCCTCGTCACCGACATCTTCACCCGCATCGACAACGGCTCGAAGGCCACGGTCGCCGCGGGACAGGGCGAGAAGACGACGCTCGGCGTCTTCACCGGCGACAGCACCATCCGCGGCCTGCGGGCCGCCCTCGCCGACGCCGTCCAGCACCCGGTGGACGGGGTCTCACCCTCCACGATCGGCATCTCGACCGACATGTACGGCAAGCTCACCTTCGACGAGGAGAAGTTCTCCGAGGCGCTGGCGAAGGACCCCGCGGCCGTCGGCGCCCTCTTCTCCGCGGTCGCGGCTCGCGTGGAGCAGACGGCCACGTCGTACTCGGACAAGTACGACGGGCTGCTCACCTCGCGGATCACCGGCCAGGAGAGCGAGGTCAAGAGCCTCGGCGAGCAGATGGATCGCTGGGACGTGCGGCTCGCGCAGCGCAAGGCCTCGCTGGAGCGCACCTATGCCCGCCTCGAGGTGATGCTGTCGCAGATGCAGTCGCAATCCTCGTACCTGGCCTCGCAGATCAACGCTTTGCCGAGCAGTCGTTCCGGGTCGGACTCGTGAGCATGAACGCCGCCCTGCGCGCCCAGCAGCGATACCGCGAGGACGCCATCCTTTCCGCCCCTCCGGAGCGCCTGGTCACGATGCTCTACGACCGGCTCCTGCTCGACATCGAGCGCGCCGAGACGGCGCAGCGGGCGGCCGACTGGGCGGAGGCCAACACCCAGCTCCAGCACGCGCAGGCGATCGTGGCCGAGCTGTCATCGTCCCTCAGCGACGAATGGGGCGGCAGCGCCGGGCTGCGCTCGCTGTACGTCTTCCTGTCCCAGACGCTGATCGGCGCCAACATCGGCCGCGACCCGGAGCGCACGCAGGCCTGCCGCGAGCTCGTCGTGCCGCTGCGCGACGCCTGGCATGCCGCCGCCCTGGCCATCGCGGAGGGCCGCGCGTGACGGACGAGGACTGGGCCGCGCTGCTCGACCGGCTCGAAGCCGACGCCGACCGCATCCTCGCCGCGCCGGCCGGAGCGGTCGAGGTGCACGACATCATTCCGTGGGCACCGCCATCCTCCCCGCTCCCCCCGCACCTGGCCGACCGCGCCCGCGCGGTGATCGCCCGGCAGCACGCCGCCATGGAGCGCGGCCGGGCCGAGCTCGAAGGGCTGCGGCAGCACCTAGGTGCCGTCCGGCGGGTGCCGGCGCCCCGCTCTCCGGACGCGCCCGCCTACCTCGACGTGGACGGGTGAGCGACCCTCCTAACGAAACCGCACGGACGGCCGACAGTCTCCCGAGAGCACGGATGGCTCGCAAGACTCGGCCAGGGAACGGCCACTTCGCCCACACACGGGGAGCCGGTTCGTGTTCGACTCTGTGACCATCACCGCACTGACGAGTGCGTTGAACGGCCTCTCGCTGCGCCAGCGAGCCATCGCCGACAACATCGCCAACATCAACACCCCCGACTACCACGCCAAGCGCGTGCAGTTCGAGGCCGCGCTCGCCGACTCGATCGCCGCCGGCGACGGGGACGTGTCCGCCACGGTCGGGACATCGCTCGAGCCGACGCGCCTGAACGGCAACAACGTGAACCTCGACACCGAGACCCTGTCCAGCATCGACACGATGCTGCGCTACCAGTTCGCGACGCAGGCCGTGAACGGGTCGTTCTCCTCGATGCGCACCGCGATGAGGACGTCATGACCTTCGACGCCATCGGGATCGCCGGCACGGGGCTGACCGTGCACCGGAAGTGGCTCGACGCCATCAGCGACAACATCGCCAACATCAACACGGCGACGTCGACCGACGGCGCGGCCTTCCGGGCGCGGTACATCCTCGCCCAGACCAGCGACCAGTCCCCCGGCGTCTACGTGGCCGGGACCGTCCAGGGCGACGCGGAGGGCCGGCTCGTGCACCAGCCCGACCACCCGCTCGCCGACGCCGACGGCTACGTGCGCTACCCCGACATCGACCTGGGAGACCAGATGAGCCAGCTGATCCTCGCGCAGCGCGGATACCAGGCGAGCGCGGCGATCGTGGACCGCGCCCGCAACTCCTACGAGGCGGCGCTGCAGATCGGACGGAACGCGTGAGCGCCGTCGCCGGCATCGAGGCCGTCGCCTCGTCCCTCGGCATGACCACCTCGCCCGTGACGGGTGCGAAGACCGGCGACGACACCGCCTTCGCCGACAGCGTCACCGGAGCGATCGACGAACTGCGCTCGCTGCAGTCGGAGTCCGACACGCTGAAGGTCGCGGCCGTGACCGGCGACCTCGACGACATCCATGCCGCGATGATCGCCTCCTCGCGCGCCGCCGTCACCCTCGAACTCGTCGCCGCCGTCCGCAACAAGGGCGTCGACGCGTTCAACGAGATCATGCGGATGCAGGCCTGATGCCCCCGGCAGTGACCGGAGCGTTCCAGCGGATGCGGCGGGTGATCGCCGGATTCTCGCTCGCGCAGCGGACCATCGCGATCATCGGTGTCGCCGTGCTCGCGCTCGGCATCATCGCCCTGTCCAGCTGGCTCACCCGCCCCACCTACACGCCGCTGTTCTCGGGGCTGAACGCCTCGGACGCGAACGCCGTCGTGGAGCAGCTCCGCTCGGCCTCCGTGCCCTACGAGCTCGCCGACGGCGGCGCCACCGTGCTCGTCCCCGAGAAGGACGTCTACGACCAGCGACTCGCCGCCGCGTCCGCCGGTCTGCCGAGCGCCGGATCGGCCGGGTACTCGCTGCTCGACGACATGGGCGTCACGACGAGCGAGTTCCAGCAGTCCGTCACCTACAAGCGCGCGATCGAAGGCGAGCTCGCCGCGACGATCTCCGCCATCGACGGCGTCTCCGCCGCCTCCGTCCAGCTCGCGATCCCGGAGGAGAGCGTCTTCGTATCGGAGACCGTCGACGCGACCGCCTCCGTCTTCGTGGAGACCGCCGGGAGCACGACGCTCGACCAGAAGCAGGTCGAAGCCATCGTGCACCTCACCTCGGCCGCCGTCAGCGGTATGAAGCCGGAGAACGTGGCCGTCGTCGACCAGACCGGGCGCACCCTGTCCACCGTCGGCGGGGGCGCCGCCGGCGGGCTCGACCAGCAGGCGAGCGACTACGAGGCCCGAGTGACCGCGAGCGTGCAGCAGATGCTCGACACGGTGGTCGGTCCCGGCAACGCCACCGTGACCGTCGTGGCCGAGATCGATCGCTCGGTGAACGAGCGCGTCGAGGAGACCTACACCCCGGCCGAGGGCGCTCCCCCGCTCACGGAAGAGGTCCGCGAGCAGAACAGCAACGGTTCGACCTCCGAGGCCGGTGTGCTCGGCCCGGACAACATCGCCGTGCCGAACGGGAACGGCGACGGGACGTACACGAACACCGAGGAGACGCGCACCAACGCCGTCAACAAAGCCACGGAGAGCACGTCCACCCCCGCCGGAACCCTGCTGCGGCAGTCGGTATCGGTCGCCGTGGACGCCGGCGCGGGCGGTGACCTCAGCTCCGCACAGCTCAGCGACCTCGTGGCCACCGCGGCCGGCATCGACCGCACCCGCGGCGACGAACTGGCCGTCGAGCTCGTCGCGTTCAGCCAGACGGACGCCGAGGCCGCGCAGGCCGCACTGCAGGCCGCGAAGGAGGCCGAGGACGCCACCCGCCAGGCCGCGCTCCTCAACACCGTGATCATCGCCGCGGCCATCGCCATCCCGCTCATCGCCGCGATCGCCGCCCTCATCGTGCGGGCACGGCGGAAGGCCGGTGGCGTGGAGGAGTTCGACCAGCTCTTCGGCGACCGCCCGGCCGAGCTGTCCGCCCTGTCCGCGGACGCGCCGACAGCGGTGCTGGAAGCACCCACCACTCCGCTCGCCTTCCTCGAGCCGGTGCCCGACCTCGATCCCGAGCCCGACCCCGAGCCGGCGCAGGTCAGCCTCGAGCGCCGCCGTGCCGAGATCGCCGCGCTCACGCGTCAGGACCCGCAGCGCACGGCGGAGCTGCTGCGGACGCTCATCGACGACAGGTCACGGGCATGAGCGGGCTGACGGACCGGCAGACGGCGGCGATCGTCCTGATGAACCTCGACCGCGCGCAGGCCGTCGAGGTCATGAAGCATCTCTCGGAGGCGGAGGCCGAAGCCGTCGCCGCCGAGATCATCGGGCTGCAGGACCTCGACGCGGAGACCACCGCGCAGGCGCTCGGCCAGTTCCATCGCATCGCCGCCGGGCACCTGCCACCGGCCCGTGGGGGTCGGGACATCGCCGCCGGACTGCTGGAAGCGTCCTTCGGCTCCGAGCGAGCTGCCGCTGTGCTCGGCAGGGTCGGTTCCACGTCGATGAGTGCGTCCTTCGACTTCCTCGCCTCCGCCGACGCCGCGCATCTCGCCACCCTCCTCGACGGCGAGCTGCCGCAGACCGTCGCGCTCGTGCTCGCGCACCTTCCCGCCGATCAGGCCGCCGCCGTCCTGGCCGCCTTGCCCGACCCTGCCAGGACCGACGTCGCCCAGGCCATCGCCACGATGGGCACGGCTTCGCAAGAAGCCATCGCGATCGTCGCCGAGGCGCTCAAGGCGCGCACGGGAAGCCTCGCTTCGCGCGACAGCCCCGAGGTGCTCGGTGGCGTCGAACCGCTCGTGGAGATCATCGGCCGCTCCGGTGCGACGATCGAGAAGGCGCTGCTGTCCAGCATCGAGGACCGCGACAGCGCTCTCGCCGAGGACATCCGGTCGCGCATGTTCACGTTCGCGGACATCGTCAAGCTCGACGACCGCGACACGCAGCGTGTCCTGCGGGGCATGGACATCCGATCGCTGGCGCTGGCCCTCAAGGGCGCGCAGCAGCCGATCGTCGACCTCATCCGCCGCAACGTGTCCGAGCGCAACCGCGAGAACCTCGACGAGGAGGCTCGGACGCTGGGTCCAGTGCGCGTCTCCCAGGTCGAGGAGGCGCGGGCCGAGATCGTCCGCACGATCCGGGCGCTGGAAGCCGCGGGGGACATCACCGTGCAGCGCGCCGACGAGGACGAATATGTCTACTGACGCCTTCGCCCCCACCGCTTTCCCCCGCCTCGGCGGCGACGACCACCGGGCCGAGCAGGAACGCGCCCGCCGCCGCGGGTACGCGGAGGGTCACGCCGCGGGCTTCCGGGCGGGGACGGCCGATGCCGACGCTGCCCGTCGTGCCGCCGAGGCCGAGGACGCGAAGCGGGAGCGCGCCCGCGCCGAGGAGGTCGCCGCGGCGGTCGCGGCCCTGCACGCCGCTGCGCGGTCGCTGACCGCCCGAGAGGCGGAGCTGGAAGCCGCGGCGACGACGCAGGTGCTCTCCCATGCGATCGACCTCGCGGAGCTCATCCTCGCCGCGGAGTTGAGCGAGGCGGGGACGGCGGCGGCCGCCGCGGCTCGCCGCGCCCTGAGCGCGACCACCGCGGACGCCGTGCGCAGCCTGCGGGTGCACCCGGATGACCTCCGCGTCCTCGCCGCGGAGACCGCGGACCGTCCCGCAGAGCTCGACCTGGTGGCCGACGGGACCCTCGCCCGCGGCGACGCCGTGGCCGTGCTCGCGCACGGCGTCATCGACGCCAGGGTCGCGGCGGCCTTCGACCGCGCACGCCGCGCACTCGCGGAGGGCACGTCGTGAGCGCCTGGACAGCTGTCCTCGAAGCGGCACGCCCGGAACGCGTCGGCGAGGTCGCGCAGGTGCGGGGCCTCAGCGTGCAGGTCCGCGGGCTCCCCGGCGCCGTGGGCGACGTCGTGAGCCTCGACGGCGTCCACGCCGAGGTCGTCGCGACCGGAGAGGACGGGCTGCGCTGCATGCCCCTCGCCCCGGTCGCCGGACTCACCGTCGGTGCCCCGGTGCACGGCCGGGGCGGTCCGGTGCGCGTACCCACCGGTCCAGCGCTGCTCGGCCGGGTGCTGGACGGGCTCGGGCGACCGATCGACGGCAAAGGCCCGCTCGCAGCACCGCACGTGAGCCTGGACCACGCGACCCCCTCCATCATGGAACGAGACCGGATCGCCACGCCGCTGCCCCTCGGCGTGAGGGCCCTCGACACCCTCGTCAGCGTCGGCCGTGGGCAGCGCGTCGGCCTCTTCGCGGGCTCGGGGGTGGGCAAGTCGTCCCTGCTGTCGATGATCGCCCGCGGCACTGAGGCCGAGGTCACCGTCATCGCCCTCGTCGGCGAGCGCGGTCGCGAGGTGCGTGAGTTCATCGAGGACGACCTCGGCCCGGAGGGACTCGCCCGGTCCGTCGTCATCGTCTCCACCTCGGACCAGCCGGCCATGGCCCGCATCCGTGCCGCCTTCACCGCCACCCGGATCGCCGAGGCCTTCCGCGACGACGGCACGCACGCGATCCTGATGATGGACTCGCTGACCCGGGTCGCCATGGCCCAGCGCGAGATCGGGCTCTCGGCGGGCGAGCCGCCGGCGACCCGCGGCTATCCGCCCTCCACGTTCTCGCTCCTCGCCGGGCTTCTGGAGCGCGCCGGCACCGACCGCGGCGGTTCCATCACCGGCATCTACACCGTGCTCGTCGACGGCGACGACCACAACGAGCCCATCGCCGACACGGTCCGCTCCATCCTCGACGGCCATGTCGTGCTGGACCGCGCCCTCGCGCTCGCGGGGCATCATCCGGCGATCGACGTCCTCGGGTCGGTGTCCCGCGTGGCCGGCAAGATCACGAGTCCGGAGCGCCGCGCCCACGCGGCCACCCTCCGCGCCGTCCTCGCAGCGCGCCGCCGAGCGAACGACCTCATCGACATCGGTGCCTATCACGCCGGGGCGGACGCCCGCATCGACGCGGCGATCGCGCACGAGCGCGCCATCTCGGCCTTCCTCACGCAGCCCCTCGACGACACGAGCCCGATCGAGGACTCCTGGGCGCACCTGGAGAACCTCGTCTCCTCCTTCGAGGGGGTGTCATGAGCAGGGGCTTCTCCCTCGCCGGTCTCCTGCGCGTGCGGGAGATCCAGGAGCGTGCCGCCGCGCAGCGCCTGTCCCGGGCCGTGATCGACGCCCAGCACACCGAGGCCAGGGACCGCGCGCTCCGAGCACACCTCGCTGCCACGGACGCCGAGGCGGTGGATGTCCGCGCCCTCGCGGCGCTCGCCGCGGCCCGGGTCTCCGGGCGTGCCCTGCTCGCCGACCTCACCGCGCTGTCGGGCCTCCAGGCGGAGAAGGTGGCGGAGGCGCGGACCGCGCACGCCGACGCCCGGCGCACGCTGCGCGGTCTCGAACGGCTCGCGGACAAGCACACGGACGCCGTGCGGACCGCCGAGCTACAGGCGGAGCAGGCGGAGCTGGACGAGATCGCCGTCCGGTCGCGGACGGAGGGATCGGCATGACCGCCCTCGATCTCCTCATCGCTCTGGACGCACGTACCGTGCGTCCCTCCGCCCCGGCCACCCGCACCGGCTCGCCCGGTGCGGCCGCGTTCGCCGCGGCCGTCCGAGATGCGGCTCGAGAGACAGCGCCCAGCGGTTCCGGTGCGGCCGAAGGCACCGCTGCCGAGTCCGCGGCCGACGAGGATCCCGCGGTCACCGTCCCGACCGAGGGCGCCGCCGCCCTGCTGCCGATCCCCGTGTCGTCGACGCCCTCTGGGGTGAATGCACCGCCGGCGATCCTCCCCGCCGAACCGGACGCGGAGGGGCTGCCGACCTCGCCGCCCGCGACGACCGAGACCACTCCGCCGGTCGTGCGACAGCCCCTTTCGTCTGTGCCAGGTCACGACACGCTCCCCCCGACCGTTCAGGGCCCGACGGAGACCACGACGACTCCGGCTTCCCGGGTTGCCGAAACCTCGAAGCCCGCGGCGTCGCCATCCGACGCCGAGAAGGCCCTGTCGGCACCGGCCTTCCCGATGTCGGCGCCGTCGTCCGCACCGTCTCCGGATCCGACGACCCCCGGCGCCGGTGTCGGGAGCGGGAGCGCCACCGGCACGGACGGCTCGCTGCCCGCAGGTTCTGCGGCGGCACCGGCGCGCCCGTCGATCGTGCCCTCGCCCTCCGCCGCGGAGGCGACGACCGCCGACGCGGTCCGGGTACCGAGGACACCCTCGATCCCCGCGTCGGTCGCGACGCCGGCCGCGGCACCGCCGAGCGTCGACCCCGTGGCGGCGGGGGCCGCTGCCGCCCCGAGCCCGGTCGCGGCCACCGCACCCGCCCCCGCGGTCCCGCCGGCCGCGGCGCCCGCGCCCGTCCGCCCGGCGCTCCTCCCGCAGGTCACCGCTCCCGTGTTGTCCCTCGCCCAGGCCGCAGACGGCGACCACCGGATCACCCTCACCGTCTCGCCGGAGAACCTGGGCCCTGTGACGGTGCGGGCGCACATCGCCGGATCCGCGATCCGCATCGAACTGCAGGCGCCGGGAGAGCTCGGGCGCGACGCGCTCCGCGCCATCCTCGTCGACCTCCGCCGCGATCTCGCGATCGCCGCCCCGCAGGCCACCCTCAGTCTCGCGACGTCCGACGGCTCGTCCTCGTCGCCTCAGCACGGGACGGCGCAGGGCGGTCAGACCGGCAGCAGCGGCCCCGATGGTCAGCGGCAACAGGCCGCCCCGCGTGTGCCCTTCACCCCGCCGACGCCCGCTGAGCCCCCGTCTCCGCCCGCACCGCCCGTCGCCCCGCCCGGCGGCATCGACGTCTACGCCTGACCAGAGAGGACTCCATGACCACGGTCGACTCCATCACCGGCACCCTGCCCCCGGGAGCCACGCCGACGTCCGGCGTGCAGACCGGCAGCACGACACCGGCGGCCGAGCGCAAGAAGACGCTCGACTCCGAGGTGTTCCTCAAGCTCCTCGTGACGCAGCTCACCAACCAGGATCCGAGCTCGCCGATGAACACGAACGAGATGATCTCGCAGACCACGCAGCTCGCCTCCATGGAACAGCTGACGGCGCTCGCCTCGACGAGCACCGAGAGCTTCGCCCTGAGCATGCGGCAGACCGCCGCCGCCCTGCTCGGGCAGGAAGCGCAGTACGTCGACGCCGACGGCGTCACGCAGAAGGGCATCGTCACCGCCGTCTCCTATGCGGGGGCCATCCCCACCGTGACCATCGGCGAGAAGTCGATCTCCCTCGACGCCGTCTCCGGCGTCTCCCTCGTCCCCGGCACCGCTGCCTGACCCCGCTCCCCAGAAAGGCACCACCATGCTCCGCTCGCTCTTCTCCGGTATCTCCGGACTCCGCTCGCACCAGACCATGCTCGACGTCACGGGCAACAACATCGCCAACGTCAACACGACGGGCTTCAAGGCGTCGTCCGTGCAGTTCCAGGACTCCCTCTCACAGCTGCTGCGCAACTCGATGCTGCCGCAGCAGGCAACCGGCGGGCAGAACCCCGCCCAGGTCGGGCTGGGCGTCCAGGTCGCCGGTATCAGCACCAACTTCGCCGGTGGCGCCCCGCAGCCGACCGGCGTGCCCACCGACCTGATGATCTCGGGCGACGGATTCTTCGTCGTGCGCTCCGGCGGCGAGACGCTGTACACCCGCAATGGCGGGTTCACGTTCGACGCGAGCGGCCGTCTCGTCGGCGCCGGGGGCGCGCTCGTCCAGGGATGGACGGCGCGCAACGGCGCGATCGTCCCCGGGCAGGGCATCGGCGACATCACCCTGCCGGTCGGCGCCCTCAGCCCGGCCGCCGCCACCACCACCGCACGCGCCACCGGCAACCTGCCGTCGGGCGCCGCGGTCGGCGAGACGCTCGTGCGCGACATCAAGACCTACGCAGCGGACGGCTCCGCATCCACCCTGCGGCTCACCTTCACGCGCAGCGCGACCGGCTGGAACGTCACGGACGGCGCGGGCGCGAGCACCGCACTGACCTTCACCGACGGCGTGCAGAACGGCGCCGGGAGCATCGTGTCCGGCGGGGTCACCGTCGACCTGTCCGGCGTGACCGGATTCGCCGACGTCAGCGACATCGCCATCAAGGAGCAGAACGGCAAGCCGGCCGGCACGCTGAGCTCCTACGCCCTGACGAACGACGGCAGCCTCGTCGGCACGTTCAGCAACGGTGACACCCAGGTGCTGGCCCGCATCGCGCTGGCCGGATTCGTGAACCCCGGCGGCCTGGAGAAGGTGGGCTCCTCGCAGTTCCGTCCGAGCGGCAACTCCGGTCAGGCCGAGCTCGGACAGCCCGGCACCGGCGGTCTCGGTGGCATCATCAGCGGCGCGCTCGAGATGTCGAACGTCGACCTGTCGCAGGAGTTCACGAACCTCATCGTCGCGCAGCGGGGTTTCCAGGCGAACGCCCGCATCATCACCACGAGCGACGAGGTGCTGCAGGAGCTCACGAACCTCAAGCGCTGACCCCGTCCCCGAGACCCCGTCTTGTCGCCGAGGCCCCGCCGTATCCACGTGGATACGGCGGGGCCTCGGGGACAGGACGGGGTCTCGCGGGTTTGCGGGGTCAGACGTAGATGCCCCGCTGCTCCATGAAGAGCACGGGATTGGTGTAGCCGCCGTTGATGTAGACCTCGAAGTGCAGGTGGCAGCCGAACGAGCGTCCCGTGTCGCCGGCATACGCGATGACCTGACCCGACTGCACCCACTGCCCGCTGCGGACGATGATGCCGCCGGGCTTGATGTGCGCGTACCCCGTGCTGACGCCGCCGCCGTGCTGGATGCGCACGTAGTTGCCGTAGTTCCCGTTCGGGCCGGCGTAGTCCACCGTGCCCGAGTTCGCGGCATAGATCGCGGCGCCGCAACCGTTGGCGAGGTCGGCCCCGTAGTGGAAGCTCGACGAGCAGCCCCGCGGACCGCAGATGGGCGTGCGCGGACCGTAGCTCGAGCTCCGTGCCCCTCCATGCGGGCGCACCCAGCCGCCGTTGCCCGGCGTGCCGCCACCGCCACCACCGCCGCCACCGCCACCACTCGTCCCGCCAGCGGCGGCCGCCGCGGCTGCCGCTGCTGCCGCCGCCGCGGCCTCGCGCTTGCGGCGGGCTTCCTCCTCCCGTCGACGCGCCTCGACGCCCGCCTGGTACCCCGCGACCGTCTTGGTCGTGGTGTCCTTGAGCGCCGCCAGCTGCGCCTTGAGGGTCTCGAGGTTGGCGGCCTGCTCGTCGAGCGCTGCCTGCGCGGCGTCCGCCGCCTGCTGCGCCGCGACCATCTTCTGCTCCGCCACCTGCTGCAGGCGGTCGCGCTCGTCCCTGGCGACCTGGGCCTGGGCACTCAGCGCCTGCGCCGTGTTGCGCGCCGAGACGGCGTTGTCGTAGGTCGTCTGGTTGTACTCGAGGAACTTGTTCATCGTGCCCAGGCGCGACAGCAGCTCGTCGGCGTTGGCACCCGATCCCGCGAAGAACAGCTCCAGCGCGGTGTCGTCGCCGCCGCTGCGATAGAGCTGGGCCGCGACCTGGCCGGCCTTCTTCGCCGTCTCGTCCGCCAGCGCCGACTGCTCGTCGGCCTGAGCCTGCAGCGTGTCGGCCTCGGTGATCGCCGCGAAGTAGGCCTGCTGCGCCTCGAAGAACTCATCCGACGCGACCTGCGCGGCGGCCTGCGTTTCCGCGACCTTGCGCTCCAGCGACTGGATCAACCCCTGGATCCGGGTGACCTCACCGGCCTTGGCCGCCTCGTTGCTCTTCGCGCGCTGCACGTCGTCCCAGCTCGGGTACGACGCGGCATGTGCAGCCGTGACCCCCGACCCGACGCCGAAGGCTGCGAGCGCGACCACGCCCAGCGCGCCGATCCCGAAGGCGCTGCGGCGACTGATCGGCTGGCCCCACAGGGCGCCGCGCTCGGCCGCCGTCGGCGCGCATCCGCACTCCTCGGCCGCCGTCGCTGCGGCCTTCTCCACGTTCCGATCCCGCACAAGGCTCCCTTCGCCCGCTGCTCATCGTCCCCCGCTCCTCCTCCCTATCGGCGACGACGCGCCCTCCGTGAGAAAGATCGCACCCGCCCCGCCCCGCCGCTAACGACGCGCAGAGCCCGGCCGACAGTCCCCTTCGACGGCCCAGGACGGGCCGTCGGTTCCCCGCTTCCGAGCGGGGCGAGCTTTCCAGGATGGAGCCCATGATCGTCCTCACGCGCCTGAACCGTTCCCGGTTCGCGGTGAACCCCGACCTGATCGAACGTGTCCAGGCCACGCCGGACACGACGATCATGATGGTCGACGGCGCGACCTTCGTCGTCACGGAGACGATGGACGACGTGATCGCCCGCATCACCCGCTTCCGCGCCGGCGTGCTCGCGACCGCTGCCGCGCTGGTCGCCTCCGATGCTGAGGACCCGCATGCCGGCACTCCCGTCACGGGAGGGGACGCCTGATGGACCCGTCGCTCATCCTCGGGCTCGTCCTCGCGTTCGGCGCCCTCATCGCCATGATCAACCTGGAGGGCGCGACGATCGGGTCGCTTCTCCTCCCCGCGCCGATGGTGCTCGTCTTCGGCGCCACGATCGCGGTCGGGCTCGCCAGCGGGACGCTGCGCGACGCTCTGCATGCCGTGAAGTCCCTCCCCCGTGCCTTCCGCGGCGAGCGGCGCACCGCGCAGAGCACGATCGACACCGTGGTCGGCTACGCCGAGAAAGCCCGTTCCGAAGGATTGCTCGCCCTGGAGCAGGGGCTGGACGAGGAGAAGGATCCGTTCCTGCGGCAGGCCCTGCAGAGCATCGCCGACGGCACCGACGCGGAGGACCTGCGCGTCCTCCTCGAGGACGAGCTGACGTCCACCGCCGCACGCAACCGCACCGCTTCGCGCTTCTACATGACCCTCGGCGGGTTCGCGCCCACCGTCGGCATCATCGGTACGGTCGTCTCCCTCACCCACGTGCTGGAGAAGCTTGACAAGCCGGACACCCTCGGACCCATGATCGCCGCCGCCTTCGTGGCGACGCTGTGGGGCCTGCTGTCGGCGAACTTCATCTGGCTGCCGATCGGCGGCCGCCTGCAGCGTCTCGGCGAGCTGGAGCTCGAGCGCATGACCGTCCTCATGGAGGGCATGCTCGCGGTCCAGGCCGGCGCCGCCCCCGCGCACGTCCGCGAGCGGCTGAGCGCGCTCGTCTCCGACCGTTCCCCCGGCCGCTCCCGCCGCCGCGAGCAGCCGGCGGAGGCGGAGGAGCACGAGGATCTCTTCTCATGAGCGTGCGCACCCGACGCCGCGTCCAGGAGTCCGAGCACAGCGGGCCGGATGAGCGCTGGATGGCGTCCTACCTCGACATGGTGACGGTGCTGATGTGCATGTTCATCGTGCTGTTCGCGATGTCGACCGTCGATCAGGAGAAGTTCGAAGCCCTCAGCGCCTCCCTCGCCACGGGTTTCGGCCAGGAGCCCTCGGACGACGTCGACGTGACGAGCGGCGTCGTCGTCCCCCCAGAGCTCGTGGACGACGAGGGCGAGGACTTCGCCGACACCGGACTCGAGGCCGCGCAGCGCGAATTCGATGAGCTGTCCGCCCTGCGTGAGCGCCTGCGGCAGGTGCTCGCCGAGCGGGGGCTCGAGACCGACGTCACCTTCACGATCGACGAGCGCGGGCTGACCATCGGGCTCGTGAGCGCGGAGACCTTCTTCACCACCAACAGCACGGATCTCAGTCCCGCCGCGACGCAGGTGCTGGACGCCCTCGGGTCCGTTCTCCTCACCGCCCCCAATGAGATCTCGGTGGAGGGACATGCCGACGCCCGCGGCGCCGTCGCGCCGTTCCCGACCAACTGGGAACTCTCCGCGGGACGCTCCACCCAGGTCCTGCGCTACCTCGTGGAGGCGGCCGGCCTGCCACCCGCGCACCTCAAGTCCGTGGGCTTCGGCGACACCCGCCCCGTCGCCGCCGGAGGCACCCCGGAGCAGCTCGCGGAGAATCGCCGCGTCGACATCGTGATCCTCTCCGACGCCAGCGAGGAGGTGCGAGCGCTGATCCCTGCCGCGGGTGCCGCGCAGACCTCCCCCTGATCCGCCCTAACGCACGCCGATCACCGCCCGATAGTCGGGTTCGTGGTGATGGATGACGGCGTGCGCTCGCGAGTGCGCGCGGAAACGGCGACCGCCGACGTCGAGGTCTACGACTTCGGGCGGGCGGCGACGCTGTCGCGCGAACACGCCCGCACCCTGGAGCTCGCGTTCGAGACGTTCGCCCGTCAGTGGTCGGCCCAGCTCTCGGGCAAGATCCACGTGCGCGCGACCATCGCCGTCGAGCACGTGGGCATGCTCACCTACGGCGAATACGCGCAGTCGCTGCCCACGACCACGACCATGATCGTGTGTGCGCTGCCGGACTCCGACGAGCGCATGATCGTGCAGGTGCCGATTCCGACCGCGACGTCCTGGATCGTGCAGATGGTCGGCGGCAGGGTCATCGCCACCGCCGAGGACCGCACGTTCACGCCGATCGAGCAGGCCCTCATCCGCTCACTCATCGACGACGCGATCGATCATCTCACCGGCAGCCTCGACGGCTTGCTGCCCACCGGGATCGGCGTCGCCGGCATCCAGTACAGCTCTCAGTTCGCGCAGGTCGCCGCCGCCGCAGAGCCGGTGATCGTGGCGCGTCTGTCGATGCGCCACGGCGGCAGGACCGTCCCCGCCAGCATCATGCTCCCCGCCTCGGTGCTCGCCGGCTTCGCGGTACGCGCCTCCGACGCCGACCGCTCCGAGACCCCCGGCCTCGTGCGCCGGCAGGTGGAGGCGACTCCGGTCGAGATGGCGCTCCGACTGGCACCGCGGACGGTGCTGCCTCGCGACGTGCTCGACCTCGCCGTGGGCGACCTGCTCCCCCTGCCGCACGCCGCCGACCGCCCGATGCTCCTCACCGTCGGCGACCAGACCGTCGCGACCGCAGCCGTCGGCAGCGCCGGCGCCCGCCTCGCCTGCGTCGTGACCGCCACCATCCCCGCTACCGCCCCCGCTCAGGAGTCCGCGTGATCAGCACCACCGCCTACGAGTCCGCCGTCGCCGCCGCGTTCGCGGCGCGACTGCCCACCGCCGCACCGGTCACCGCCCGCGCCTCTCAGGTGTCCGGCGACACCGGAGAGGCCGTCGTGGCGCAGTTCGTCGGAGAGGCGAGCGCCCAGCTCGCCGTCCAGCTCCTCGACGCCGACGTGCTCGTCGACGGTCTCGGAGACCGCCCGCTCACCGACCGGCTGCTGGATGCGCTCGAGGCCGCGGCGACCGCCCTCGGCCCCGGACTGCTCGGCGAGGCCGCCGTCGGCGACGCGTCGGCTGTGTTCGCCGACCCGCAGACCCAGCTCTTCGACCTCGTTGACCACACCGAGCGGACCATCGGCCGACTCGCGGTGCGGATCACGCATCGCCCGGCACGTCCGACCGGAGCCGACGGCCGTCTGCATCGCATCGCGGGCGTCGAGATGGAGCTCACGGTGGAGATCGGCCGCACTCGCATGGCGGTCCGCGACGTGCTCGACCTCGAACCCGGTCGCATCGTGGAACTCGACCGCTCTGCGGGGGCCCCCGCGGACGTCAAGCTCAACGGCCGCACGATCGCGCACGGCGAGGTCGTCGTCGTCGACCAGGACTACGCGGTGCGGATCACCCGCATCCTCGAGAACGTCGAGGCCTGACCCTGGACGACCTCCTGCTCGCGCTGCGGGTCGGGCTGTCGCTCGCCGCGGTGCTCGGGCTGCTCTGGTTCCTGCAGCGCCGGGTCTCGAAGACCCAGGCGCGACGGCGTGACGCCGAGGCCATCACGGTGCTCGGACGTCAAGGCATCGGTCCGAAGGCGCAGCTCGTGGTCGTGCAGACCGACGACGCCCGTTACGTCCTCGGGGTCACCGAGCACGGCGTGAGTGTGGTGGACCGCCTTCCGGTCCGGCCGGCGGTCGATGAGCAGGACCACACAGGGGATACGGCCGCAGCGACGACCGACGACGCCGAGTTCGACCGCATCCTCGCCGCCGCCGCCCTCACGAGCACCCCCGCCGTGTCCGCCGCCCCTCCGGAGCTCCGTCGCCGCGTGCGGCACCGCAACGACCCGCTCCGCGGTTCCATCCTCTCCCCCGACACCTGGCGGCAGACCGCCGAGGCGCTCCGGCGCGCACGATGACCGCGACCCGTGCCGTCGATCGCGGTCGCGCCTCGCGGCTGCTCGTCCTCGTCGCGGTCGCGATCCTCCTCGCCGTCGTCCTCGTCGCCCTCACCGGCACCGCCGCGCACGCGGAGCTCACCCCGGACGACGGCGAGGGCGTGACGATCGACATCAACGGCATCGACGGCGGCCCGTCCGGATCGATCCTCACCCTCCTGGGGATCACGCTGCTGTCGGTGGCCCCCGCGCTGTTGCTGATGATGACGTCGTTCACGAAGATCTTCGTGGTGCTCGCGATGACCCGGAACGCCCTGTCGCTGCCGACGATCCCGCCGAATCAGGTGCTCGCCGGACTGTCGCTCTTCCTGTCGTTGTTCATCATGTGGCCGGTCCTGACCGAGATCAACACGCTCGCGGTGCAGCCGTACATCGACGGCGCGCTCACGTTCACGCAGGCCGTGGACGTCGGGCAGGGCCCGCTGCGGGAGTGGATGCTGCACTACACGCGCGAGGAGGACCTCGCACTGATGACCCGGATGGCCGGACAGGACAACCCCGAGGACGCCGCGAGCGTCCCGATGTACACGCTCATCCCCGCGTTCATGATCTCGGAGCTGCGGGCCGCCTTCATCATCGGCTTCGTGATCTTCGTGCCGTTCCTCGTGATCGATCTCGTGGTCGCCGCGGCACTGATGTCGATGGGCATGATGATGCTCCCTCCGGTCATGATCTCGCTGCCGTTCAAGATCCTGCTGTTCATCCTCGTCGACGGGTGGGGGCTCATCATCAAAGCCCTCTTGGAGAGCTACGGAGGTGTGGGATGAGCCCGGAAGCCGTCCTCGACATCGGCGCCCAGGGCCTCCTGATCGCCGCGAAGCTCGCCGCGCCGATGCTCGTCACGGCGCTCGTGGTGGGCTTCGCGATCTCGCTGCTGCAGTCCATCACCCAGGTGCAGGAGGTGACGCTGTCGTTCGTGCCGAAGATCGTCGCGGTCGGCATCGCCCTGCTCATCGCCGGGAACTGGATGATCGCCGAGATCATCGCCTTCACGAACGAGATGTTCGCCCGCATCCCCTCCCTGCTGAGCGGATGAGCCCGTGTTCATCCCGATCGACTTCGCGTGGCTGGAGGCCACCCTGCTCGCCGCCGTGCGGATCACGGCGTTCATCATGATCGCCCCGCCGTTCTCGTATGGCGCGATCCCGGTGCGCGTGAAGGCGATGCTCTCGATCGGGCTGTCGCTCGCTGTCGGCGGGGCGGTCGCTCCCGGGTACGAGAACCTGGACACGGGGCCGTTCCTCGGCGCGCTCGTCATCCAGCTGCTGACCGGCGCGCTGCTGGGCTTCCTCGTGCTCCTGTGCTTCTCCGCGGTCCAGGCCGCCGGCAGCCTGATCGACGTGTTCGGCGGGTTCCAGCTCGCCCAGGCCTTCGATCCGGCGGCGATGGTGAACGGCGCCCAGTTCACGCGCCTGTTCCATCTCACGGCCCTCACGCTGCTCTTCGCCTCCGGTGGCTATCAGCTCATCCTCGCAGGCCTCGCGCGCAGCTTCGACGCCGTGCCGGTCGACGGCGTGTTCGCGGTGGCAGGGCCGGCAGAACTGCTCGTCGACGGGGTGTCCCAGATGGTCCTGGCGGCCGTCCAGATCGCGGGACCGCTGGTCCTCGTGCTCTTCCTCGCCGATGTCGGGCTCGGGCTCATCACGCGCGTGGCGCCGGCGCTCAACGCCTTCGCGATGGGCTTCCCCGTCAAGATCCTCCTCACACTCCTGCTCGCGGGCGCCGTGTACGTCGCGTTCCCCGGCATCGTCGATGCCCTCGCCACCCAGGCGTTCCGCCTGATGCAGGGGGTGAGACCGTGAGCGGTTCGGACAGCGGCGAGCGCAGCGAGAAGGCCACCGAGAAGCACCTCAGGGAGGCCCGGCAGAAGGGCCGGATCGCCCGGAGCCAGGACCTCACGGCATGGCTCGGCATCGGCGCCGCCGCCGTCATGATGCCCGCCGCCATCGCCGCGGGGACCGCGGCCGGCACCGAGCAGCTGGTGACCCTCGCCGGGCTCATGCAGGCGCCCTCTCCGGAAGCCGCCCTCGCCGCCCTGGGGCGGGCCCTCGCCTCGGTACTGCCCACGCTGGGCGCGCTGCTGGCCGCGGTCGCGATCGTGACGCTGTTCGGCGCGGTGGTACAGGGTGGCGTGCACCTGCGCAAGCTGTCCGGGCGCTACGAGCAGTTCAACCTCGTCTCCGGCGTCCGTCGGGTGTTCGGTCTGCAGGCCCTCTGGGAGGGCGCGAAGGCCCTGCTGAAGACGGCTGCCATCGCTCTTGCGCTGTGGGTCGTCATCGCCGGCCTCATGCCCGTGCTGACCGCGAGCGGCGCCCATTCGATCTCCCGGCTGCTCGGCACCGCAGCGGACGGCACCGCGGCCCTGCTGCAGACCGCCATCGCCGTGGGCCTGGTCCTCGCTGCCATCGACCTGTTCGTCGTCATGCGGCGGAACCGCAAGCACACGCGCATGACGAAGCGCGAGGTGCGCGACGAGAACAAGAACTCCGAGGGCGACCCGCTGATCCGCCAGCAGCGCAGGTCGCGCCAGCTGGCGGTGAGCCGCAACCGCATGATCGCCGCCGTGGCGGGCTCCGACGTCGTGGTCGTCAACCCCACGCACATCGCCATCGCCCTGGAATACGACCCCGGAACGTCCGCCCCGCGGGTCGTCGCGAACGGCAGCGGTGTCATCGCCGAGCGCATCCGTGAGAAGGCGCTCGAGTCGGGCGTCCCCCTCGTCCGCGACGTCACGCTCGCCCGCGCCCTGCATGCCGCGTGCGAGCTGGGGCAGGAGATCCCCGAAGACCTCTACAACGCCGTGGCGCGTGTCCTCGTGTTCGTCGACGCGCTGCGGCGTCGCGGCGCCGCCCGCGGTATCCACTCGCTCCCCTATCGGAGGACCGTATGAAGAAGCTGCTCCCCACACTCGGAGTGCCCATCGGCGTCGTCGGCATCATCATGCTGCTCGTCGTTCCGGTGCCGCCGTTCCTGCTCGACGTGCTGATCATCCTCAACATCATGTTCGCGTTGGTGATCCTGCTGACGTCGATGTTCGTGAAGAAGCCGCTCGACTTCTCCGTGTTCCCCTCGCTGCTGCTCGTGGCGACGCTGTTCCGCTTGGGGCTCAACGTCGCCTCCACCCGCCTCGTTCTCGGCGAGGCCTACGCGGGACAGGTCATCGAGGCGTTCGGGGCGATCGCGGTGGGCGGCTCGCTCATCATCGGCGCGGTCGTGTTCCTCATCCTCGTCGTCATCCAGTTCGTCGTGGTGACCAAGGGCGCCGAGCGCGTGGCCGAGGTCGGGGCTCGGTTCACGCTCGACGCCATGCCGGGCAAGCAGATGGCGATCGACGCCGACCTCAACGCCGGCCTCATCAGCGACACCGAAGCCCGTGAGCGCCGGGCGGAGGTCGCGGCCGAGTCGGACTTCTACGGTGCGATGGACGGCGCCTCGAAGTTCGTCAAGGGCGACGCGATCGCCGGCCTCGTCATCATCATCATCAACCTCGTCGGCGGCATCGCGATCGGTCTCGTCCAGCACGGGATGTCCATCGACCAGGCCGTCAGCACCTACAGCCTCCTCACGATCGGTGACGGTCTCGTCACGCAGATCCCCGCCCTGCTCATGGCTGTCTCGACCGGCATGATCGTCACCCGGTCGACCGCCGAGGCCGAGATGGGCACGGCCGCGTCGGCGCAGCTCGGGCAGTCGCGCAACGCTCTCCTCATCGCGGGCTGCGCCGCCATCGTGATGTCGCTCATCCCGCACATGCCGATGCTCCCGTTCCTGGCGATCGGCGCCCTGCTGCTCCTCATCGCCCAGCGCATCACCGCGACCCGCAAGCGGGAAGAGGCGGAGGCCGCACAGGCCCCCGCGCCGGTGCCCGCGGACCAGCCGGAGGAACTCATCGAGCGCATGCGGGTGCACCCCCTCGAGATCCTCCTCGCCCCGGACATCGTGGACCTGGTGACCGGCGGCCCCGACGATCTCCTCGCGAGGGTCAAGGCACTGCGGCGGCGCATCGCGCTCGACCTCGGTCTGGTCACCCCGCCCGTGCGCACCAGGGACAGCATCGAACTCCCCCAGGCGACCTACGTCATCCGCATCGCCGGCGTCGAGACCGGGCGGGGCACCGCGCCGACCGGATCGGTGCTGGCTCTCGGACAGGGCCTGGACAGCCTGCCGGGGACCGCTGCCCTGGACCCGGTGTTCGGCCTCGAGGGCAAATGGATCCCGATGGAGATGCGGCACAGCGCGGAGTTCGCGGGAGCCACGGTGATCGACAGGGCGAGCGTCATCATCACCCACCTGTCGAGTGTCATCCAGACCCACGCGGCGCGCCTGCTCACCCGCGAGGACGTGCGCCAGCTCACCGACGCCCTGAAGCAGGTCTCGCCGTCGGCGGTGGAGGAGCTCACGCCCGCCCTGCTGTCCCTCGCGGAAGTCCAACGCGTGCTGCAGGGTCTCCTTGCCGAGCGCGTGCCGATCAACGACCTCAGCCGGATCTACGAGGCGCTCGCCCTGCGGGCCAAGACCTCGACCGACCCGGAGGGCCTGATCGAAGCGGCTCGGGCGGCCCTGGGGCCGGCTATCGCCGCGCGCTTCGCCGAGGACGGCACGCTGCGCGTGGTCATGATCGCCCCGCTGCTGGAGCAGGCGATGCTGGAGAGCCTCCGCCCGAGCGACGAGGGGTCGCAGATCGTCTTCGATCCGCCGCGGCTGGAGGCGGTGATCGCGTCGGTGAAGCAGGCCCTGGCGGCGCAGGCCGACGGCGGTGAACCTGTCCTCGTGTGCGCCCCGTCCCTGCGCCCGGCCGTGCGGCGGCTCGTGTCGGCGCAGACCGACGGTCTCCCCGTGCTCTCGTACAGCGAGGCGACGGCCGCACCGCTCACGATCGAGACGATCGGCGTGGTCCGCGACTCCTCCACCGCGTCGCTCGGGGCCGCCCCCGCCGCACCAGTAGGCTGAACGAATGCTGGTGTTGACGAGGCGGATCGGTGAGAGCGTACGCATCGACGGCGAGATCGAGGTCACGCTGCTCGACATCAAGGGCGACAGCGTGCGCATCGGGGTCAAGGCCCCGCGGGAGACTCGCATCCAGCGCACTGAGATCATCGAGGCGGTCGTCGCCGAGAACGTCTCCGCCGCCGCCGACACCGACGCGAGCGCCGCGGACGCGATCACCGCCGCACTCGCGCGGGGGCGCGCGAAGCAGACCCCCTAGGCCCGCTCAGACGGCAGCCAGGTCCGAATCCCTGGCCCGCTTCCACTGATCCCCGCCGGCGTCGCTCGCCCGGTTCGCGGCCGACGACGCCGCCGCCAGCAGGGCGTCGTAATCGAATCCGGCGACGCCGGCCGTCGCCCAGCCGATGCTCGCGGACGAGCGGATCCCACTCGCCGGCGCGTCCAGATCGATGATCGAGACGGATGTGAGGATCGCCCGCAGGTGGAAGCGCACCGCTTCGTCGCTGCCGTGAATGAGCACGATCGCCCGGTCGTCGGCGACCCGCTCCGCGTCGGCGGTCGCCGGCAATGCGGCGCAGATGTCGGCATGGAACCGATCGGCGATACGCCGGAAGCCGGCGCTGCTCGATGCCTCCCGCAGATCGGTCGGGTCGTCCAGCCGGATGTCGAGCACCGACCACGCGGTGTCCTTCTGCGCTGCGGCCTTGCGGAGCCGATCCCTGGCCCGGTCCGCGGCGCCGTCGGTTCCGGGAGCCGCCTCCTCCACCCGCACGAGGAGCACGAGGGTGAACGCGGCGCACGTGCTCACCACGATCGTCCCGACCGCGTTCATCCCCCGCAGCACACTCAACTGCGCCTCGGTGCTCACGCCGCCTGAGACGAGCGCAGAGCAGGCGCTGACGATCGCGACGACGACGAACCCACAGGCGGCGAGCGCGAGCGGCAGCACGATGTCCCTCGACGCCGGCTGCCCCCGGAGGAGCTCCCACGCCAGCAGCCCCGCGAAGACCGCCATCGCCAGGAAGACGACGTGGAAGACCGGCAGGTACCAGCGCGTACCCGCCGTCAGGATCAGAGCCGTCGGCACGCCGACGAGGGACAGGAGGACGGGGAGCCAGGGTGCTGTGCGCCGGAAGTGCATCCGCACGCCGATCCAAACGAGCGGTACGAAGGCGACGACGATCGCCGAGGCGGCGGCCCGGAGGACGGGACTGCCCGTGTAGTGGCCCGCGGCCCACAGGTAGGCGCCCAGCATCCCGATGCCGAACGCGACGCCCCAGACGATCGTCGCCCTGCTCGGTCGTGCGAGGGTCGCCAGGCCCACGACGACCGCGGTGAGCACGGTCACGACCACGACCATGCTCGTCGTGACGTCGACGCTGACGGGGACGAGCGGGGTCATGCGGGAACCTCTTTCCTGCTCCGGGGGAAACGGACGGTGACGGTGGTGCCGACGCCGACCTCGCTGGCCACGAGGATGATGCCGTCGTGCGCGACGACGATGTCGCGGGCGATGCCCATGCCGAGCCCGGTACCGGCGATTCCGCCGCGCACGGCGCCGTCGGCGCGGAAGTACGGCTCGAACAGGCGCGGCAGGTCCTCCTCGGCGATACCGATGCCCGTGTCGGTCACCGTGATCTCGGCATGCTCGTCGGACTCCGCCAGACGCACGGTGATACGCCCGCCCGCGGAGGTGTACTTCACGGCGTTGCCCAGCAGGTTGTCCAGGACCTGACGCAAGCGGAAAGCATCACCCGTGATCACCATGCGGGCCACCCCGTCGAGCACCAGGTCCTGGCGGGCCGCGCCCATCAACGGCGCGAACGAGGCGGCGGACTCCTCGACGACGACACGCAGGTCCACCGGCTCGAACGGGTCGTGAGAGGTCCGGCCGGTCTGCGCCTGCATGCTCGTGACGAGATCCTGCATCCGCTCTCCCGCGTTCGCGATGATGTCGATCTGTGCCGGCACCCGCCCTGGGAGGTCATCGCGCTCCCGCAGGAGCTCGACGTGACCGATGATCGCGGTGAGCGGGTTGCGCAGCTCATGGGAGATGACGGCCGTGAGGGCACGGCGCTCCTCCGCCGCCTCCAGGAGGGCGGTGACGTCGTCGATGACGACGAGGGTGATGCGCTCCCCCTCCCTGGCGCCGGCGATCGGCTGCGTGGTCACGGCGAGCGCATGCCACTGCCCCGCGCCGTCGTACAGCCACACCCGTTCCTCCCGCATCTGCTCCCCCGCCGCCGCCCTCGCGAGGGTGGTGCGCTCCGGAACCAGAGCGGCGCCGCGCCGTGCGTCGTACTCGACCGAGGCGGATGGCAGCGCCGCCCCGAAACGGTCCCGCCCGTAGAGTGCGCGGTAAGCGTCGTTCATCTGCAGGATGCGGCCCTCCGCGGTGACCACGACCAGCGCGACACCCAGCGCGTCGATGATCTGCGTGACGCGCTGTTGGTTCGTCTCGGCGCGCTCCGCCGCCCTGTTGACCTGCTCCGAGCGTCGCTGCAGCAGTCGTCTCGCCGCACCGGAGCGCTGTGCACCGATGCGGACGGTCACGCCGAGGAAGCTCAGCGTGATGACGACCGTGAGCACCCGCAGCAGGACGTCAGCCGGTTCCCCCGAGCGGTCCGCGAAGAACACCAGGCACCCGCCGCTGAACACGATGCCCACGAACACCCACGGCATCGAGAAGTAGGTCGCCAGCCACACGACCGGGAACACCCAGAGGAAGCCCAGCCGGAGATCCGGGACATTCGTCGTCAATCCGACGCCCAGAACATCCAGCAGCGGGAGCACCGCGACCGCCGCCCGCGGGAGACGCTGCCATGGCACCATGAGAGCCACCAGGGTGGTGACGACGATGAGCCCGATTCCCGCCACGAACAGCGGCATCGCGAGGGTCTGCGGCCGGAAGCCCGCGACCATCACCACGATGGCGACGATGCTCGCGGTGAACACCAGCTGCCACCGCCAGATCGAGACCGTGCGGATCATCAAGGCCCGCCTCCCGGTCGATCCTCAGCATTCACGCAAGATTACTCAAAGATCGCCACTTCCCGCTCTTCAGGCGGCCTTCGCGGCCTACGATTCTGAGTGGGAGCCGACGCTGCGACTGGGGATTTCGCAGAAGCTGGGGCCGCGCGAGTGGGGATTCGCAGGCATCCGGGGCCGCGGTGGGGGAGCCGCGGCCTCGACCCCTTTGTTCAGACGTGCCGGTCGTCGGATGTGAGGCGGTATCCGACGCCGCGCACCGTCTCGATGTAGCGCGGGGCGGTCGGGCTGTCGCGGAGCTTCCGACGAAGGTTGGCCATATGGGTCTCGATGGCCCGTTTGTCCGGCTCGCTCACCCGGTCATGCGCGTCACCGGCGGGCCCACGGAGCCCGAGGGCGAGGTCGGCCTTGCTGCACACCCTGCGGCCGGCTTCGAGAAGCGCGGCGAGCAGGTCGAACTCCGTGGGGGTGAGCTCGACGGGGCGCTGGGCGACGAGGACGAGGCGCGTGTCGAGATCGAGGCTGAGGTCGCGGTGCACGAGCCCGCGCCACGTGGCGACGGTGGCGTCAGCGGCCGCCGCGACCGGCAGCGGGACGCTCGGCGTCGTGGGCGGAGCCGCGGGGGCGGGGATCGCCGGCGCGGGGGCGGCGAGCGGGGCCTGCTCCGTGGCGGACGTGCGGGTGCGGCGGAGCAGCGCTTCGATGCGCGCCCGCAGCTCGCGCGGCCGGAAGGGCTTGACGAGGTACTCGTCGGCGCCGGACGTGAGGCCGAGGACCACGTCCGATTCCTCGGCCAGGGCGGACAGCATGATGATGAAGGTGTCGCTGACCTGGCGGATGCGCCGCGCGACCTCGAAGCCGTCGATGCCGGGGAGGTTGATGTCGAGCGTCGTGATGACCGGACGATGCGCTGCCACGGCCGCGAGGCCCTCGGGCCCGGAGCCCGCCAGCACGGTCCGGAAACCGGCGGCGAGGAAGACCTCGTCGAGGAGGGACTGCACACCAGGGTCGTCTTCGATGATGACCGCGACCAGCGGCGCGCCCTGGCCCGCCGTCACGACCGCTCCTCGCGGGCGATGGTGACGAAGCGCGGGGCGTCGGCATCCAGCTCGGAGGGGTCCAGGTCGTCGTCCTCGCCGGATCCGACGGGGCGCTCGATCTCGATGTCCCACCAGGCGTCGGCGAGCTCCTCCGCCATGCCGCGGCCCCACTCCACGACCACCACCGACCGCTCCAGGTCGAGATCCAGGTCGTCGAGCTCGGCGGCGGAGCCGAGACGGTAGGCGTCGACGTGGACCAGCGGCGCGCGGCCCCCGAGCGACGGATGCGTGCGGGCGATCACGAAAGTCGGACTCTGCACCGGGCCCCGCACGCCGAGACCTTCGGCCAGGCCGCGGGTGAACGTGGTCTTGCCCGCCCCCAACGGTCCGGTGAGGATGAGCAGATCCCCCGGCTCGAGCTGCTCGCCGATGCGCAGGCCGAGCTGCTCCATCTCCTCCGCGGTGGCGATCCGGCGGCGTCCGAGGAACGCCGGATCCAGGCTCACGTCGTCCTCCGTGGAACCCGGTGCCCGATACGCGTGACGATCTCGTAGCCGATGGTGCCGGCGGCCTCCGCCCAGTCCGCGGCCGAGGGCACGCCGAGGGTCGGGTCCCCGAAGAGCGTGACCTCGTCGCCCACGGCGACCGGGGCATCTCCGACGTCCACGATGAACTGATCCATCGCGATCCGTCCGACGTTCGTGTACCGACGGCCGCCGATCGACACCGGAAGCCGTCCGGAGGCGCTGCGGGGCACGCCGTCGGCGTAGCCCAGCGGGACCAGCGCCAGCGTGGTCTCCCGGTCCGTGCGGTGCGCGTAGTCGTAGGACACCCCGGTGCCGGCGGGGACACGGCGCACGGCGGCCACGGCGCCGCGCAAGGTCATGGCCGGGCGCAGACCCAGTTCCGCGGAGGAGCGGTCATCGAAGGGGGAGACGCCGTAGGCTCCGATGCCGATGCGGACGGCGTCCAGACGCGTTTCCGGCAGGTCGATCGCGGCGGCCGTCGCGGCGATGTGGCGGATCTCGGGACGGACGCCGAGGGCGGCGGCCTGCGTCACCCCCTCCTCGAAGCGGGCGAGCGCGGCGCGGTCGTCGGCGGGCGAGGCGTTGGAGAGGTGGCTGAAGAGCCCGACGACGCGGACCCGTCCGATGCGCTCCAGACGAGCGGCCTCGGCGAGCACCCTCCCCCAGTCGTCGGGGGCGATGCCGTTCCGCGACAGGCCGGTCTCGAGCTTCAGATGCACGGCGACGGGGCGGTCGGCGGACGCGGCGGCGGCTGCCGCCTGCAGCTGGTCGTACGACGAGATACCGAGCTCGATCCCCTCGGCCGCTGCCTGCACGAACCGCTCTCCCGGCGCATGCAGCCAGGCCACGATGGGGGCGTGCACGCCCTGACGGCGCAGCTCCAGCGCCTCAGGGATCTCGGCCACACCGAGGCGGGTGGCGCCGGCGGAGAGCGCGGCCACGGCGGTCGCGGCCGCTCCGTGCCCGTACGCGTTCGCCTTGACGACGACGAGTACCTCCACGCCGGTGAGGCGGCGGAAGTGCCGCACGTTGTCGGCGATGGCATCCAGGTCGATCGTGGCCTCGCGGAAAGGGACGGTCACAGCGGGGCTCCTTCGGCGACGACGAACGCGGCGGCGAGGCCGGCGTCGTGGGTGAGGGTCAGATGCAGCGTGCGGATGCCGCGCTCCTCGACCACCGCGGCGGTGGAGCCGGACAGGACGAAGTGCGGTCGTCCCGAGGGCTCGGAAGCGATCTCGATCTCGGTCCAGTGCACGCCGTCGGAGCCGCCGAGAGCTTTGATCAGTGCCTCCTTCGCGGCGTAACGGGCAGCCAGCGACGGCAGCCGGAGCTCGCGCTCGGAGGGAGCGAACAGCCGCTCCCGCAGCCGGGGGGTCCTGGTCATCGTGCGCTCGAACCGCGGGATGTCCACGAGGTCGATGCCGGTGCCGATGATCACGCGTTCAGCCTACTCGGGCTTCCCCATCCACCCCTCTACGAACGCCCCACCCCTCTGCGTGCACACGCAGAGGGGTGGGAGGAACACAAGGGGGTGGGTCGGCGGTCACTCCACCGTGACGGACTTCGCGAGGTTGCGCGGCTGGTCCACGTCGAGGCCCTTGGCGGTGGCCAGCGCCATCGCGAAGATCTGCAACGGGACCACGGCGAGCAGCGGCTCGAACATGGGGCCGGCCAGCGGGATGTGGATGACCTCGTCCGCGAACGGCAGCACGGCGGCGTCGCCCTCCTCCGCCACGACGATGATGCGGGCGCCGCGGGCGCGGATCTCTTGGATGTTGGAGACGACCTTGGAGTGCACGAGCGCGGAGTGCCGCGGCGACGGCACGAGAACGAAGACCGGCTGCCCGGGCTCGATCAGGGCGATCGGACCGTGCTTGAGTTCACCGGCGGCGAAGCCCTCCGCGTGGATGTAGGAGATCTCCTTGAGCTTCAGCGCTCCCTCGAGGGCGATCGGATAGCCGACGTGACGACCGAGGAACAGGACCGAACGGGTGTCGGCCATCCAGCCGGCGAGCTGGGAGACGTGCTCGTGCTCGCTCTCCAGCACCTTCGCGATCTTCTCCGGCAGCGCGGCGAGCTCCTCGACGTCCGTGGACGCGTCGGCGACGACACCGCGGACGCGGCCCATGTGCAGGCCGAGCAGCAGGAGGGCCGTGATCTGGGCGGAGAACGCCTTCGTCGAAGCCACGGCCACCTCCGGCCCGGCGTGGGTGTACACGACAGCGTCGGACTCACGCGGGATGGTCGCGCCCTGCGTGTTGCACACCGAGAGCGTGCGGGCGCCGCGCTCTCTGGCGTACTTCACGGCCATCAGCGTGTCCATGGTCTCGCCGGACTGGCTGATCGAGATCACGAGCGTGTCCGTGCCGATGACCGGGTCGCGGTAACGGAACTCGTGAGCGAGTTCGACATCGACCGCCACACGCGCCCACTGCTCGATCGCGTACTTGCCGACGAGGGCCGCGTAGGAGGCCGTGCCGCAGGCGGTGATGATGACGCGGTTGATGCCGAGGAACAGCTCGTCGAGGCCGTCGAGCTCCGGGATCACGACCTGCCCGTCGTGGATGCGGCCGCGGATGGTGTTCGCGACGGCCTCGGGCTGCTCGGCGACCTCCTTGGCCATGAAGCTCGACCATCCGCCCTTCTCGGCGGCGGCGGCGTCCCAGGAGACGTCGAAGGGCTCGGCGGTGACGGGGGTGCCGGCGAAGTCGGTCACGGTCACCGCGTCCGGGGTGATCGAGACGATCTGGTCCTGACCGATCGCGAGCGCCTTGCGAGTGTGCTCGACGAACGCGGCGACGTCGGAGCCGAGGAAGTTCTCCCCCTCGCCGAGGCCGATGACGAGAGGCGAGTTGCGCCGCGCGCCGACGACGAGACCCGGGTGGTCCTGATGCATGGCGAGGAGCGTGAAGGCCCCCTCGAGGCGGTTGACGACCGCCCGGAACGCGAGGGCGAGATCGCCGCCGTTGCTCGCGTACTCGCGGCCGAGCAGCGCCGCGGCGACCTCGGTGTCCGTCTCGCTGCGGAAGGCGACGCCGGCGGCGAGGAGCTCGTCGCGCAGGGCGGCGAAGTTCTCGATGATGCCGTTGTGAATCACCGCGAGTTTGTCATCGTCGGCGAGATGCGGGTGGGCGTTGACGTCGGTCGGACCGCCGTGGGTCGCCCAGCGCGTGTGCCCGATGCCGGTCGTGCCGTCGGCAAGCGGGGCGTCGCCGAGCGAGTCGCGCAGCATGGCCAGCTTGCCCGCCTTCTTGCGCATACCCAGCGTTCCCTCGCCGTCGATCACCGCGATGCCCGCGGAGTCATAGCCGCGGTACTCGAGCCTGGCGAGTCCGGCGAGAAGGATGTCCTGGCTGGGCCGCGGGCCCACGTATCCGACGATTCCACACATGCCGATAAGGGTAAGCGGGAATTTTTGCGAGTCGTCCGAACATACGCGCGCTGTCGGTGGCGGTCAGAGTTTGCGAAGGAGCACGCTCTCCACGTCGTGATCGGCGCCCTTCCGGAGGACCAGTCGCGCGCGATGCCGGGTGGGCATGACGTTCTCGACGAGGTTCGGCATGTTGATCTCGTTCCAGTACCCCAGTGCCGTGGTGATCGCCTCCTCGTCGGTGAGGTGCGCGAACACGTTGAAGTACGAGGACGGGTTGCTGAAGGCGCCCTGCCGCAGGGCGAGGAACCGGTCGACGTACCACTTCTCGATGTGCGAGGTGTCGGCGTCCACGAAGATCGAGAAGTCGAAGAGGTCGCTGACGGCGACGTCGTTGGGCGCGGGCGGAGGCTGCAGGACGTTGAGCCCCTCGACGATCACGACGTCCGGTCGGCGCACCACGACGTGCGCGTCCGGCACGATGTCGTAGCGCATGTGCGAGTAGAACGGCGCCCGCACCTCCGGCGCCCCGCTCTTGACCTCCGTGAGGAACTCGATCAGGGCCCGGCGGTCATACGACTCGGGGAAGCCCTTGCGGTCCATGAGGCCACGACGCTCGAGTTCGGCGTTCGGGTAGAGGAAGCCGTCCGTCGTGACGAGTTCCACGCGTGGCGTCCCCGGCCACCGGCTCATAAGCTCACGGAGGAGCCGGGCGATCGTCGACTTGCCCACCGCCACGGAGCCGGCGACACCGACGACGAACGGCGTCGTGGTGTCGTCCTCCTGGAGGAACGTCGACGTCGCGGCGCCGAGTTGCTTCGTCGCGCTGGCGTACAGGCTCAGCAGCCGGCTCAACGGGAGGTAGACCTCGCGTACCTCGGTGAGATCGAGCCGGTCGCCGATGCCGCGCAGCTCGACGACCTCCGTCTCGGTGAGCGGCTGGTCGAGTCCGGCGGCGAGACGTGCCCACTCCGCGCGCCCGATCTCCCGGTACGGCGACAGCGGCAGCGTGGGGTCGGCGGTGGTCACGTCGTCCATCGTAACCGCGCGCGAGTATCCTCATCCCGTGCGCCTCGGAGTCCTCGACATCGGATCCAACACCGTTCACATGCTCGCGGCCGACGTGCGCCCCGGCGGACGACCGCTCGCGACGACGAGCGACCGGACGGTGCTCCGGCTCATGCGATACCTCGAACCCGACGGGGCGATCGCGGAGGAGGGTGTGCGCGCCCTGGAGGCGGCCGTCGCCCAGGCGCGCCGCGTCGCGGAGGCGGAACGCGTCGACGCACTCCTCGCCACCGCCACGAGCGCCGTGCGGGATGCGCGCAACGGCGACGAGGTGATCGGCCGCATCGAGGCCGTGCTGGGCCAGCCGCTCCAGGTGCTCGACGGGGAGACCGAGGCGGAGCTCACCTTCCTCGCCGTGCGCCGGTGGTTCGGGTGGTCGGCCGGTCAGCTCCTGCTCCTCGATATCGGCGGCGGCTCGCTGGAGATCGCCGCGGGCGCCGAGGAACTCCCGGATGCGGCGGCTTCCGTCCCGCTCGGCGCCGGGCGCATGACGGTGCAGTTCCTCCCGCAGGACCCGCCCGGCGAGGAGGACGTGGAGCGGCTTCGGGTGCACGCGATGACGACAGTGACCGGCGTCGCCGCGCGCTTCGCCGCGCTCCCCCGCCCCGACCACGTCGTCGGATCGTCCAAGGCCATCCGCTCCCTCGCCCGCCTCGTCGGATACCCCGTTCCCGGTTGGTCCGGGATCGAGCGGATGCTGCTGCCGCGGACGGCGCTCGGAGCATGGATCCCGCGCTTGGCGCGCCTTCCCGCGTCGGCGCGGCAGGAGTTGCCCGGCATCACACCCGACCGGACGTTCCAGATCGTCGCAGCGGCGGTGTCCCTGCACGCGGCGATGACGGCGCTCGACGTGGAGGAGCTGGAGGTGTCGCCGTGGGCGCTGCGCGAAGGCGTCCTGCTGCGGTACATCGAGGAGCAGGGCGGCCGACCCTGAGAGGGCTGCACGGGCGCCGCGGATAACATGACGCCATGACCTCGACCCTCGCCGCCCGTACCCGACGCGGCACGGCGGCGGCCCGGGTCGCCCTGGTCGGCTATCTGCTGTTCGTGGGCTTCACGGTCTGGTTGCCGGCGACGGTCTCGTCGAAGGTCACGGGCCTCGTGGGCGTGATGGCCGCATGGGTCGCGGAGGCCGGCGTCGCGCCGTACCAGCAGAGCGCCGTGGTTCTGGAAATCCTGGCCAACGTCGTTCTCTTCGTCCCCGTCGGGCTGCTGCTGCCCTTCGCGTGGCCACGGCTTCGACTCTGGCAGGTCACGCTCGCCGGTGGACTGCTGAGCGTCGTGATCGAGACGGTACAGGGCTTGATGCCGTCCCGGTTCCCCACGCTCAGCGATGTGATCGCCAACACCACCGGCACCTTCCTCGGCGCGGTCGTGGTGACCCTGCTGCTGGCCCTGTTGTCACGCGATCCGGCCGCGTCGACGGACCGTAGGCTGGCTTCGTGACCCTTCCTCCCCTCGACGGCCCGCCAGCCGGCATGAGCCGCCGAGAGTGGCGTGAGCAGCAGGACCCGTCTGTGCGCGCCGCCGTTCCCGAGAACGACGTCAACCCGACCGCCCCTGCCAGCGAACGTCTGACCATCCTGACGGTCTGCACCGGGAACATCTGCCGCTCTCCTCTCGCCGAGGTGCTGCTTCGACAGCGGCTCGAGCCGCTGGGCGTCCGGGTGCACAGCGCCGGAACGCATGCGCTCGAGGGGCACGGCATGCCGGAGGAAGCCCTCGAACTCGTCACACAGGGTGGTGCCGACTCGGCGATCGCCCTCGCTCACCGCGCCCGGTACCTCGTCGAGCCGTACGTTGCCGACGCCGACCTCGTGCTGACGATGGCACGCGAACACCGCTCCGCCGTCGTCAAGATGATGCCCGCCGCCCTCCGGCGCACGTTCACGCTGCGGGAGTTCGCGCGGCTCGCATCCACTCTGAGCACCGAAGAGGCGCGGGACGCCGCGCAGACCGACGAGGGCTCGCGGCGGGATCGGTTCGCCGCTGTGCTCCGCGCCGTCGGCGATCAGCGCGGCATCACGCCCGCACCGCCCGAGGACGACGACGTCGTCGATCCCTACCGGCGCTCGCGGGAGACCTATGCGCTCTCCGGCGCGCAGCTCACCCCCGCGCTGAGCGAGGTCGAGCGGATCGTACGGACCGCGATCCGCTAGCAGCCCGGTGCCTCCAGCGTGACGGGAGTCTCGCGCACCATCGGGGTCGTCCACACGTCGTACGGTCCATAGTCCGCCCCCGTGCTCCCCTCGGCACCCTTCATCGTGACGGTGATCGTCGCGGCGGTCTGCGGCGGGGTGACCATGTTGATGCGCACCACGGATCGGCCGAGGTGAGTACCCTCGGCGGCCAGGTGGTAACTCTCTGCCCCTTCCACCGTCCACGACTCGATGCTCGCGCCGACCGGTGCGTAGACGACGACGTCCGTCGCGAGGTACCCAGGTGGGAAGTGCGGCCCGGTGATGAAGTAGGGAAGGCTTGCGGCCTGCTCCGGCGTGATGTTGTTCGCGAACTCGATGGTCTGCTGGAAGGTGGGAGCACCGGAGGCGGTGCACTGATCACTCGTGGTGACGACCGTCGCGTCGGCGTAGTAGTCGGTTTTCGCACCGGTCGTGTCGTTGAAGTAGACGCCGGCGACAGTGCGTTCCGTGTTGTCCGCTGGGAGTGTCCCGGCGAGCTTCGTTCCGCTGAGCATCCCCTCGATGTCCGGGTTCGAGGACCAGATCTTGAGTCGCCCCTCGTCCGATGCCTGCCGGAGTCCGTCGAGCAGAGCGATGGGATTGCTCACTCCGGTCGTCAGCGTGCTGAACACCTGCGCCGCCGCCGCGGCGAAGAACAGGTCCTGCGCCGTTCCGTCCGCACCGCGCCCGGGGACCATTTCTCCGTAGGTGAAGTACACCTGGTTGAGGAGCAGCGGTACCGCGTTCTCGGCGGTGAGGGTCTCCCCCGTGACCAGCGGGATCGGGCCAGTGGCCTTCAGGAGATGGCTGAGGGCGACCGGATCTGTGCTGATGACGTCGTCGAACGGCGGCAGTCCTTCCTCGGCCCACCATGCACGGAGGATTTCAACGGAGGTCTCCAGGTCGGGTGTGGCTGTCAGGTTCGGAATCCAGCGTCCGATGATGTCGGAGTAGAGGTGCTCCGTCTCCGGGTCCAGAGGTGACACGCTTTCCGGGCGAGCGTTGGCGAACTGCACACTCGTCGCCTGCGTGGTGAGTTCGATCCGGCCTTCGCTCGCGGTCACCAGGGCCAGCGCCGCCGGATTACCGCCCGACGCCCGCAACTCGGAATTCCCCTGGAAGACGAGGAGGTATGTGCGCGGTTCCCCCTCCCCGAGCGCCGCAGGGAGGATCTTCAGTACCGGGGCGAGACTCCCGAGCGTGTCGTCGATCGAGCTGACCGCATCGTCGAGCGTCGCGAGCGCATCGGCCACCGGGGGCAGAAGAAGGCTCCGGTCGGTCTCCGCGATCCGCTCGTCCACCGCGGAGAACGTGGCCGCGCCTCGCGAGACCACATCCTCCAGACGATGGACTGCCCCCAGGTCCACCGCTCCGTCGACCGGTCGGAACGCCGAGAGGTCGAGCGTGGGCACCGCGGAGACGGCGAACTCGGCGATGCGGTCGACTCCCTCAGCGGCCGTCCGGACGGCCGCCAGGTTCTGTCCGAGGACCGGAATCCACTCGGCGATGCGCCATTCCGCGCTCGCGGTCTCCTTCACGGCGTCTTCCGCGAGCTTCTGCACCGCTGCGGCATCGGCCGCAGCCTGCTCGGCCTCCCCTGCGACGACCTTCGCCGGCAGGCCGCTGGCAACGGGCACCGCCCGCGTGAGCGCGTCGCGGACCGCCAACGCCTTCGACACCGCGATCCCACCGATCACTGCGGCGAACAGGAGGATCAGGGCGAGGAGCCCGAGAACGATCGCCACGATCCGGCGACGACGTCGCGGGGAACCGTTGCGGCGCGCCTGGGCGCGCAGGCGGGCTCGGGTCGGGGCGGAGGACATCGCTCCTATTCAACCGTAGTTTTCAGGAATCCCCCTGCGAAGCCGGTAGCGCGCGCTTCTCAGAGTCGGCGGGCACCCGGCGCCACGCGTGACAGACTATGAGCCGTTACATCACCGTGCCACCCCGCGAATGGAGTCTCGATGCTCGACCGCTCACGTCCCGTCATCGTCGTCGGCCAGGGCTACGTGGGTCTCCCGCTCGCGATGCGCGCCGTCGACATGGGGTATGACGTCGTCGGTCTCGATCTCGACGCCGTGCGCGTCGACGCGCTCGCGCAGGGTCGCTCGTTCGTCGAGGACGTTGAGAGCGCGACGGTGCAGGCCGCCCTGACGTCCGGCCGTTACCGGGCCACGGCCGACTACGCGGACGTCCGCGGTTTCGGGGTCGCGGTCATCACCGTTCCGACGCCGCTCAAGGAAAGCGTGCCCGACCTCTCCTTCATCGAGTCCGCGGCGGCGTCCCTGGCCCCGTTCGTGACCGCAGGGGCGACCGTCGTCCTCGAATCGACGACCTACCCCGGCACGACGGAAGAACTCGTGGTGCCGATCCTCGAGAAGGGTTCGGGGCTGTCCGCGGGCACGGACTTCTTCGTCGGGTACAGCCCGGAGCGCATCGACCCCGGGAACCCGCGCTGGAACTTCGTCAACACGCCGAAGGTCGTCTCGGGCATCGACTCCGCCTCTCTCGCGCGCGTCGAGAATTTCTACGCGTCGCTGGTCGAGCGCACAGTCCCCGTCTCGTCGCCGAAGGAAGCCGAGCTGACCAAACTGCTCGAGAACACCTTCCGTCACGTCAACATCGCGCTCGTGAATGAGCTCGCGGTCTTTGCGGACGAACTCGGTGTCGACGTGTGGGAGTCGATCGACGCGGCGGCCACCAAGCCGTTCGGATTCATGAAGTTCACTCCCGGCCCGGGCGTCGGCGGTCATTGCCTCCCCGTCGATCCGAGCTACCTGTCTTGGCAGGTGCGCCGCACGCTCGGCAAGAGCTTCCGGTTCGTGGAGTTGGCGAACGACGTCAACGAGCACATGCCCGCTTATGTGGTGGAGCGCGTGATCCAACTCCTCAACACCCAGCGCAAGGCGCTGAATGGCTCGACGGTGCTGCTCGCCGGGGTGGCCTATAAGAAGAACTCCGGAGACAGCCGTGAGTCGCCCGCGCTGCGGATCATCCAGCTCCTCGGCGACTTCGGCGCGACCGTGCTCGCCGCCGACCCTTTCGTGGTCGAGGCTCAGTGGCCGCGCGGAGCGGAGCGCCGCGAACTCACCGCGGAGACGATCGACGAAGCCGATCTCGTGATCGTGGTCACCGATCACGACCAGTTCGACTTCGACCTCCTCGAACGCCGTGCCGAGGCGGGCGAGGTCTTGGTGTTCGATACGCGGAACCGCCTCCCCCACGCGAGCGTCCACCGCCTCTGACCGCGAGGCCTCGGGCGGGTCAGCGGCCGCGCACCGCCGAGGCCGTCTCCCAGACATGAGGCGCGCGCGGTCGCGCACGCCATCTCTCGTAGGTCTGGCCCGCGTGGCGTCGGGCCGCCAATCTCTCCTCGCGCGACGATGAGGCCCGCTCTTCGATTCCCCTCGACCAGGGCTCGACGGCGCGGTCGAGAACGAGTCCACCCGCCTCGGAAAGGACCTCGGTCCACGGGGTGAGCGGAGTGACCGCCACGGCACACGACGCCGAGAGGGCCTCTGCGATGACGTGCCCGAAGTTCTCGCCCGCCGTGGGCATGAGGAGCAGCTCGTGCTGCGCGAGCACACTCACGACCTCCTCCGGCGCCACCGGCCCATGGAAGGTGACCGAGATGTGAGGCGGAAGGTCGCGCACGAGCGCCTCGCAGCGACGCACGTAGGCCGCGTCCTCCCGGGAGCCGTACACGTCGAGCCTGACCGGCGCGGCTACCGCCTGGAGCGCACTCAGCGCGATGTGCAGCCCCTTGTGCTCCACGATGCGCCCGAGGAACACGGCACGAAGCGGCCCGTCGAGGGGCGAAGGTTCGGTCGCGGCCAGGGCGAGAAGAGTGTCGTTCTCCCGCTCCACGACGGTCACCGGCTCCCCCCAGGCACGACGGATGTCGGCCGTCTCGTGCGGGGCCGTCGAGTGCCACACCACTCGGCGATGGAGACCGAGGAGGCGGAACAGCCGCATGTAGGCCTGTTTCTTTCCGGTGCGCCGGGAGAGCGCACCGTCTCCGAACTCGCCCCGCGGCGAGACCAGCAGGCGTGCCCGGCCCCAGAATCCCAGCCGCCACAAAAGCACCGGCACGATGGATAATCGCGGGTTCATGAAGCTGTTGAGATGAAGCAGACCCGGTCGCCGCCGCCGGAGGGCGAAGAGCGCTCGCGTATACGCCGCGGGCGACGACAGGGAGGCGTAATAGACGTCGGCGTCCGCATGAGAGATCCACTCGTTGGCGGGCACCGGAAGCGGTTCCGTCTCCCCGAGATCTCGGTCGCCCGTCACGACCAACGGGGTGAACGTCGCCGGAGCGGCCTGCACCAGCGCGGAGATCGACCGCACGGGTCCGCCCCCTCGGAAGGCGGGCGGGTAGAACGGGGCGAACACGCCCACACGAGTCCGCTCGTTCACGTGCGCCGCCGCTCCGATTGTGGATGAGCCGTGCTCATGGCCCCTCTCCGCCGCTGGCGGAACGTCTTCTCGAGGGCCAGATAGAGCAGCACGGGAAGGAAGGACACCAGGAACTGGAGGACACCGATGGTCCGGTCGGGGAAAGTCGAGAACCACCCGAGCGGGCCGCTCAGGAGGAGCCCCATGAGCACGATGCGGAGCACACTCAGGTCGCGCCCGCCGCGCAGCACGATCGCCGCGAGGAGCGCCCAAAAGCCATACCAGAGGACGAGGTAGACGGGTCCGCCGAGGACGTATGCGGTCGTGACGGGAAGGAAGGTGTAGCTGGATGTGGCACTTCCCCCCAGGTACATGTTGATCTTGATTCCGGTGGAGATCGGCGGTCGTTCGGGGTCCAGGGCACGGGGTACGAGGCCGTACCGGACGATCTCGATCGGGCCCGGCTGCCCGAGTTCGAGCGGGATGTCCCGGATCTCCGCGGCACGGGTGATCTGCAGATCGAAACGCAGGCGATCGAAAGCGTCGACATCGGCACTCACGGCGACACCGCTGGACTCTCTCAGCCCGTTGCGGATGTCGAACGCGATCGGCCACGCGATCAGGACGATGAGCAGGGTGACCAGGGCGAAGCGCACGCGGATGATCCCGAAGAGCAACAGCATCATCATCAGACTGGTGGCGAACGTCATCAAGGTCGCGGTGACAGCGGTGAGATACGCCTCCAGCGCTTGCCCGACGACAAGGATGCCGATCCACGACCAGAACGATCGCGCAGAGAGCTGTCGAGCCATCCGGGCTGCGACCAGGAGCGCCGAGCCGATCGTCGGCCAGCCTCCGACGAGCGCCGAAGCCATGGAAAGGGGCGCGGAGACGGCGACGAGTCCGACCTGGGACTGGATCGACCCGATCCCGGCTGCAGCGGACACCACTCCGACCACCACACCGACGACCGTGACGAAGTAGGCCGAGCGCCGCAGCGCCGGCCCGTACGCGTTCAGCCGCTCGAACGTCGCATCGACGTTCGCCGCCGTACGCGCGGCTCGCGCCCGCCGGCCGGAGGACCGCAGTATGCCGACCAGGGCCTCGACGAACACCGCGCCCGCCAGGGCCAGAGCGAGGACACCGATAAGGAAGCCGAGATGCTCGTTCTGATTCCACACCGCCTGCGGCAGGATCAGCAGAACATACGGCAGCGAGAGCGCCACCGACACGGGATACGACAGGAAGAGGCGCTGAAGGCGGGATGGTGACGAGAGGGGCGCGCTCGACGCCTGCTCGGCGACCGGCGCTCCGGATCCCCGCTCGCCTGAGAGTGTCTTCATGGAGAGACCGATCGCCCTTCGCGCGGTTCCGATGCTGAGTGAGGGATGCGGCGACGTCTCCGTCGTCGCGGAGCCTCAGCCGGTAAGCACGAGCGGATCCCCTGACGCCCTAGGATAGTCAGGATTCCGGACCGCCGACAGGATGGTCGCCGCACCACGCATAGAGGGCACACATGAAGAAGGCGCTTGTCACGGGAACGACGGGCCAGGACGGCAGCTATCTTGTGGAGCTGCTGCTGGACAAGGGCTATGAGGTCCACGGCACGAAGCGCCGCTCGTCGTCGTTCAACACGTCGCGCCTGGAGGAGGTCGCCAGGGCCGAAGGCCACCGGCCGTCCGATCTGATCCTGCACTACGCCGATCTCTCCGACTCCGGCTCGCTGACCAACCTCATCCGCGACGTCCAGCCGGACGAGATCTACAACCTCGGCGCGCAGAGCCACGTGGCAGTCTCTTTCGAGATCCCCGAGTACACCGCCGACGTCACCGGTGTCTCCACCATCCGCCTGCTGGAGGCGATCCGCGCGAGCGGCGTCGATTCGCGCTTCTACCAGGCCTCCTCCTCCGAGATGTTCGGCTCCACTCCACCGCCGCAAAACGAGGAGACGCCCTTCCACCCCCGGAGCCCGTACGGCGCGGCGAAGGTGTTCAGCTACTGGGCGACGGTGAACTACCGCGAGGCCTACGGTCTGCACGCCTCCAACGGCATCCTCTTCAATCACGAGAGCCCGCGTCGCGGCGAGACGTTCGTGACGAGGAAGATCACCCGCGCTGTGGCTCGCATCGTCGAGGGCGTTCAGGACCGTCTCGTTCTGGGCAACCTCGATGCCGTGCGCGACTGGGGCTACGCGCCCGAATACGTCGAGGCCATGTGGCTGATGCTGCAGCAGGACACGCCCGATGACTACGTGATCGCGACCGGCGAGGCGCACACGGTGCGCGAGTTCGTGCAGGCCGCGTTCGACCACGTGAACCTGAACTGGGAGGACTACGTCAGCACCGACCCGAGGTACGAGCGCCCGTCCGAGGTTGACGCGCTGATCGGCGACTACTCCAAGGCAGAGCGCCGTCTCGGCTGGAAGCCGACCACCACGTTCACCGGACTCGTGCAGCGCATGGTCGACGGCGATCTGCAGCAGGTGCGCGACGAGAAGGCCGGACGGCACGTGCGGGTGGACATCTGAGCGTGTCCGCCCCTCAGGACGGCGGCTCGGCTCCCGCCCTCACCCTCGACTTCACGTCCGTGAGCCCGGATTCGGGCGGCGTCGGTGTGGTGGCCGCCGGTGTCGCGGAAGGGCTCGCGGCGGCCGGGATCCCGTTCCGCTGCCTCGTGAACGCGGAGGCCGCGAACGCGTGGGCGGAACGGCTTCCGCGGCTACCCGACGCCATCGTCCCGGTGACGATCTCGCTGAGCGCGACGAGCCGGTGGCAGCGAGCGCTGCGTCGCGTGATCCCACGATCATCCCCCCTCGCGCAGGCGCTGATCGGTCGGGTCCGCGCCATTCGCGCCCGTTCCACGGCTGCCACCCTGGGAAACGGGGTCGTCTGGCAGCCGTTCCATCGCGTACCGCTCGGCGGCGGACGCACCGCCGTCACCGTGCACGATCTGCGGGTTTTCGAACCGGGCCTCGCCTCCCCCATGGATCAGGAGATCATCACCCGGAACGTCGACGCCGCGGCGGCCGTCATCTGCAGTTGGGCGCATCCGTACGGAAGCCTGATCGAGCGCTTCCCCGCCGCCGCCTCCAAGACGTTCCTGATCCCGTTGCCCGTACTCAACAGCGGCCCGTGGACCGATCGTCCCACACCGAACAGCGGTCGGCTCCGCCTTCTGCTGCCGGGCTTCGTCACTCCGCATAAGAACCACGAGGTTCTGGTGCGCGCTCTGCCGCGGCTGTCGGGCGCCACGGCGGTTTTCACCGGCGCCGAGGACGGGAAGCAGGGCGAGCAGTTGCGCGCCCTGGCGGCTGAGCTGGGCGTCGCCGACCGCATCGAATGGCTCGGCTTCGTCGACGCCGAGCGTTTGGAGGCGGAGTACGCAGCGGCCGACCTGCTCGTGATGCCTACGCGCTGGGAAGCGGCGAGTGGCCCGGTGTTCGAGGCCATCGTGCGCGGTCTGCCGTTCGTGGCGAGCCGTATCCCGCCGCTCACAGCGCAGCTGGAAACCCTGGGGCTGGCGACCCCGACGTTCGACCCGGACTCACCGGAGGAACTCGTCGAGGCGATCCACTCGGTCCTCGACGATCACGCCGGCATCGTCGAACGGCTCCGACCCCTGAGCGCCGAGTTGCGCGCGCGCACGTGGCAGCAGATGGCCGAGGAGTACCAGCAGGTCTTCGCCTGGGCCGGGGGACGCGGTCCCCGGCCCGACCACCTGAGAAGAGGCGCGCACGCATGATCCCCGTTTCGGAACCCGACCTCGGCGCCCTCGAGCGGAGCTATCTGCTCGATGCGTTCGACAGCGGCTGGATCTCATCGCGGGGCGCCTACGTCGAGCGCGCCGAGGATCTGCTGCGCACGCTCACCGCCGCCCCGCACGCGGCGGTCTGCAGCAACGGGACCACGGCCCTGCACCTCGCACTGCTCGCCGCCGGCGTCGGCGAAGGCGATGAGGTCATCATCCCCGCACTCACCTACGTCGCCACGCTGAACGCCGTCTACTACGTGCAGGCCGTACCGGTCGTGGTCGACGTGCTCGACAGCACCTGGTGCATCGATCCGGCGGCCGTGGAACGCGCGATCACCCCGCAGACCACCGCGATCGTGGCGGTCGACCTCTACGGCCAGACCGCCGACTACCGCGAACTGCGAAGGATCGCCGACGAGCATGGGCTCATCCTCATCGCCGACGCGGCAGAATCGCTGGGTGCAACCCTGGACGGGCGCGCTGCGGGCTCTCTCGCCGACATCAGCACGTTCTCCTTCTTCGGGAACAAGGTCATCACGAGCGGCGAGGGCGGCGCCGTGACCACGCCGCGCGCAGACTTCCACACCGCGATCCTGCAGCTGCGCAACCAGGGCAACCACCCCACGCGCCGATACTTCCACGACATCGTCGGCTACAACTACCGGATGACCAACGTCGCCGCGGCGATTCTCACCGCTCAGCTGGAACGCGCATCCGAGCTGATCGCTCAGCGGCGGCGGGTGGTCGACGAGTACGAGCGGCTCCTGGCAGCGGACGAGCGTCTACGCGGGCAGGAGATCGCTGCCGGGGCCGCCCCCACGCCGTGGATCCACTCGGTGCGCCTCACCGGGCGGTCCGCCGTCGAGCGCGACGCCGTGATCACCGCCCTCGCGGAGCGCGGCATCGAGTCGCGCCCCGTCTTCCCGCTCGTGCAGGACATGCCGTTCGTCCCGGCTGCGCAGCGCACCCCCACTCCGGTGGCCGCTGCGATCTCCCGCGAAGGGATCAGTCTCCCGACGTTCCCCCGCCTGGAGGCTTCCGCGATCGCGCAGGTGTGCCAGGCGCTCCGGGATGTCCTGAGCTCCTTCGCCGACGGCGAGTAGGCGGCGCCGTGGCCAAGGACTTCCTCGGGCCGATCCCCGGCGGCCGACGGCTGGTCTTCGCCGTGGGCGGCAACGGCCTGGTGAGCCTCGCGAGCCTGGCCCTCTCCATCACGATCGCGCGCGCCTCGTCGATCGCGGGCTTCGCGGAGTTCTCCCTGGCGATGGTGGCCTACCTCTTCGGCTCCGGGCTCATCCGCTCGGCTCTCACCGACTCGGCCCTCTCCCGCCCCGCCGACCGCGACACCTTCGTCCGAAGCTTCCGGCGGGCGTCGTTGGTCGCCCTGTTGGGTGCCGTGCTCCTGGTGGTCTGGGCGATGGTGACGGCGAACTTCTTCCTCCTGGTGCTCGGCATCGCGTTCCATGGGCTGCTCGCCTTCGACTTCCTCCGGACCTTCGATTCGGCGGCGGGAGCCGTGGGTCGGGCCATGGTGTCCACCACTTTGTGGTCGGCCCTGACCATCGCTGGGGCCGTGCTCTCGATCGCGGGGGTACTGGACGCGCGGATCGTGTTCATCGTCTGGGCGCTCTCGGGTGCGCTGGCCGGGTATGTCCTGATGGTGGTCGCCCGCACCCCGCTGCTCCCTCGCTGGACACGGCACCGGGAGGACACCGGGGTCAGCGCGCTGTTCGCCCTCGACTATGCGGTGGGCTCCGGTGGCGCCCTGCTCACCACGGGGCTGCTCGGCCTGGTCGACGACGGCCGGATCCTGGGCGCCGTGCGGGGCGCGGGCACACTCCTCGGGCCGCTGAACCTCATCGCCACGACCGCGCGCTCGCTGCTGCTGCCCTTCCTCTCCCGGCGTGATGATGTCCCCGGACGCCAGATCCGCTCCGCCGTGCGGGTCACAGCGATACAGGTCGCCGTTCTGGCGCCTTTCCTCGTCGCGCTGCAGTTCCTTCCCGACGCCTGGGGCGAGCAGCTGCTCGGTGAGACCTGGCAGCTCGCGAGCCTCGCGCTGCTGCCGTTGAGCCTGGAGGCGATCTTCGCGCTGGTCGGCGCCGTCGCGAACTCCGGGCACCGGGTGGCCTTCGCGGGGGGCCGCAGCCTTACTCTCCGGCTGGTGGTCGGCATCCCGCGGCCGTTCATCGTCCTCGCCTGCGCGTACGCCTGGGGGCTCGCCGGCGCGACCTGGTCGATGACCGCGATCTCCGCGCTCAACGCCGTCCTGTGGTGGGCCAGCTACCACCACCTCTCGCGGCGACCGCGCCCGGACGCCCGGTAGACGCGGCTGTCCGCCGCCTCAGCGCTCGGGCGGAAGCAGGAGGCCCAGCCGGCGCCGGTGCGACGGCACCGTCCCGTGGATGAAGCTCACGACGCGCTGAGCCGTGTCGTCGTTACGGTAGTCCGCGGGTGTCTGAGGACGCCGGTCCCGGTCGAGC